>CACWKU010000040.1 GCA_902761575.1 uncultured bacterium
GCGGCCATCCGCGACGCGCGGGACGCCGGCGTGGGCCTCGACGGCGCCGCCCGCGAACGCTTCCTCCAGGTCGCCATGCGCCTCTCGGAGCTCTCGACCAAGTTCTCCAACAACACGCTCGACGCCACCAAGGCCTTCGCGCTCGACCTGGGCGACCCCGCCGAGGTCGCCGGGCTCCCGCCCGCCGTCCTCGCGCTCTGCGCCGCCGCCTGGAACGAGGCCCACGCCGGCGAGGCCGGCGCAGGTCGCGCCACGCCCGAGGCCGGCCCCTGGCGCGTGACGCTCGAGGCCGCGATCTACGGTCCGTTCCAGCAGTACGCCGAGCGCGCCGACCTGCGCGAGACGCTCTACCGCGCCCGCGCCGCGCGGGCGTCGTCCGGCCCGACCGACAACACCGCGATCCTCTCCGAGATCCTCGCGCTGCGCCGCGAGCAGGCGTCCCTCCTCGGCTTCCCGACCTACGCGCGCCTCGCGCTCGACTCGCGCATGGCGAAGACGCCGGAGGCGGTCTACGCGATGATCGACCGCATCGGCGCGGCGGCGCTCCCGCGCGCCCGCGAGGAGCTCGCCGCGCTGCGCGCCTTCGCCGCGGAGAACGGCGCGCCGGGCGAGCTGCGGCACTGGGACCTGGCCTACTGGTCGCGCCGCCGCCTCGAGGCGCTCTACGGCTACTCGTCCGAGACGCTGCGCCCCTACCTGCCGTTCCCTCGCGTGCTCGACGGCCTCTTCGGCCTCGCGCGCGAGCTCTTCGGCGTCGCGATCGAGCCGTGCGACGGCCTCGCGCCCGTCTGGCACCCCGACGTGCGCCTCTTCCGCGTCCGCGATGCGGAGAGCGGCGCGGAGCTGGCCCACTTCTACCTAGACCCCTACTCGCGCCCCGCCGAGAAGCAGGGCGGCGCGTGGATGGACGAGATCTGCAACCGCGCCGAGCGCCCCGACGGCTCCGTGCGCCTCCCGCTCGCGCTGCTCTGCTGCAACCAGGCGCCGCCCTCCGGCGGGAAGCCCTCGCTGATGACGCTCGGCGAGGTCGACACGCTCTTCCACGAGTTCGGCCACGCGCTTCAGGGGATGCTCACGCGCGTCGGCATCCCCGAGGCCGCGGGCATCGCCAACGTCGAGTGGGACGCCGTCGAGCTCGCCTCGCAGTTCCTCGAGAACTGGCACGACCTCCCCGCCCAGCTCCGCGCGCTCTCCGCGCACGTCGGGACCGGCGAGCCGATCCCCGAGGACCTGATCGCGAAGATCCAGGGCGCGAAGACCTACAACCAGGGCCTCGCGACCGTGCGCCAGCTGCGCTTCGCGCTCGCGGACATGGACCTGCACGAGCGCGTCCCGTGCGCGGAGATGCCCGACGCGGAGGCCGCGTGGGCCGCGGCCTCCGCGCGCTTCGCGCTGCTGCCGCCGCTTCCGGGGGAGCGCTTCCTCAACACCTTCACGCACATCTTCTCCGGCGGCTACGCCGCGGGCTACTACAGCTACATGTGGGCCGACATCCTCGCGCACGACGCCTTCGCCGCGTTCGAGGAGGCGGGCCTCGACGACCCCGCCGCGCGCGCCGCGACCGGCCGCCGCTACGCGGCCACCGTCCTCGCTCTCGGCGGCTCGCGCGCCCCGGCCGACGTCTTCCGCGACTTCCGCGGCCGCGACCCCGATCCGGCCGCGCTGCTGCGCCACAAGGGCCTCGCGTAGGCGCCGACGTCAGAAGTTTGCGCGGTTGACGAAGTAGACGGCGCCGACGAGGCAGAAGAACGCCCAGAGGTAGTCGAGCCGGAGCTTTTCGCCGAGGACGAAGTAGGCGAAGGGGACGAACACGAGGAGCGTGATCACCTCCTGCGCGACCTTGAGCTGCGCCACGGAGAGCCCCGCCGCCGCGCCCAGGCGGTTGGCCGGAACCATGATGAGATACTCCAGGAGCGCGATGCCCCAGCTCATCAGGACGATGAGCAGCAGCGGCTTGCCGTCCGCGGCGCCGCGGCGCAGGTGCCAGTACCACGCGGTCGTCATGAAGACGTTGCCGAGGACCATCATGGAGAGGGGAAGAAGGGCTTTCATGAGTGACGAGTGACGAGTGACGAGTGGCGAGTGAGGCGGCCGGGGCGGAGCCCGGCCGTCAGGACCTGGGCGGCTTCCAGAAGCGGAAGATTTCGGAGAGGAGGGTGTCGTAGTCGGACATCGTGAAGGTGTCGTCGCCGCGCAGGAGGATGGTCATCGCGACGGGGCCGAAGGTCTTGCCGACGCCAGTCTCGCGGAAGCCGTTGCGCCGGTAGAAGGCCGCGCGGCGGCGGCGTTGCTCCGGATTGGGCGCGCCGGGCTGCGCGGGGTCCTCCATGTCGAGGACGGCGGACCGCCCCTCGTAGCGCGCGAGGAGCGCGGCGAGGATGCGCTGCCCGATGCCGCGCCCGCGCCTCTGCTCCGGTACGGCGAAGTACCAGAACCACGAGAGCCGCGGCCGCGGATACACGATGGTGAGCCCCATCAGTCCCTCCCCGTCGCGGTATTCCGCGAACTCCAGCGGCATCTCCCGAACGAGCCGCAGCAGGTCGTCCCACGGAATCCGCTCCTCGTCCGGAAACGCGCTTTCGTAGAGCGCGCGGAGGTCCGAACGTTGTGCGATGTCTTCGGGGGCGAGGATGCGGGAGGTCATACTTCAAGCGTTGCGGGCAGGAACGCGGGGGCGTACTGCTCGTCGAGGTAGGAGACGTTGCGGCAGAGGGTGGAGCCGAGGCGGACGGGGGCGTGCGAGCCGGTGTGGATGTGGCCGCAGAAGAGGTGGCGGGGCCTGGCGCGGAGGACGGCCTCGGCGAGCTCGGCCGAGCCGCAGTGGTCGCGGCGCCCTTCCACCATGTCGATCCGGCTGCGCGGGATGCGCGGCGGCGAGTGGGTGAGCAGCACGTCGATGCCCTCCGGGATCTTCGCGTATTTCTCGCGTAGGCCCTCGGGCGGGAGCATGAACGCCCAGTCGAAGAAGATCGGCGACCACGGCGTCCCCCAGAAGCGGACGCCGTCCAGTTCGCAACCGGAGTCAATGAGAACGCGCACGTGCGGCTTGAAGCCCCAGTTGGTGGAAGCGCCGGCGGGGTCGTAGAGGAACCAGTCGTGGTTGCCGGGCACGAGGACGACGGGCTTCTTCAGGGAATTGATCCACGCGAAGGTGTGCATCGCGCGGCTCTGGATGTCGCCGCAGATGCAGACGGCGTCGGCCTTGTCCACGATCGCCTGCGCGGTGGGGGAGGGGACGTAGCCGTGGAGGTCGGAGAGGAGGGAGAGGAGCATTTCGGAGGCATTCGCGCCGCGCGAGCGGTGCCGCTCGCGCGGCGCGGGATGGGGGGCGTGGTTATCGGTTAGGATTTGGAGGTGACGAGGGCGATGCCGGCGAGGCAGAGGGCGACGCCGAGGACCTGGCGCCAGCCGACGTGCTCGCCGAGGAAGAGCGCGCCGATCGCGAGCAGCGCGACGGCGAGGCCGGTGTAGGAGAGGATCGGGCCGACGCTGACGCTCCAGCCGGCGCGGTAGAGGTAGAGGAACCCGCCCTCGAGCCCGATGATCGCCAGGCCGAGCAGGAGGTTCGCCCCGTTGAGATCCTTCGCCTGCGCGACGAGGGAGCCGAGCCCCGTGCGCTCCGTCGCGAAATACAGCGCGAGCGCGCCGGCCGCGCCCACGAGGTAGGCGGCGACGAGCGCGGCGAACGGGTTCGCCGTCCGCGACGCGAACCGCGACGAGAGGTGGTAGCAGACGTTCGATCCGATGATCAGGAAGAGAGGCCAGTAGGAGGTGCCCATGGTTTTTGGGGGAGCACCTCGCGGGCGGCGGCTGCGCCGCGCCCGCGAGGAGGGGCTAGAGGGAGTGGGATTTCGGTTGCTTGGAGTAGTGGGCTCTGACCGCGAGCTGGACTTCTTCGTTCGTCATCAGACCCTCGATGTTCTTCCGGGCGAGTTCCACGAGAAACGGAGAAACCGAAAGACCGTCGACGCGCTGCAGACCGATCGCGAAGCGCCAGTTCTCGGCTTTCTGCCGTTTGTCGGGGTCGGTCGAGGTCAGGTATTCGGAGAAAGGCAACGGCGCTACCGCGGGCGGCGCGGCCGCGCCCGCGGGGAAATGGCGATGGAGGGAGGAGCGGGGTTTCACGATGACGAGTGAAGCGTGTGTGCGGATGGCAAATGGTCGGGGTGCTTCATCGAATCTCAGGAGAGAGCAAGAGAGCCCGTGTTCAACAACACCGAACCGATAGAAAAAGCGCAGAACGTGGGCGTCCGTTCCGCGCATCCCACGCATCCCATAGCCACGTCCGGCCGAATGCGTGACAAGCGCAACCGATTATACTCCGATTCGCAAAAAATGAAAGCATGAAATGAACTAAAAGTCACCATTCCGTATGTGCTGGACGGCCCGTGAGAACAGGGAGGCGTTTTCCGGGCGTCTGAACCGATCCCAAAACTCCGGGCGTTCGTCCTTTTCCAAGCCGGATAGGATTTTGACGCCAATAGAAAACTCCTCGTCTGAAAAAAGGCCAGACGATTCCCAGTCTATTCCTTGAAACGGTGGAACCGTTTTTCGGATTTCCGCAATTCTGCGGTTGATTTCTTGGAGGCTCGGAACCTTCCGCTCCTCCTCCTCGGTGAGAAAGTACTGCTTGTCGGATTCGTTCATTGGAACCTTTTCCTGTGTTGGCGTGTGGATCGTGTCACGGATTATCGTTGTCGTGCATTTGCCCCTTAGTGAATCTTGCGACAATTCAAACATTCATTCTCAATGCGATTTGAAAAGTGCTGTCTGGGTCGTTGTAATCGGCCTCTGGGACTCTCGCGCTTTTCAAGAATTGCTTCGCAAACGTTTCCGGCATCACCGGAAGTTCTGCGCCTTCCGGCCATCCTTCTGGGTGCGTGTTATTGAAACTGACAATTGAAGCGATGAGAACTGGGTTCCTACAAATTCCCACTTCGCCGTCTTTTTCGAGTTGAACGCAACCCGCTTCTGGGCTGTGTTCCCAAATAGCGATGTAGTTTCCGCCGGGCGTTTCTACGCGCGCGTACAGCCCTCTGACGAAATCCATCGGTTCGTGTAGATCCACAATCCGCGTAGGATTTTCGATTATGATTTCCTTCATTCTGCCTCCTCCTGTGCGCCGCGCATTGCGGTCCAGACATCCATATAGGCCCGGTCACGTTTGGTCCCATCGTGGACGCCGTTCTTGAACGTAATCTTCATTTTGTGTCCCTCTCCTTGTGAACGCCAAGGACAAGCATCGACGATCAAAATTCAAAAGCGACGCATGATCAGGCATTCGTCTTGAAATATCGTCCCCAATCCTTGTCGTCTGCGTCATACGGGCAGAACTTTGCATACCGTTGAATCATTACATAACAGGCCGTTCTTTCTTCGATTGTATGATTGTCGTCTTTGTAGAACGGAGCCCACACATCGCCATGTTTGAGAGCATCCAAGAACTCTTCCTTGAACTCTTCCCACCGCGTTTCCGATATTCCCATAGAATCTCGTTCTAGCCTCCAGAACAGCCATTCCATACTGCCCTCTTCAAATGGGCATTCTTTTTCGCCCTTGTAGAATTTCGGCGTAAACTTCATTTCTTAGCTTCTTTCTCGTGGATATTTCGAACCCTAGACGTCGGTTATGTTGCAGAATTCGATCTGTCCGTCGAAAAATGCGGACAGGTGCGAAACTTTTATCGGATGTTCTTCCTCCGAGGTTTCGTTCCACACTTGGACAAGGCCGTCCGGCTTTCCGTTTTCAAGGTCAACGCCGTAGTCGATTTCATCTTTGACAATTCTGATCTCGCCGTTCTTCCGCAACTCGGCCTCAACCTCGTCCGGCGTTGCGAGATACCAGTCAACCTCGATTTCTTGCCCGATTGGGGTTGTCTGCTTCTCGGTTCTGCTGAAAGTCATGCCTTCGCTCTTTCCTCAGTCAGAATCGCTGTCGGATTCGTCGGACGGAGCCGGGACATAGACCATCTTGAGCGGGATGATTTTGCGGAATTTTTCGTCGAGTTTGTCGTAGTATTTCAAAACCAACTCGGCGAGTTCGCCACCGTTGATTCCACGAAGAATCGAATGGGCTTTCAGGAATTCGATGGCTTTCGGTGTGTAGTCCGACAATGTGACAAATAGTCCGTAGTCGCCGGGATCGAGATCTCCCTTGAGTTGCGAGACGGGAGCTTTGCTGATATCTCCATCCTGGCTCTTCACTTGAACGAGGATTCGCGGAGGAAGTTCGTCCTTGTATGCCGTGATGTCAACGCCACCATCACCTCCTTTATTGGAGACGGTTGTTCGGTATCCCATCGCCTGCAAGAGGTTGGCCACGAAATGTTCAAGTGCGAATCCCTTGAGGTTCGTACGGAGCTCTTTCAAGATGAAATCTTTGGTTGCTTCAAGAACGGAATCCGGATTAACTGGAATTGAAACCTCTTCGGGAGGAGTAAGGGGAAGGGGCTTGACTCCATCTGCATTGATTGCCGTTCGATATTCTTCCGCATTCGAAGAGACCGAGAAGAAGGTCATCGCCGCACCAATTTCATACAGGGCGGCGGGTGTGAAGAAATCACGCGAGAGATGTTTAATCCACTTTACTTTTCTTTGGTGTGCATAATGTGCATCTGGGTTGAAGAAGTAGGGACTATCGACAATCCCGATATTGATTTTTCTGTCTTGCTTGGATGGATAGATGACGTAGTCGCCGACAGCCGTTTCGCAAATAAAACGATACAGCATCCCGGCTGCGGTCGGGATGGCCGCTTTCTTGGCGTCGGGATAAACTTGGGCAAAACGAGTCTTGAATGCCTCGCGCGTGTTCGGCAGTTTCGAAAGGTCGCCCATCTCCTTCCATCCGATGGCGATGAGGTTGTCGTGACGAAACAGCGCATCATCGCGGGAGTGGATGCCCCACATCTTCGGTTGGAATGTTTCTTTAGTGGTCGGCGTGGCGGGGTCTTTCATGTTTTCTCTTTTGGGTTGTTTCGGCCGGTCGGTGCCCGGCCGACTGCACTTGTCCGGGGCGGAGGCCGATCATTAGGACTGCGGGGGCGGGGGGCGAAGGGGGAGGGTAGGAGCAAGACTCCTAGGAGAGCGGAGGGCGGAGAGCGGGACTGCGGGGCGGGGGAAAAGGATGCTTGGTTTCTTTCTTGCCCTGCGGGCGAGGGGAGCGGGAGAAGAGGTGGGAGGTGAGAGGGGCGGAGAACGGCGGTTATTTGAGCAATTTCCGCCCTCCGACTTCGTTGAGAATGCGCATTTGCTGGATGGCGATTTCGTTCAACCGTTTGAGTCTCTGGGCCTGCGGAATCCCGTCGTTGATCAAGACGGCGTTTATGTTTTCCATGTTGGAAAGGCAAATCAACTGGTTTACCGACGCATAGTCGCGTTGGTTTCCTTTCAGATCGGGATTCTCCCGTGCCCATTCCTGTGCCGTTTTCCCGAAGAGGGCGACGTTCAGGACATCCGCCTCGCTGGCGTAGACCACGTTCATTTGCGCTCGCGTGATGGCGGCGGGAACGAGATTCTGCTTGATCGCGTCCGTGTGTATCCGGTAGTTGATTTTGCTCAATTCGCGGCGGACGTTCCAGCCCAGTTGTTTCTGCTCTTCCGCCTTGAGGCGCTGAAACTCGCGGACAAGGTAGAGCTCGAACTCGACGGACAACCATGCCGCGAACTTGAAGGCGATGTCGGACCTTGCGTATGTTCCTCCGGTCTTTCCCGCCTTCGCAACGATTCCGACGGCGTTTGTCGCGGCGATCCACTTCGTCGGGCTCAAGGTGAACGAGTTCAACCCGCACTGTTCCCTAAACCTACCGAATTCGGTAGGGTTGAAATCCGGGTTGTACAGCGTTTCCCACAAGCCAAGATATTCAACCGTCATGCGATTGCGCATCCAGTGGTTGATGGTGAAGCTCGCGTCGTCCGACTTCAGGCGGGCCATGTCAGTCAGGCAGACATAGTCGAAGCCGTTGATTTTTACGACCCGGACCAAGGTCCCTTGGACGTCGATTTGGTTTGCCGGTTTCATGTCAGATTCGGTCAAGGGCGATTCTTGGTTCTCGCCAGGCGTTTTGCTTGAGAGTTCGGCGCGCGCGGAGCGCGCCCCTCGCCAGGCAGGTCCGCGCGGCGGCATCGCCGCCGCGCGCGGCCTGCCTACGCATCAATGTTCGCCATCAGCGCGTTGGACTCGATCCAGTTGCGGCGGGGGGCGACCTCGTCGCCCATCAGGAGCGAGAAGGTCTTGTCCGCGTCGACGGCCGAGTCGAGGGAGACGCGCAGCATCTTGCGCTTGGCAGGGTCCATCGTGGTGTCGTAGAGCTGGTCCCAGTCCATTTCGCCGAGGCCCTTGTAGCGCTGGATGGTGAGGCCCTTGCGGCCGCGCGCGCGCACCTGCTCCAGCAGGTCCATCAGGGATTCGACCGGGGTCGCGTTGCCCTTGGTGTCCGTGATGGTGCCGATGGTCGCGCCCTCCGCGCCCCAGAAGGCCGAGGCCGGGAGATGGTAGAGCTCGGCGAGGGTGTCCATGTTGCGGCGGAGCGTGCCGGCCTGCAGGATCTCGGTGCAGGTGAAGTTGGGGTTCTCGGGCTCGTCGAGGCTGGCGAGGGCGGCGGCGAAGGGGGAGGCGGCTGGAGCCGCCTCGGCAAGACCCTCGGGGGCCTCCGCGGCCCCCGAGCCCCCCTCTGGCCGGGACGGAGCCCGGCCATCAGGACTCTCTTCCGCGGGGGGCTCGGAGAGCCCGGCGAGGGCGGCGGCGGTCTGCCGCTTGATCGCGTCGACCTCGGACTGCTTGAAGGCGTAGGTTTCGACGGGGTTGCCGTCGGTGTCGGAGAGGACGCGGAAGCGGGGGAACTCGCCGGCGGCGTTGCGCTCGCGGAAGTAGCGGCGGATGTCGACGTTCTGCTTGACGAGGCGGTTGCAGAGGTCCTCGGAGGCGGCGAGGGCGCGGAGGAGGTCCGGCATGTCGCGGCTCTCCACCCTGGACGCGCCGTCGGCGGAGGCGAAGGAGAACTCCTCGGCGCCGAGGGCGATGAGACGGGCGGTGAGCTTGACGTCGCTCTCGATGTACTCGATGTTCTTGTTCTTCTTGATGCCGTAGAGCGGGGGCTGCGCGATGTAGACGTGGCCGTGCTCGATGAGCGGGCGCATCTGGTTGTAGAAGAAGGTCAGCAGCAGCGTGCGGATGTGCGCGCCGTCGACGTCGGCATCGGTCATGATGACGATCTTGTCGTAGCGGATCTTGGAGACGTCGAACTCGTTGTTGCCGAAGCCGCCGCCGATGGCGGAGATGAGGGAGTGGATCTCCTGGTTGGCGAGGATGCGGTCGATGCGGGCCTTCTGGACGTTGAGGACCTTGCCGCGGAGCGGGAGGATGGCCTGGGTGCGGGTGTCGCGGCCCTTCATCGCGGAGCCGCCGGCGGAGTCGCCCTCGACGAGGAAGAGCTCGCATTCGTCGCGGTTGCGGGAGGAGCAGTCCTTCAATTTGCCGAGGAACTTGCCGAGCTTCTTGTTGTCGTTGCGGGCCATCTCGCGGGCCTTGCGGGCGGCGAAGCGGGCGCGCTGGGAGCCGACGGCCTTGGTGACGATGGCCTGGGCGACCTTGGGGTTCTCGTCGAAGTAGTCCTTGAGCTTGGAGCCCACGAGGCGCTGGACGATGCCGGCGACGTTGGAGTTGCCGAGCTTGGTCTTGGTCTGGCCCTCGAACTGGGGGTTGGGGACCTTGACGGAGATGACGCAGACGATGCCCTCGCGGATGTCCTCGCCGGCGAGGTTCTCCTCGCTCTCCTTGAGGAGCTTGTTGGCGCGGGCGTAGTTGTTCACCATGCCGGTGAGGGCGGAGCAGAAGCCGGAGAGGTGGGTGCCGCCCTCGATGGTGTTGATGTTGTTGGCGAAGGTGAAGATCGACTCGTCGTACTTCTCGTCGACGTACTGCAGGGCGATCTCGGCGGAGACGCCGTCCTCGACGCCCTTCACGGAGATCACCTCGGCTCGGTCGCAGGGCAGCTTCGCGTCGCGCACGGCGGGGTCGGGCTCGATGGAGGCGCGGCCCCGGGTGACGGAGCGGATGAAGCCGACGATGCCGTCCTTGTGGTAGTAGGTCTCCCTCTTGCCGGTGTTCTCGTCGGCGAAGTTGATCGTGACGCCGGGGTTGAGGAAGGAGAGCTCCTTGAAGCGCTTGGCGAGGATGTCCCACTTGAAGTCGTAGGTGTTGCCCTGGTCGTCGTGGAAGATCTCCTTGTCGAGGTGGAAGGTGACGGTGGTGCCGGTCTCGTCCGCCGGGCAGGAGCCGACGACCTCGAGGGGCTTGGTGACGTGGCCGCGGGAGAAGCGCATGCGGTGGACCTTGCCGTCGCGGCGGACCTCGACCTCGAGCCAGTCGGAGAGGGCGTTCACGCAGGAGACGCCGACGCCGTGGAGGCCGCCGGAGACCTTGTAGCCGCCGTTGCCGAACTTGCCGCCGGCGTGCAGGACCGTGAGGACGACCTCGACGGCGGGGCGGTGCTCGGTGGGGTGCATGTCGACGGGGATGCCGCGGCCGTCGTCGCGCACGGTGCAGGAGCCGTCGGCGTTGAGCGTGACGTCGACGTGCGTGCAGAAGCCGGCCATGGCCTCGTCGATCGAGTTGTCGACGACCTCGTAGACGCAGTGGTGGTAGCCGCGCTCGAAGGTGTCGCCGATGTACATGGCGGGGCGCTTGCGGACGGCCTCCATGCCCTCGAGGACCTGGATCTGGCCGGCGCCGTAGTCCTGGTCCTCGGAGACGTGGGAGGCGGCGGCGAAGGAGGCCTCTTCGTCGGCGGAACCCGAAGCTGAAGCTTCGGGCACGGAACCGGCTTCGCGGGTGGCGGGGGAGAGGGCGGGATCGGAGGGGTCGGACATGGCGGGGTGGGGGAGGGTGGGTTGGAAACGGGGTGCATTCTAGCAGGTTTCGCACGCGCGCGCAAGCGCGAAGGCGCGCTCGCGCGAGCGCGCGAAGGGGCGGAAAGGATGTGACTTTCGGAGGGTTTTCCGGTATACTCCCGCCCCGTCGCGCGGCACGAGCGCGGCGAATACACAGGAAAACCGATGAAAATCCGCAAAGACGCCCGCTACGCCGTCGCCTGCCTCTCGAGCATGGGGCTGCGCATCACCCCCGAGGACCGCATGGCGGTCCACAACTCCAACCGCTTCTACCTCCAGGCGACGAGCGCCGAGACGAACGTCCTCAACGTCACGAGCAGCCTCGGCCCCGAGTGCCTCGTGATGACGCGCTTCGTGGCGGGGAGCCCGCTCGCGGCGTTCATCAAGGCGCAGCTGCGCGCGCGCAACATCGCGTTCGTCGGCCCCGAGGTCCCGCAGGGCGGGCCGTGGGGCTTCCGGCACCAGTTCAACGTCGCGGACTCCGGCTTCGGCCTGCGCGCGCCGCGCGTCTGGAACGACCGCGCCGGCGAGGTCGGGCGCACGCTCGACGCGAAGGACTACGACGCGGCGGAGATCTTCGGGAGGAAGGGCGTCGCGATCCTCCACCTCTCCGGCCTCATCGCCGCGATGAGCCCCGAGACCACGAAGGCCTGCCTCGCGCTCGCGAAGGCCGCGAAGAAATACGGCACGCTCGTCTCGTTCGACCTGAACTACCGCGCCACGTTCTGGAAGGGGCGCGAGGCGGAGCTCAAGCGGGCGTTCCACCAGATCGCGTCGGTCGCCGACATCCTCGTCGGCAACGAGGAGGACTTCCAGCTCTGCCTCGGCATGAAGGGCCCGGAGGCGGGCGGCAAGGACCTCGCCGCGAAGATCGAGAGCTTCAAGGGCATGATCGAGACCGTGGCGAAGAAGTACAAAAACGCGAAGATGTTCGCGACGACGCTCCGCCAGGTCGTCTCCGCCGGCCGCCACCTCTGGGGCGCGATCCTGCGCGCCGACGGCAAGTGGTTCGTCGAGGAGCCGCGCGAGATCGACGTGCTGGACCGCATCGGCGGCGGCGACGGCTTCACGGGCGGCCTGCTCTACGGCGTCCTGAAGGGCTGGGACGGCGAGAAGTGCCTGCAGTTCGGCTGGGCCTCCGGCGTGATGGCCGCGAGCTCGCTCAACGACTACGCCGAGCCGGCGGACGAGAAGCAGGTCTGGGACGTCTACGCGGGCAACGCCCGCGTGCAACGGTAGGAGCACGAAAATGAAAAAGGCAGACATCGGACTGGTCGGTCTCGCCGTGATGGGCGAGAACCTCGTGATGAACATGGAGTCGAAGGGCTTCACCGTGGCGGTCTACAACCGCACGGTGGAGAAGGTCGACGCCTTCGTGAACGGCCGCGGCGCCGGGAAGAACTTCATCCCCGCGCACTCGCTCGAGGAGCTCGCCGCGAACCTGGAGCGCCCGCGCAAGGTGTTCCTCATGGTCAAGGCCGGCGCGGCCGTCGACGACATGATCGGGAAGCTGCTCGGCATCCTCGAGCCGGGCGACGTGATCATCGACGGCGGCAACTCGCACTTCCCCGACACGATCCGCCGCACGAAGCTCGTGGAGGAGAAGGGCCTGCTCTACGTGGGCACCGGCGTCTCCGGCGGCGAGGAGGGCGCGCTCAAGGGTCCGAGCATGATGCCCGGCGGCTCGCCCGCCGCGTGGCCGATCGTGAAGCCGATCTTCCAGGCGATCTGCGCCAAGGTCGAGGACGGCTCCCCCTGCTGCGACTGGGTCGGCGAGAACGGCGCGGGCCACTTCGTGAAGATGGTCCACAACGGCATCGAATACGGCGACATGCAGCTCATCTGCGAGAGCTACCAGCTCATGCGCGACCTGCTCGGGATGTCCGCGGACGAGATGCACGAGGTCTTCGCCGCGTGGAACAAGACCGAGCTCGACTCGTACCTGATCGAGATCACGCGCGACATCCTTGCGCACAAGGACGCGGACGGCTCGCCGCTCGTCGAGAAGATCCTCGACACGGCCGGGCAGAAGGGGACGGGCAAGTGGACCGGCATCGCGGCGCTCGACGAGGGCGTGCCGCTCACGCTCATCGGCGAGGCGGTGTTCGCGCGCTGCCTCTCCGCGATGAAGGCGGACCGCGTGGAGGCCGCGAAGGCCTACGCGCGGAAGATCCCCGCGTTCGAGGGCGACAAGAAGGCCTTCGTTGAAGCGATCCGCCAGGCGCTCTTCGCCTCGAAGATCGTCTCCTACGCGCAGGGCTACACGCTCATGCGGACCGCGGCGAAGACCTACGGCTGGAACCTCAACTACGGCGGCATCGCGCTGATGTGGCGCGGCGGGTGCATCATTCGCAGCGTGTTCCTCGGCAAGATCAAGGAGGCCTACGACAAGGACCCGGCGCTTCCGAACCTGCTCCTCGACCCCTACTTCAAGAAGACGGTCGAGGCGCTCGTGCCGGCGTGGCGCAAGGTCGTCGCGCAGGCTGCGCTCGCGGGCGTCCCCGCGCCGGCGATGTCCTCGGCGCTGGCCTACTTCGACGGCTACACCTCCGAGCGCCTCCCGGCGAACCTCCTGCAGGCGCAGCGCGACTACTTCGGCGCGCACACCTACGAGCGGCTCGACGCCCCGCGCGGCCAGTTCTTCCACACGGACTGGACGGGCCACGGCGGCGCCACCTCGGCCTCGACCTACACCGCTTAGCGCCTCGGGCGGACAAGGCGCGCATGGGGCGGCTTCTCGGATTCGACTACAAGCGGCCATTCTTCTACATGGTGACGCTCAAGGGGCTCCCGCCGCAGAAGCGGGCGGCGCCCGGTCCGGGTTCTGCAGGGGGGCCTCCCGGCCCCCCATTCTCCGAAATCGCCCCCGACGGGAAGATCATCCCCAACGCGATCACCGAAGCCTTCGAGCGGATCCTTGCGGCGTTTCCAAAGCAGTGGCCCTGGGTGGCGAGCTTCTCTCCGCATGTGGTCATGCCGGACCATCTGCATCTGATGGTGAAGCTGGGCGGCCGGGAGGCCGCCCTGCAAAACCCGAGCGGTCGGGAGTCCGCCCTGCAAGACTCGGCCGCACCGGCAAAGCCCGTGGCGCTCGGCACGCTGATCGGGCAGCTCAAGAAGCATCTGCGCGCGGCGTATTGGGAGGTCGTGCAGGGCGGCCTCCCGGCCGCCGGCGCCCCTGCAGGAGCCGGGGATGCAAAACCTCCCGACATCTTCGAGCCCGATTTCCATGACTGGATCGTGAAGAAGGAGGGGCAGCTGAAGGCCTTCCGGACTTACATCCGCGAGAATGGTCCTCGCGCGGCGAGGCGCCGGGCCAACCGGCAGTTCTTCACGCGGGCGCGTCAAATCGATTTCCAGGGGAGCCGCTACTGGGCCTACGGCAACGAGGCGCTGCTGGAGCTGCCGCAAATCGTGGCGATCAAGGGGCACAGGAGGGCGATGGGCGGCCGGGAGACCGCCCTGCAAGACCCGGGCGGCCGGGAGGCCGCCCTGCAAAACCCGGGGCGGACGGGGCTGCTGGCGGCGGCTTCGCGCATCGGCCCCGGCGGGGCGGGGCTCTCCACCTTCCTCTCGCCACTTGAGAAGGAGGCGGGAAACGAGATCCTGAAGGCGGGCGGTTCCCTGATCGTCCTCTCGATGGAAGGCTTTGCCGAGCGGTGGCATCCGAGCGAAAGACAGGAGCGGTGGTGCGCGGCCGGGCGGATGCTCTATCTGAGTCCCTTCGAGCCGCGGGCGGCGAAGCTCACGCGGCAGGAAATGCACGTGCGCGCCCATGCGCTGGTCGACTGGGCGCTGCAACACTCGCAGGAGCAACTGGAGGCCTGGCCGTGAATCCCATCAAGCTGATCGCGCTGGATTTGGACGGCACGCTTCTCGACTCGGAGAAGCGGCTGTCGGAACGCAACCGCGCCGCGCTCGAGAAGGCGGCGGCGAAGGGCGTGCACGTCGTGCCGACCACCGGACGCTTCTTCGGGATGATGCCCGAGGCGATCCGCGCGCTTCCTTTCGTGCGCTACGCGATCACGGTGAACGGCGCGCAGGTCTACGACCGCGAGACCGACACGGCCCTCGCGCGCGCCGAGATACCGGTCGCGACCGCGATCGCGGCGATGGAGGTCCTCGACGGCTTCGACTGCATCTACGACTGCTACCAGGAGAGCTGGGGCTGGATGACCGAGGCGATGCAGCGCAATGCCGCCGACTACGCGCCCGACGCGCACTACCTCAAGATGATCCGCGAGTTCCGCCGTCCGGTGCCCGAGCTCAAGGCGCACCTCGCCGCGAAGGGCGCGGACGTCCAGAAGGTAATGCTCTTCGCGCGAGACGCGGCGGACCTGCCCGCGATCCGCGCGGCGCTCGCCGCGCGCTTCCCGGAGCTCGTCCTCACGCAGTCGACGCCGAACAACGTGGAGATCAACCATGCGCTCGCGCACAAGGGCGAGGCGATGCGCCGGCTCGCGGAGGCGCTCGGGTTCGGCCTCCCGGAGTGCATGGCCTTCGGCGACGGCCTCAACGACCTCACGATGGTGCGCGACGCCGGCCTCGGCGTCGCGATGGCCAACGCCGCGCCGGAGGTCCTCGCCGCCGCGAAGTTCACGACGCTCTCCAACGACGAGGACGGCGTCGCCGCCGCGATCGAAAAGTTCGTCCTCGCCTGACGGTCCCGTGGCGGGGTGGCCACCCCGCCACGTCGCCGCACACCCCTCGCCGCGGGGCGTTGCCCCGGGGCGAGGGGTGTGCTAGACTCCATCGCATGCAAGACATCCATCTCACGGCCGCCTCGGAGGAGGGGCTTTCGAAGGACGAGATCCGCGGCGCGCTCGGGAAGGCGCTCGAAGGGCGCGCGCTCAAGCGCGTGCTGATCATCCCGCCGGACTTCACGCGCTTCCACTCGAACGCCGGGTTCATCACCGAGGCGCTCTACGGGATGCTGGCGGCGCGCGGCGCCGAGGTCGATATCATGCCCGCGCTCGGGACGCACGTGCCGGTCACGGAGGCGCAGTGGAAGGCGATGTTCGGAAGTGTGCCGTTCGAGCGGATGATCGTCCACAAGTGGCGCACGGACGTGGTGAAGCTCGGCGACATCCCCGCGGAGGTCGTGTCCGAGATTTCCGAAGGGCTCTGGAAGAAGCCGCTCGCGGTGGAGCTCAACCGCCGGCTCGTGGACGGCGGATACGACCTGATCGTATCGCCCGGGCAGGTCGTCCCGCACGAGGTGATCGGCATGGCCAACCACGCGAAGAACCTCTTCGTGGGCGTGGGCGGGAGCGAAATGATCAACGGCTCCCACATGATCGGCGCCGTGTGCGGCATGGAGAAGGCGATGGGGCGCGACCACTCGCCCGTGCGCAAGCTCTTCGACTGGGCGATGGAGAAGTACGTCTACGGGAGAATCCCCGTGCTCTTCGCGCTCACGGTCACGACCGCGCCGGGCGGGAAGATCCGCACGCACGGCCTCTTCATCGGGGAGGGGCGCGAGTGCCTCACCGCCGCGGTGAAGCTCGCGCAGGAGAAGAACGTGGACTACGTCGAGAAGCCGCTCAAAAAGTGCGTCGTCTATCTCGACCCCTCGGAGTTCACGAGCACGTGGGTCGGCAACAAGGCGATCTACCGCACGCGCATGGCGATGGCCGACGGCGGGGAGCTCGTGGTGCTCGCGCCGGGCGTGGAGCGCTTCGGCGAGGACCCGGCGCAGCAGACGCTCATCCGCAAGTACGGCTACAAGGGGCGGCTGCACACGCTGGAGCTCTTCGAGAGGCCCGAATGCGAGGACCTGCGCGAGAACATGGGCGTCGCGGCGCACCTGATCCACGGGTCGTCCGACGGGCGCTTCTCGATCACCTACGCGGTGAAGAAGATCGCGCAAAGCGAAATCGAGGCCGTCGGCTTCCGAGCGGCGGACTACGACGAGACGGCGGCGAAATACGACCCCGCCAAGCTGGCCTACGGCTGGAACGACGTGGGCGGCGAGGAGGTCTACTACATCCCGAACCCGGCGCTCGGGCTCTGGATCGACCGCGCGCGGCTGGTCTAGCCGCGCTTCGCGTAGTTGCGCTCGATCCAGCGGCGGTACTCGCCGGTGCGGACCGAGTCGACCCACTTGGGATTCTCGAGATACCAGCGCACGGTCTGCTCGAAGCCGTTCTCGGCGGTGTAGGCCTGCGTCCAGCCGAAGTCTCCCTCGAGCTTCGAGCAGTCGATCGCGTAGCGGCGGTCGTGGCCGAGGCGGTCGGCGACATGGGTGATCAGGCTCTCGCGCGGCGCGCCGGAGGGCAGGGGAGGGGCGAGGCGGTCGACGAGGGCGCAGATGCGCGTCACGACGTCGATGTTCGTGCGCTCGTTGCGGCCGCCGACGCAGTAGGTCGAGCCGGCCTCGGCGCGCGCCATCACGGTCCAGATGGCCGTGCAGTGGTCCTCGACGTGGAGCCAGTCGCGGACGTTGAGGCCTTCGCCGTAGACGGGGAGGGGCTTGCCCTCGAGCGCGTTGAGGACCATGAGCGGGATCAGCTTCTCCGGGAACTGGAACGGGCCGTAGTTGTTCGAGCAGTTCGTGATCGTGACCGGGAGTCCGTAGGTGTCGTGGAACGCGCGGACGAGGTGGTCGCTGCTCGCCTTCGAGGCGGAGTACGGGCTGTGCGGCGCGTAGGGCGTCGTCTCGGAGAAGAAGCCCGTCGGCCCGAGCGAGCCGAACACCTCGTCCGTCGAGACGTGGTGGAAAAGGGAGAGTTTCGGCCCGCGCTCGCGCGCGGCCTGGAGGAGGTTGAACGTGCCGACGATGTTCGTCTGCACGAAGTCGTCGGGCGCGACGATCGAGCGGTCGACGTGGCTCTCGGCGGCGAAGTGCGCGACGGCGTCGATGTCGTACTTCTCCATCGCCTCGCGGACGGCGGACGCGTCGCGGATGTCGGCGTGGAGGAAGACGTAGCGGTCGCCGAAGGCGGCGGCGACGTCGGCGAGGCTCTCCGGGTTGCCGGCGTAGGTGAGCGCGTCGAAATTGACGATTCGGCCCTTGAAGTCCGTCTTTGAGAGGACGTGGCGGATGAAGTTGGAGCCGATGAAACCGGCGCCGCCGGTGACGAGGAGGTTCTGGAACGTGCGCATGGCGTGGCGGGGTGTGCGTGTCGGCGAAGAAGATACCACAGGCGGGACGGCCGGGCAAGCGCGGGGGGCGGCTCGGGAATAAGGGTATCGCGAGTTCTCGAAAATGCTCTTGCGGGGCGGGCGGCGGGTATGCTACATTGGACGCATGGAAACCTACCTTACGCTCCTCCTGCTCGGGACGGCGCTCTTCGTCCTCGAGATCTTCGTCCCCGGCGGCATCGCGGGCCTCTTCGGCGGCCTGCTCTGCCTGCTCGCCGCGTGGAAGGCCGTCGCCTCCTTCGACGGCTGGATCGGCCTCGCGCTCGCCCTCCTCGCGGTCGTCGTCGCCTGCGGGATGGTGTTCCTCGTCGTCCGCGTCTTCCCCTCGACGCGCGTCGGGAAGAAGCTCTCGCTCGACACCGACCTCAAGGAGTCGCGCGCGGACGACCAGTCCCTCGCCGCGCTCAAGGGCGCCGAGGGCGTCGCGGACACGCAGCTGCGCCCCGCCGGCTTCGCCACGATCGGCGGCCGCCGCGTCGACGTTGTCACGCGCGGCGACGAGATCCCCGCCGGCACCCCCGTCCGCGTCGTCGAGATCGAGGGCAACCGCGTCGTCGTCGCTCGCCGCTGATCGCTCGCCATTCGTCATTTCAAACCACCTAACCACCTAACTACCTAACCGCCATGAACCTCCTCCTCGCCGCAGGCCCGTCCGAACTCAAGGTCGCCGTCGTCCTGGTCGCCGTCATCGCCTTCATCGTCGTCCTCGCGCTCGTGTTCAACGTCGTGGGGATCTGGCTTCGCGCCGCGGTCTCCTCGGCCAAGGTCTCCATCTGGTCGCTCGTCGGCATGAAGTTCCGCCGCGTGAACCCGGCGCTCATCGTCGACGCGCGCATCCGCCTCGTGAAGGCGGGCATCAACACGATCCCGACGGACCTGCTGGAAGGCCACTTCCTCGCGGGCGGCGACGTGATCAACGTCGTGAACGCGCTCATCGCCGCGGACAAGGCCGGCATGCGCCTCGACTTCAAGAAGGCGACGGCGATCGACCTGGCGGGCCGCGACGTGCTGGAGGCCGTCCGCACGTCCGTCAATCCGAAGGTGATCGACTGCCCCGCGCCGCGCACCGGCTCGGGCGGCATCGGCATGCTCGACGCCGTCGCGAAGGACGGCATCCGCCTCCTCGTGAAGGCGCGCGTCACGGTGCGCGCGAACATCGACCGCCTCGTCGGCGGCGCGAGCGAGGAGACGATCATCGCCCGCGTCGGACAGGGCATCGTCTCGGCGATCGGCTCGGCGAACACCTACAAGGACGTGCTCGAGAACCCGGACCGCATCTCGGCGCGCGTGCTCGAGGCCGGCCTCGACTCGCAGACCGGCTTCGAGATCGTCTCGATCGACATCGCGGACATCTCCGTCGCGGGCGTGAGCGACGTGGCGAACGTCGGCGCCCGCCTCGAGACCGAGCGCGCCAACGCGGACAAGCAGCTGCGCCAGGCGGAGGCCGAGGGCCGCCGCGCGATGGCCGTGGCGCGCGAGCAGGAGATGCGCGCGACGGTGCAGGAGATGCAGGCCCGCGTCGTCGAGGCCCGCGCGGAGGTGCCCAAGGCGATGGCCCAGGCGCTGCGCGAGGGCAAGCTCGGCGTGATGGACTACTACCGCCTCCAGAACATCGAGAGCGACACCGACATGCGCCGCGCGATCGCCGGCCCCGGCCAGCATCCCGACAACGCGCACGAGGACGGCGACAAGTAAGCCGCCGCGCCCGCGATGGGTCCCGCCGAAAAAGTCTTCCTGACGATCTGGGCCGTCCTCTTCTTCGGCCCGGTCCTGAAGGCGATCGTCAAGGGCAAGGGCAAGGACGCCCCGCCGCCGCAGCGCCCGCCCGCGGCCCCGCCGCCCGTCGTGCTGCGGCGC
>CACWKU010000041.1 GCA_902761575.1 uncultured bacterium
CACAGCAGCTCGTCCGGCGCGGCTGCGGCCGCGGCGCGGCCGACGCGCCGGTGCATCGCCTCCTCCGCGTCGCCGAGCTCGCCCATGTCGCCCAGCGCCGCGATGCGCCGCCCCGCGCACGGCGTCGCGGCGAACGTCTCGAGCGACTTCTCCATGCTGATCGGGTTCGCGTTGTAGGCGTCGTTGATCCACGAGATGCCGCCGCGCTCGACGCGCTCCCAGCGCATCTTCGCGCCGGGCGTCGCGGCGAGCCGGTCCGCGATCTCCTCCCATGCCACGCCGAGCGCGCGCGCCGCGGCGACGGCGAGGAGCGAATTGCCGATCTGGTGCGCGCCCGGCTGCGGCGCGCGCAGGGCGCGCGTCTCGCCCGTCGCCTCTTCGCGCGCCTCGAACGCGCCCGTGGCGGGGTCCGCCGTGACCGCGACGTAGTCCGCCGCCGTGGCGGGGTCCGCCGACACGGAGACGACGCGGCAACGCGGCTGGGCGCGCAGGAAGGCGAAGTGGCGGTTCGTCGCGTCGAGCACGCAGAAGCCCTCCGCCGGCACGGCGCGCAGGAGCTCCGCCTTCTCGTCCGCGATGCGCTCCTCCGTCCCGAAGTTGCCGATGTGCACGGGGCCGACGTTCGTGAGGATCGCCGCGTCCGGCCGCATCAGCGCCGCGAGCGGCGCGATCTCGCCGGGATGGTTCGTGCCGGACTCCAGCACCGCGTAGCGCGTCCCCTCCGGCATCGCGAGGATGGACTTGGGGAGTCCGAGCTCGTTGTTCCAGTTGCCGCGCGTCTTCGCGACGGGTCCGAGCGCGCCGAGAAGCTGGGCCGTGAGCTCCTTCGTCGTGGTCTTGCCGACCGAGCCCGTGACGCCGAGGACGAACGGGTCGACCTTCGCGCGCCATCCCGCCGCGAGGTCGCGGAGGGCGCGCGCGGTGTCGTCCACGCGGAGGGCCGGAAGCCCGGGCGGAAGCGCCGCGGAGCGTTCGGCCACGACGCCTCCCGCGCCGGCCTCGACCGCCTTCGCGGCGAAGTCGTGGCCGTCGAAGTTCTCGCCGCGCAGGGCGAGGAAGAGGCAGCCCGGCGGCAGGTCCCGGGTGTCGGTGGAAAGAGACGGGAACGAGTCCGGGAGCGGGCCCTCCGGCGCGGCGCCGGACCAGCGGACGAGGTCTTCGAGCTTGAGCATGGCCGTATCCTACCACGCGCTCCCCGCCGCCGCAAGCGCCCGTTCGGCGGACTTGGTCGTTGCGGAACTTTTCGCTTGACTCTATCAATAGAAACACCTAGAATCCGTCCACGCCATGAACGCACAAGAGAAATCCTCCAACAGCCCCGCGCGCCCTTACATCGGAACGCAGCCCGACGCGGGCGGGCACTTCGGCCCCTGGGGCGGACGCTACATCGGCGAGACGCTCGCCGCGCCCATCGACGAGCTCAAGGCCGCGTGGGAGTCGGCGAAGAGGGACCCGACGTTCGACGCCGAGTTCCGCGCGATGCTCCGCGACTACGCCGGGCGCCCCTCGCCGCTCGACTTCTGCGAGCGCCTCACCGCGTTCGCGGGCGGGCCGAGGATCTTCCTCAAGCGAGAGGACTGCAACCACACGGGCGCGCACAAGATCAACAACGTCGTCGGCCAGGGCATCCTCGCACGGCGCATGGGCAAGACGAAGGTCATCGCCGAGACGGGCGCCGGGCAGCACGGCGTCGCGACGGCGACGATCGCCGCGCGCTTCGGGATGGAGTGCAAGGTCTTCATGGGCGCGGAGGACGTCCGCCGCCAGGCGCCCAACGTGCTCCGCATGCGGATGCTCGGCGCGGAGGTCGTCGCGGTCGAGTCCGGAACGGCGACGCTCAAGGACGCGATGAACGAGGCGATGCGCTACTGGTCCTCGCACGCGACGGACACCTACTACGTCGTCGGCACCGCGGCCGGCCCCGACCCCTACCCGGAGATGGTGCGCGACTTCCAGCGCGTGATCGGCGACGAGGCCCGCGCGCAGATCCTCGAGAAGACCGGGCGCCTGCCGGACCTCGTCGTCGCGTGCGTCGGCGGCGGCAGCAACGCGATCGGCGCGTTCTACCCCTTCGTCGACGACCCGTCCGTCGCGCTCCTCGGCGCGGAGGCCGGCGGCGAGGGCGTGGAGACCGGCCGCCATGCCGCCTCGATCTGCGGCCAGCAGAAGGGCATCCTGCACGGCGCGAAGACATACCTGCTGCAGAACGCGGACGGCCAGGTCCACGAGGCGTGGAGCATCTCCGCCGGGCTGGACTACCCCGGCGTCGGCCCCGAGCACGCGCTCCTCGCCGACATCGGCCGCGCGCGCTACGTGGCGATCACGGACGCGGAGGCCGTCCGCGCGTTCCATCTGCTCTGCCGGCTCGAGGGCATCATCCCCGCGCTCGAGAGCTCGCACGCCCTCGCCGCCGCGCTGAAGGCCGCGAAGGACATGCGCCCCGACCAGCAGATCGTCGTGTGCCTCTCCGGCCGCGGCGACAAGGACATCGACCACGTCAACGCGTGGACGGCCGCCCACGGCGGCGTCGCCACCGCGTAGCGTCGCAGCCCGGGACGAGCGGGAAGGCGCCGGACGGAGGTCAGGCCTCGGCGCGGTAGCGCGCGTGCAGGTCGACGATCGCCTGGGCGCCGGAGCGGCACGCGGCGGCGTCCTCCGCGTGCGCGGCGGCGTTGAGCGCGTCGGAGAGGGCGCGCAGGTCCGCGGCGCCGACGCCGTCGGAATAGCCCTTGATCGTGTGCGTGATCCGGCGGATCTCCATCCAGTCCGGCGCGGCCGAGCCGTCCGCGAACGGCTGCAGCGCCGCCGCGCTCTCGTCGAACGAGGCCATGAACGAGTCCACGAACTCGCCCAGCATCTCCTCGGGAAGGCCGAGGGATTCCATCAGGTGATTCTTGACGTCGGAGATCATGGTCGCTACCGTGCGTCCGGGAAGAGGTGCATCATCGCGAGCTTGAGCTTGGCGGCGGTGACGGGCTTGGTGAGGATCTCGGCGAAGAGCGAGGCGTCGAACGTGGCGCCGACGTCGTTGTCCGCGGTGACGGCGACGAGCGGGATGCCGTCCAGCTCGTGATTCTTGCGGATCTCGGCGGCAAGGTCGGCGCCGCTCATGCCGGGCATCCACATGTCGGTGAGGACGACGTCCGGCCTCTTCTCGGCGATCGCCTTGAGCGCCTCCTCGGCGGAGGCGGCGCGGGCGATGTCCTTGACGCCGAGGCCCTTGACGTGGAGGTCGAGGATCTTGAGGTTGATCGGGACGTCGTCCACGATCACGGCGCGGAAGTTCTCGGGAAGCTTGAGCGCGGCGGTGCCGGCGGAGGCCGGCTCGGGCGCGGGCAGCTCGTTCTTCGGGAGGACGGGGACGCGGGCGATGTGGATGTGGACGCGGGTGCCCTCGCCGGGGGAGCTCTCCATCTCGATCGTGCCGTTGCACGCGTCGAGGAGGCGCTTGACGATCGGCAGCCCCAGGCCCGTGCCGCTGTAGACCTTGCCGCCGCGGGTGGCGCCGTCCTGGATGAACGGGTCGAAGATCGTCTTGAGCTTCTCCCGGGCGATGCCGACGCCGGTGTCGGTGACGTTGATGTTGAGCGAGACGGTCCCCGCGCCGTCCTCGTGCGCCTCGGCGGTCCACTCGACGAGCCCCGCGTCGGTGAACTTGACGGCGTTGCCGATGAGGTTGAGCAGGATCTGGCGGACGTGCTCCTCGGAGAGCTTGAGGACGGGGAACTCCTTGGGGATGGTGTGCTCGATGCGCAGGTCCTTGGTGACGGCGCGGTAGTGGAAGAGCGAGTCCATCTCGTCGAAGAGCTTCACCAGGTCGCAGCGGCCGTTCATGTCGACCTTGCCGGCCTCGAGCTTGGAGAGGTCGAGGATGTCGTTGATGAGCGAGAGCAGCGCGTTGGCCGAGTGGGAGATGCCGGCGGTGTATTCCTTGATCTCGTCGGGCGTCACGTCCGGGCGGTTGAGGAACTCGCTGAAGCCGATGACGGCGTTGAGCGGCGTGCGGATCTCGTGGGACATCGTCGCGAGGAACATCGTCTTGGCGCGGGCGGCCTGGTTGGCGGCGCGGGCGGAGGCGACGAGCTGGCGCTGGTGCGTGTCGCGCGTCTCGAGGATCTTGGCGCGCAGGACGCCGATCTGCACGAGCGCGCAGGCCTCGTGGAAGAGCTCCAGCTCCTCGCGGCCGGGCGTGCCGGGGCGGTCGACGAGGAAGCCGACGTGGCCCCAGACCTCGCCGTCGACGCGGAGGGGGCCGGCGAGGAAGCGCTGGGCGCGGGACTTGCGGAGGATCTCGTCCCACGCGGGGTTGTTCCCGTCGGGCTGGCCGAGGACGTAGCGGATGTCGGGGTGCTCGTCGAGGTAGTCGGGCGAGCCGATCTTCTCGGCGACGTTCTTCGGCAGGACGTTGTATTCGGGCGTGCGGAACCAGGCGTGGACGAGGGGCGTGGTGCCGTCCATCTTGTGGCGGTAGAGATACACCGCCACGGCGCCGAGGGCCTGGCCGGTCTCGCGCAGCGCCAGGTCGCGCAGCTCGTCGGCGTCCTGGTAGGTCGCCAGCTTGATCAGCGTGGCGCGGGAGCGGGAGGACTGCTCGAGCATCTCCTCGAGCTTGGCGACGGACTCGTCCGCCCGGGCCTCGTGGCCCTTCTCGCGGCGCATCTGCTCGTCGACGTTGGAGATGGCGCCGACGAGGTTGCCGGCGTCGGAGGAGGAGCGGATCGCGCGGAAGTTGTACCAGAGGTATTCGTCGTTGACGCGGAGGCGGTAGGTGATCGAGAAGACGCGGCCGTCCCGCGTGGCCTCCTCCATCGCCTCCCGGCGGAAGGCCTCCTGCATGCGCGAAAGGTCGTCCGGGTGCATCGTGGAGGGCAGGAGCCGCTGCGTGACGCCGAAGAAGTCCTCGCCGGCCTTCTCGACCTTGAGCGTCTCGTAGAGCCCCTGCGAGCGGTACTGGTCGAAGTGGCCCGTCCGCAGATCGATGTAGTAGATGCACTCGTAGCCGCCGGAGAGGGCCTCCGCGATGTTGGCGTAGGCCAGGAGCCGGTCCTCGCCGGCCTGGCCGCCGGCCGCGGCGGCGGAGCCCGCCGTCACGCCGCCGCCGCCGATGCGCGACTCCATCCCGCGGCGGAACTTGGCGAGCAGCTCCTCGGCGAAGTCCGAGCGGGTCTTCTCGACGAGGGATTCGCGCAGCTTGTTGCGCATGAAGAGGAACGTGGACAGCAGGCCGATGGCGAGCAGGGCGAAGACGACGAGCAGGACGTCCTTCGGGCCGATGGCGGCGACGAGAACGAGCGGGGCGGACGAAATCATGGAACGGTCTCCGGGCGAAAGGGGGAGGACGGGGAAAACGCAGGTTATTCTACACCAGGCGACCCGGCCGCGTCAATGGCCGGCGAAGCCGGCGCGGTCATCGCGCGGAAGTAGTCGCAGACGCGGGCGACGCCGCCGGGGACGGGCGCGGTCGAGAGCCAGCAGGCGGTCGAGTCCTCGTCCGTCGGGTCGAAGCCGTGCATCCCGGCGAGGGGCTTCACGCCCATGTCGGAGGGGCAGAACTGCACCCCCGCGTCCGCCAGGAAGATCGCGTCGCCGAACTTGCGGTCCTCCCGCCACAGGCCGTGCCGCTCCATGTCCTCGCGCGAGAGCCATCGCCCGGGGATTCCGCGCAGCGCGGCCTCGGCGCGCTCCTTCGCGCCGGGCTCGAGCCACCAGAAGCGCGCCATCGTCGAGTCGACCGCGCCGGCGTAGTCGCGCCCCCAGCGAAGGCCGGCCCGTTCGAGCGCGCCGGGGACGTCGGCGGTGCCGCGCAGCGGCGTCATCCCGTGGTCGGAGACGACCGTGAGCTCGAACGGCCGCCCCGCCGCGGCGAGCGCGGCATGCAGCGAGCGCACGAGCCCGGCGTAGCGCTCCACGGCCGGGCGCAGCGCGTCGTCGTCGCCGACGCGGTCGTGCTGCAGCGCGTCGAACGCCGCCGCGTAGACGAACGCGCGGTCGAGCGCGCCCTTCGCGAGCAGCGCCTCCGCGACGCGGAAGTTCTCCTCCTCGGGCTTGCGCCAATCCGAGATGTGCCAGCGCATCCCCTGCCCTTCCCACGTGTCGGCGAGGTTCGGCACGGGCGCGAGCCCGCCCGGGACGAACATGTCGCGCTTCTCGCAGTAGTCGAGCTTCGGCAGGCGCTCCAGCGGCACGGCGTAGAGCTGGAAGTAGCCGGTGAAGCCGTAGAGCTTCTTCACGAGGCGCGAGAGGACGTTGCGCACGCGTCCGCGGCGCCAGAACGTGCGCGGCCGGAAGAAGGGCTCGATCCAGCGCATCGCGCGGAACGGGCTCTTCTCCGGCGCCCAGTCATAGAAGGCGAGGTGCCCGTGCACGGCGGGGCGCTCGCCCGTGAGGATCGTCGGGATCGCCGTGCAGCTGTATCCGAACTGCATCTCGATTGGGCGCCGGTTCGGCAGCAGGTCCCGCAGGAACCCGTATCGCTCGGCCTGCTTCCAGCCGAGCGCGTCGATGAAGACGAAGACCTTGACGGTCGATTGGTCGGATGGTCCCATGGTCTCGATGGTCTTGATGGTCTCGATGGTCTTGATGGTCTCGATGGTCCTGGTCGTGATGGCCTTACGGTCAGGTGGACGGATGGTCGGAGGGGCGGACGGGCGCCGCGTCCAGCGCGGCGGCGAGGGCGGCGACGTCGCCGGGGGGAACGAGCGTCGCCTTGCCGCCGCAGGCCTCGGGCAGGCCGCCGATCGCGAAGGCGACGACCGGCCGGCCGAGCGCGACGGCCTCCGCCGCGACGAGCCCATAGGGCTCCTGCCAGAAGCTCGGGACGACAACGCAGGCGGCCGCGCGCATCCACGCCTGCGGGTCGGACTGGAAGCCGCGAAAGCGCACGCGGTCCGCGAGGCCGAGTTTTTCCGCCAGCGCGCGGAGGCGCCCCTCGAGGTTGCCCGCGCCGACGATGTCGAGCGTGCGTCGCGTCCGCATCCGCGCCATCGCCCGGAGCAGCAGCTGCACGCCCTTGCCGCGGATGAGCTGTCCGACGAAGAGCAGGTCGACGTCCGGCGGGACGGTCGTCCCGCCGTTTGAAGGTTCGAAGGTTCGAAGGTTCGAAGGTTCCGGAACTTTCGAACTTTCGAACTTTTGAACGTTCGAACCGCCGACATCCGGCTTTTCGACCGTGATCTTCTCTTCCGGGATTCCGTTGGCGACGAGACGCCGCTTCATGAAGTCCGAAATGACGACGAGCCCGCGCAGCCGCGCGAGGTCGCGCTTGCGGCGCCGCTGCGAGAGGACGCGCCCGAGCGCGGGGCGCCAGTTCCGGCAGAGGGGCGCGCAGAAGAGGCACGGCCAGAGGCCCGACGCGCGCGTGCAGTTGCGCCGCAGCGGCGTGTAGGCGTAGCTGCGCGGACAGATCGGGTCGTGGTCGTGGACGTAGAGGACCGTCCGCTCCGGCGGAAACCGTTCGAGCGTCGCGAGGTCGGTGCACTTGTGCACGACGATCTCGTCGAACGGCGCGAGGTCCGCCGGCACCTCGTGCGCGATCTCGACCTCGCGCCCCGCCGCGCGCAGCGCCGCCGCGTGGCGCTCCGCGAAGATCTCGATGCCGCCGCGCGCGGCCGAGGGCTCGAGGTAGAAAAGCGTTTTCACGGGCGCAGGCTCCGCAGGGCGGCGACGAATTCCTTCCGCGCCGCGTCCAGTCGCGCGAGCAGCCAGGCGTAGGCGCGCGCGCGCACTTCCTCCCAGTCGCCCGGGTCGCGTAGCGCGGCCAGGACGTGCGCCGCGGCGGCGTCCCAGTCGCAGTCGTCGAAGCTTCCCTCGACCGTCCGGCCGAAGTTCGCGAGCCAGTTGGCGACCTTGGAACCGCGCGCGACGCCGAAGACGGCGGTCCCGACGTTCGCGGCGAGGATGAGCAGGTGCAGGCGGCTCGAAAGCACGGCGCGGCAGTCGGCCGCCGCCTCGCACACGGCCTCGGGCGTGCCGCCCGGGATGCATTCCACGCCGAGACCCTCCAGCAGCGCGCGGTCGGTCTTCGGGTTCATCGGGATGCCGACGACGCGCGCGCCGCCGGCGCGGACGGTCGCGACGAGCCGCTTCACGCCCTCCAGGTCCGCGACCCGCCGCTGCGTCGAGATGCATAGGCCCAAGGTGGTCGGACGGTCGGACAGTCCGACCGTGTGACCGTCCGACCGTGTGACCGTTCGACCCTGGAGGATGGCGGTGTCGGCGGCGACGCGGACGCCTGGAACGCCGAACGAGGCGAGGACGGCGGCGCTTTCGGGGTCGCGGACCCACACGCCGCGGCAGCGCGGGAGCGTCGCGCGAAGGCGCCGCCCGAGCCGCGCGCGAAGGCGCCCCTCGTAGGCTCCGAGGAGCCCGAGCGCGGAAAGCAGGCGGCGCCGGCGGCCGTGGGCGCGGAAGAAGACGGGATTGGGCTCGTCGTCCATCCCGACGCCCCAGACGAACGTCGGGATGCCCGCCCGCTGCGCCCGCTCGAGCAGGTCGAGCGCGACGTGCGGGTAGTCCGAGAGCCCCGTCGCGCCGCACCAGACATAGGCGTCGAACGTCCGGACCGCGTCGGAGAAGCCGTCGGCCGGCACGCCCGCGAAGCCGAACGGCGGCACGACGCGGACGCCGAGCCGCTCCGCCGTGGCGGGGTCCGCCGTCGCGACCGCGAACTCCGCGTCCGGCAGGTCCTCGCGCAGCATCCGGACGACGCATGCGACGATCGCCTCGTCCCCGATGTTGTCGCACCCGAGCGGGATGCCGCCGAGCAGGATGGTCAGATGGTCGGATGGTCGCATGGTCGGATGGTCGCCTAGTCGGCGGCGCGCGCGCCGCGCCAGTGCGACACGCGCTGGACAAGCCGCCGCACGGGTGCGGAGGGGATTTCGAGCCAGTCGCGCGGGCGCGGCAGGAGGTAGACCCAGTCGCGCAGCGTCTCGCGGGCGGCGGAGGCGAGCTCGCGCGCGAGCGACGGCGCGGCGCCGAAGATCGCGCGGTCGGCGGCGCCCTCGCCGCGGAAGCGCTTCGCGAGCTCGCGCAGCGTGTAGTTGTGCGAATGCTCGACGCGGGCCGAGGGGCGGTAGAGGATGCGGACCGGGTCATGCTCGCGGCGGGAGTTGCGCCACGCCCACTCCACGTCCTCGGAGTAGCGGATCGACTCGTCGAAGGGCGTCTCGAGGAGCAGCGCGAGGCGGGTCGCGGAGCTCGCGAGCGAGAAGAAGAAGCGCCACGAGGCCTGCACGCGCCCGTCGCCGAACGCGCGTTCCGAGTCCTTGCGCACGAGCGCCGTCGCGTCCGCGCGCGGTAGCTGGTTCGCGAAGCAGAACGCGGGGCGGTCCGGCTCCTCGCGGAGCGGGCGGACGAGCTCCGCGAGCCAGTCGTCGCCGACCGGGACGGCGTCGGAATTGTTGAACACGACGATCTCGCCGCGGGCGTCGCGGACGAGCGCGTTGAGCGTGCGGCCCGGGCGGTATTCGCCCGCGGGGCGCTCGAAGAAGCGAACGGGGAAGCGCTCGGCGACCTCGCGCGTGCGGTCGGTCGAGGCGTCGTCGCACACCACGACCTCGAACGGGAAGTCCGTCTTCTGGGCGAACACGCCCGCGAGCGTGCGCCCGACGAGCGCCTCGTCGTTCCGTGCGCGCACGAGCACGCTGACCAGCGGCTTCCTCTCGCCGTTCCGTTCCATGTCGCCGAATTCTACCACACCGCCGCGCCGAATCTCAACCCTCGACCCTTCGCTCGGGACTCGCCACCGCGCTATGCGCGGGGTGGTTGCGGCGGGAGCGGGTTTTGGTAGAATGGACGGCATGGAAACGCGGAAGGAACGGAAGCCGTTGCGGCAGACCACGCGCCGGTGAAGCGCCGAAACCGCGGTGCGCCGCCGCTTGCCGGACGCCGGATGCGCGGGTAGACTGAGTGCGTTTCAGCGGTGCGCGAAAAAAAGTTTCGCAGACATCAATCCTTTTCGCCGCTCGCGGCGTCTAACGGACGATGGACCTCGTATGCCAGATCAGGAAGGACCCCGAATCCGGGGCGCGGCGCCTGTTCGCGGAACACGGCGCACGGCTCCGCGCCTTCGCGCTCCGGCTCTGCGAAGACCCCGCCGCCGCGGACGACCTCGCCTTGCGCGCCCTTTCCCGCGCCGTCGAGCGCATCGGACAGTTCCGCGGCGGAGACCCGCATACGTGGCTCTGCTCGATTCTCGTGCGGATGCGCCGCTCCGACCTGCGCCGCGCGGGCGTCCGCGCCGAACGCGCCGCGGAACCCGGCGAACTGGACGCCCTGCCCGATCCCGGCCCCGACCCGCTCGCCGCGCTCGTCGCGCGGTCCGACGCCGAGGCGGTCGCCGCCGCCGTCTCGCGTCTCCCCGAGCTCTACCGCGCCGTGGTCCTGCTCCGCTACTGGGAGGAGTTCTCCCTCGCGGACACCGCCGCCGCGCTCGGCGTCCCGCTCGGCACGGCCAAATTCCGCCTCACCCGCGCCCGCGCGCTCCTGCGCGCCGACCTCGAACCCCTTTTCGGAAAGGAGCACCGATGAAGGACGACGCCCCCGCCGAAGCCCGTCTCGCAGCCGCGATCCGCACCGCGCTCGGGTCCGTTCCCGCCGTTCCGCCGGACGCGGGGGACGGATTCTGCGACCGCCTCGCGGCATCCGTCCGCGCCGCCTCCGCCCGCCGGAAACGCCGCCGCGCCGTTCTCCGCCGCGCCGCCGCCATTTTCGCGGCGGCGCTCCTGCTCGCCGGCTGCGCCGTGGCGACGGGCTACTTCACGGGCCTGCTCCGGCGGGCCGAGGCCGGGGACGCGGAGGCGCAATTGAAGGTCGGTGCCCATTTCCTGTTCGGAAAAGAGGTCGAACGGGACGACGAACAAGGCGCGGATTGGATCCGCAAGGCCGCCGAACAGGGCAACGCCCAGGCGCAAACGGTCCTGGGCGGCCTCTTCGCGCTTGGAAACGGCGTCGAAACCAACGCGGCCGCGGCGGTCGAGTGGTACCGGAAGGCGGCGGAACAAGGCGACGGATTCGGGCAATACAACCTCGGCCTGGCCTACAAATGGGGCAACGGCGTGGAAACGAACGACGCCGAAGCCGTCAAGTGGTTCCGCAAGAGCGCCGACCGGGGAGTCGACGCGGCGATGTTGTATCTCGGATACGCATACTACCGCGGAGAGGGCGTCGAGCGGGATTTCTCCGCCGCCGCGGAATGGTTCCGGAAAGCGATCGACCGGTTCGGGGAAATGCCGGACGGCGAACGGGACGAGCTCTCGTTTTCGAAGGCACTGGGCAAGCTCTCCGCCATGTATTGGCACGGCCTCGGCGTAAAGCGCGACAAAACGCTGTCGAGCAATCTTCTCGTCCGCGCGAAAAACGCGAACGCGAATGCCGCTGACGACAATTTCGACTATGTGAAATCCGCGGCCCGACCGAATGCCTCGGTCCAGTTCTGGTGGCACCCTCTCCAATCGTCGGACACGAATTCCGTTTCCGAAACGGAATGGCTTCGCCGGGAGGCCGAGCGCGGCGACCCGATCCACCAGTATTGCTTCGGTTTTACGATCTGGAACCGCGACCGGGCGGCCGCGCTCGGCTGGTTCCGGAAATCGGCCGAAGCCGGTTGCACGGAAGCCCAGGTGGAACTCGCAAAGGCGTTGCGGGGAAAAGACCCTTCCACGGCGATCGATCCGGTCGAAGCGGCGGACTGGTTCCGGAAGGCGGCGGAGAACGGCGACGCGGAAGCGCAGTGGGCGTTCGGCTGCTGCGTCTTTTCGGGAGACGGCGTGGAAAAGAACGAGCGCAAAGGCGCGGAATGGTTCCTGAAGGCCGCCGGGCAAGGATTCGTCAAGGCGCAATACAACATCGGCCGATTGTATTTCACGGGCGAAGGCGTCGAACAAGACAAAGGCAATGCCGCCTTTTGGTGGAGGAAAGCGGCGGAAGGCGGAGAACCGGCGGCCCAATACTCGATTGGGCTTTGCCTGATTTCGGGAGACGGCGTGGAAAAGGACGAGCGCGAAGGCGCGGAATGGATCCGGAAAGCCGCCGAACGGGGATTCGTCCGGGCGCAGCGCGATCTCGGCAAACTGTATTGGAATGGAATCGGCGTCGAGTTGAACCGGACCGAGGCCGTCTTGTGGACCCGAAAAGCCGCGGAAGGCGGAGACGCGGACGCGCAATGGAATCTCGCCAGTTGTCTGGGCGAAGAATCCGCGAACGCCGACTGGCGGCGAGAAGCCATAGTCTGGAGCTTGAAAGCGGCCGAAGCGGGACAGAAGCGAGCCGTGGAGTGGGTGAAGCGCTGGGAACAAACCAACCCGGAGGGATTGGAGTGGGCACGCCGCGTCCTCCTGTCCGCCCCCGCCACGAATCCGGTTCCCGGCTCCTTCGCCCAACCGGCATTCCGCGAGGATTAGGTCGAGAACGCCGAATCGCGGAACGGCGGATATTCGACCATCGCGGCTCCGGCGCGTGGCGGGGTGTAGACCCCGCCACGCGCACGGACGCCGCGAGGGGCGTCAGAGCCGCGCCTTCAGGCCCGGGATTTCCAAGGGGTCCATCTTCGTGAAGCCGAAGCACTTCTTGCCGAGGTCTTTGAGCGAAGCGCCGATCAGGTAGAGGTCGCGGTCGTCGACGACGAGGAAGCGGTCGTGGAAGTTCTCGCGGAAGCGGACGGACAGCGTCGGATACTGCGCGTTGAACTTGGCGACGTCGGCGGGGAGTATCTTCGGGCGGGGATTGCCCTTGCGGTCCCGATGCTCCGAGGTGACAACTAGGACCGACACGCCCTTCTGCTTCGCCGCGAGCATGTCCACCGTCTCCACCGTCGCCCAGTTGTCGACGAGGAGCAGCGACTTCCTTGCGCTCTTCACCAGCCGGTCCACGAACGCCCGCGCGTCCCACAGCTGGCCGTCGTAGAAGACGCCCTGAAGGGGTGGCATCTGCGTCCTGACGAAGAAGTCGACCTTGCCTTCGAGCGCATCAAGCCGCTGTCCGTGTTCCGCGAGCCGACGATCCATTCGATCCTCGATCTGGACGAGGCGTTCGTTCACGGCGTATCCGCGAAGGAGATAGTCGCGAAGAACGTTCGTGGCCCAGATGCGAAACTGGGTGCCCCGAATGGATTTCACGCGGTATCCCACGGAAATGACGACGTTCAGGCTATAGAGCTTGATCGGCTTGTCGGAAAGAGGAATGTGCAAAAATTGCACATTGCCCCCTTCCGTCAGTTCCCCTTCCGAAAACACATTGCCTATGTGTCGAGTGATCACGGATCTGTCACGCTGGAACAGATCCGCCATCTGCCCCTGGGTGAGCCACACCGTTTCGTTTTCGAGACGGACGTCCAACCGGAGCGTTTCATCCGGCTGGTAGACGACGATCTCGTTCTTTTGCGTCGGCGAGACTTCTTGCGATTCACAACCATTGGGCTTTTGCATGGGGGATCCTTTCTGTTCGGGGGTGGTATGGGAGTGTAGCGCGGTCTGTTCCCGCGGAACGGGGGATAGACTGCCACAACGCCCCGGGGAAAATGTCGCCTGCCAGGCGACATTTTCCCCGGGGCGATGCGCGGCGGCTCGCCCGGAGGGCTCGCCCCACCGGCGGTGGGACCGAGCTGCGAGGGCGCCGGCGTGGCGGGGTGCTACGCTTTCTCGAAGGAGGACGGCGCGGGGAACGCGCGCTCCAGCGCGGCGAGGAAGGCGGCGCCGGTGCGCTCCGGGTCGTCGTTGCCGTCGGTGTCGTTCACGCAGATCTGCGGGACGGTGCGGCCGGCGATTGCGGCCTCGATCGCGGGGAGGTTCGCGGTCGTGAGGTCGACGAGCGTCCCGCGCCCGCGGCCGCGGACCGGGGAGAAGCGGCCCGTGGCGAGGTTCCAGGCGTGGACGACCCACTGGTTCACCTGGTCGTCGGTGCGGAAGCGGCGGGCCGACGTGGCCGCCAGGACGTCCGGCCGCGCCGCCCAGATCTCGGCGAGCGTGGACTTGAGCATCGGGAAGGAGAGGTGCCCCCAGCCCTTCACGGGGAGCGTCCCGTTCACGAGCAGGCACGCGAGGTTGCGCGCGGCGCGCGCCGGGCCGAGCCGGAACGGGTCGATCCACTTGCGGGCGTGGCGGCGCAGGAGCGCGGGGACGTCGAGGCACTGGTGCAGCAGCGCGTAGTCGTTGAAGACCGTGCGGTTCGAGTTGTTGAAGCCGACGCGCCGCGGGTACCCCAGGTCCGCCGGCAGGCGCGGCAGGCCGCGGTCGAAGAAGAAGTCCGGGCCGACGGGCCGCAGGAGGAACATGTCGTCGTTGAAGAAGACGAACCGCTCGGCGAGGTCCCCGATGCGGTGCAGGTTCAGCTCGATCGGCCGCGCGTTGAAGGTGGGGAGCCACTCGGCGGGGATGAAGTCGCGGTGGTCGACGAGGCGCAGCTTCGGCGCGGATTCGTCGAGCCAGTCCGGCTTCTGCCCGGCCGTGACGAGGAAGACCTTCCGCACCCACGGCGCGCACGCCTCGACCGCGCGGAACCAGTGCCGGAGCGTCCCGAAGTCGCGGTAGCGGCACGCGGCGTTCGCGCCGCCCGCGCCCTTATCGCCGTCTCCGATACCCTCGGGGCGGAACCGGCGCCGGCTCTCCAGCCACGCCGGATCCGCGCCGTCGACCCACGTGATGACGAAATCGATCGGGCCGTCCTGCGGCCCCGCGGCCCTTCCCTCGTTCGCTTCCATGCCGTGAAGTCTACCATACGGCCGGTTCGCGGGGCAAGGGGCGGCGTGGCGCGGCGTGGCGCGGTCCGCACCTCGCCACGCCGGCTACGACTTGGCGACCGGGCGACTTGCCGACTTGGCCCAAGTCGACGAGTCGGCAGGTCGTCAAGCCGAAAAACTCCGCGCGGGCAGCGGCGCGACCGCGGTGCCGGCTAGCGGGTGAGTTCCCTGAACAGGTCTTCGGCGGAGAGGGAGGCGGGTGCGCGCGGGGAGTCGTAGGGATCGGTGCTTTCCGGGGGCTTGAGGTCGATCGTCTTGTAGAGCTTGCTTCCGCGGAAGACGCTTGCGGTGCCGTCGGAGAATTCGACGTGGCCGCCGCTTCTCCAGGGAAAGGTCTCGTGCTCGACATAGTGGAAGACCCAGCCGATGCCGGGACTGCGGACGTAGAGGTCGATCGCGAAGGGTTCGACGGGCGGCGTGCTGAAACGTTGGACGAGAACGTAGTCGCGTCCGTCGGGCGCGGTGCCGCGGTCGAGGATCTTCTCGTGCCAAGGTCCGAACGTAGAATCGAGCGCGAACGCCGCGAACAGGAGCCAGACCGTCGCGACGGCGATGCGGCCCGCCCCGCGCCGCCCGTCCGCAACCCGCAGAACGCCCGAGACGAGCAGCCAGATCGGCAGCACGAACAGCACGAGGACGAGAAATAGGAGAAGGAGGAGCGCGAGCGGGAAGACGAGCATGGCTGGATTCGCGGTGGCGCGGCGGGGAATTCGGGAAGGCCGCTCCGCGGCGGGCGGTGGCTACGCCGCGCCCGCGCGGAGCGGAGGGGTGCTAGGGCGTGGGAGGGCGTGCGGACGGGACGGGGAATTGCGACGGAGGCGTTTTTCTCTTTCCGAACCAAACGAGAAACAGGACGTAATACACACAAAGGGAAAAGATGAAGAAAGGCACCCGAGTCCAAACGGGATGCCGGGCCGAGTAGCCGTGGCATGTCAGGCCGTGCTCCTTGAGGATACTCTCGTCCAAATATTCGAGCCGCTGCAGCCAAATCCAGGAATCGGGATTCTTCTCCAGATCGCCGTCGTAGACGATGCCGATCGTTTCGCCCTTGAAACCGTAGAAATGCAGCGTCCTCGTGTATTCCTCTTTGATGGAAAACGGACTCGCGCCGGAATAGGGCGTGTCGTTTTCCGGAGACAGTTCCTTGCACTGGATGTGCATCCATCCTTTCCCCGAATAGGCGCCAACGATGTCGATGCCGACCACGACGTTCAACACGGTAACGATGATCGCAAACGCCGTGACCGCAAATCGGGGGACGGCAAGAGAATCGCCGCGTGGCGCTTCGATCGCGTAGTTGCAGGAGTTTCGTTTCATCTTTGCGGACTTCGCGAACTTTGCGTGAGGGGTCAAGGGACGGAAGGGACAACAGGGACGGAAGGGACGGCGTGGCGGGGTACGAAAAGTGTTGCCAATGTGGAAGTGTTGCCGGTTCCAATGTTGCCAATTGCCAATGCGGGGACACGGGCGGTGCGACGATGCGGGATTCTACCACGGGCCGGGGGAAATGACGAGGAAAATGTGCGGAAATCGCGGGCGATGTGATATACTTGCGTGCGCGTGGCGGGGTGCGGACCCCGCCACGGCGCGGATGGCGACTTGGCGACCGGGCGACTTGCCGACTTGGCCCAAGTCGACGGGTCGGCGAGTCGCCAAGTCGAAGAGCGGAGCGGAGAGGCTAGGGGGCAACTCCCTTCCGGCCGGGACGGGACCCGGCCTTCAGGACTCTCCGCGAACTCCACGGACTCCGCGTGAGGCTTGGGCTCTGCGCTCTCTGCGTGAGATTATCTCCGCGTAGCTCCGCGTGCGGCGGCGAGGTCGCGGCGGAAGAGGGCGAGGACGGCCGCGCCGGAGAAGGCGGCGGCGGCGGCGGCCTTGGCGAGGAGGCCGGCGAAGCCCGAGAGCGGGACGAGTTGCGCGCAGCCCCAGGTGGCGGCGCAGAGCGCGACCGCGAGCGCCGCGAAGCGCGCCTGCCGTCCCCAGTAGGCGCGCGCCTCGGCCGGGCCGAAGAAGCGCGTGAAGAGCACGCGCGACTCCCACGGGATCTGGATGAGGACGTAGGAGAGGATGGTCGAGAGGATCACGCCGTCGAGCTTCCACTCGTCCGGCAGCAGGATCACGAAGGCGACGTTCATCGCGAGGTTCGCCGCGCCGCCCACGAGCGGCTTCCAGCGGTCGGGGCGCCAGAGCGCGGCCGCCGTCTTGAACGTGAGCAGCATCTGCCGCGCCTGGTTCACGTAGAAGTAGACGACCATCAGCAGCGGCGTCGCGAAGTGCCGCGCGAGGTCGGGGTTGCCCTTCGTCCACACCGCGATGAACGGCTGGTAGAGCGCGGTCATCATCGCCGAGCACCACAGGATCGCGACGAGCGAGAGCCGCAGCGCCTTGAGGAAGGTGCGGAAGTTCGCCTCCTTGCTTTCGGTGTGGATGCGGTTGCCGAAGCCGCCCGTCATCGCGTTGTAGACGGTGGCGACGAACCCCGCCACGGCGGTGACGACGTAGTAGTAGTTGCCGTAGGCGGCGACGGCGACGAGGCCGAGGAACGCCGAGACGACGAGGTTGTCGGTCTGGTAGGAGATCACGCCGCCGACCTTGTGCATGAAGATGTGGCGCACGTCCGCGACGACCTGCCGCCGCTTCTCGGGCGCGAGCGCGCCGCGCGGCCCGATCTTCGGGAAGAGCCGCTTGGACTGCACCATGATCGCGACGTTCGTGAGCGCCGTGAAGAGCACGGTCGTGCCGACGTAGAGGTAATAGCTGCGGGTCAGGACGAGCACGAGCACGACCGCGGCGAACTGCGCCAGCGCGAGGACCGTCCGGACGTTCATCGCGACGTCGCCGCGCTGGTAGGCGCTCAGGACGGGCCCGCGGTAGGCGAAGACGAAGTAGCTCAGCGCCGAGTTGGCCAGGTGCACGAGGTAGAGGACGTGCAGGTCGACGTCCGGCGGGACGGCGCCGTGGACGAGGTGCCGCAGGAACGGCAGCAGGCACAGCCCGATGCACAGCACCGCGGTGCCGATCCAGCGGTAGACGGTCCGGTAGAAGGCCAGATAGGCGCAGACGAGCTCCTCGTCGTCCTCCGCGATGGGCTTGTACATCGAGCTCACGATCGCGGTGCTGAAGCCGAGCTCGGCGAGCGAGAGGACGCCGAGCACGGAGCCGAAGAGCCCGTTGAGGCCGAGGTAGGCGGGCCCGAGCAGCCACAGGAAGAGCGTCCGGTTGACGAACGGGATCACCGTCTTCACGCCGTTGTTCACGGCGGAGGCGAGCATATTGCGCCGGGCGTTGCGCGCGAAGTCGAGCCTCATCGCCCGGAGATCCTCCGCAGCAGCAGGTCGAGCCGGAAGGCGAGGCGGTAGCGCAGCCAGTAGGCCTTCTGCACGAAGCGGAAGCGCCAGAGGCCGTTCTGCGGGCGCGGGATCGTCGAGTCGTCCCCGCGCGTCCGGGCGCAGGGGCGCGCGGCGACGAGGACGCGCACGCCGCACCGCGCGAAGGTCGACCAGGCGTCGCACGGCACGGCCATCGGCGTGAGCAGCTCCGCGAGGCGGCGCCCGGCGGCGGCGTTGAGCGCGTAGGCGTGCGCGCACCAGGAGCGGCCGACGTCGCGCGTCGCGAGCAGGTCGTACCACGTCCCCTCCGGTTCGCGCGCGGGCCGCGGCATCCCGCGGTGCAGGAGCCACACGGTCGGGACCGCGGGGTCGTTCGTGCGCTCCGCGTCCGCGAGCAGCGCCCTGAGCCCGTCGGGCTCGAAGAAGACGTCGTCCTCGAAGACGGCGGCGACAGGCGCACCGCCAGCGAACGCGGCGTCCCACGCCTTGCGGTGGGAGAGCGTGCAGGCGATCTCGCCCGGACGCACGCGGCGCGCGTTGGCGAGGTAGAAGCGGACGGGCGGTGCCGTGCGGCGGCGCTCGGCGTCCGACATCGCCCTCGCGTCCACCGCCGGCACGCGCTCGAACGCGAGGCCGGCGTCGGCGAAGAGCTTCGCGGTGTCCGCGAGGCGCTCCGGCGCGCGGTCGAGGTTGATGACGAAGAGCTTCATCGCGGCAGAAGGGCGCGGACGAGGTTCACGGCCTGGATCGCGCGGGTGTGCAGCGCGCCGGGGTGCGGGGTGCGGAGGCCGAGCTTGTGCGGCGGGCGGCCGGGGTCGCGTCCCGCAAGCTCCCGCATCAGCGCGCGGTAGGCCTCGCGGTGCGGGGCGACCTTCGCGAGCCACGCGGCGCGGACGCGCCACGGGTCCGGCGGCGCGGCGAGCCAGCGCTCGATGCCGGCGCCGACGGCGTCCGGCGTCGCCTCGACGGAGGCGACGAACTCCGGCGGATACACGACGTCGCGTCCGCCGAGCGCGGGCGTGTCGACGACCGGGAGGCCGCAGAGCAGGTATTCGCTCGAGGCGAAGCACGCGCCCTCGCGCGCGGAGAGCGCCAGGCCGCAGCGCGCCCGGGCGAGCAGCGCCGAGATCTTCGCGCCGGAGAAGAACGGCATCCAGGTCGCGCCGGCGAAGCGCTCGCGCATCTCGCGCACGTAGTCCGCCTCGTCGGGGCGCGTCTGCGCGCCGAGGAAGAGCAGGCGCGGCGCGAGCGCGGGCAGGATCAGGCCGTGGCGCTTGAACGGGGTGAGGCGCGCGATGTAGGCCGCGTCGTAGCGCTTCGCGGCGCGGATCGGACGGTAGCGGCGCTCGTCGAGGAACGCGTTCTGGTGGACGAAGCGCGCCTCGACGCCGCGCCTGCCGAGCGCCTCGCATTCCTTCTCCGTGTTGCCCAGCGCGATGACGCGCGCGGACGCCGGCGCCGCCGCGCGGAACGCGGCGACCGCGGACGCGAGACGGTCCGCGGCCTCGTCGCTCTCGTGCTCGAACCCGAGCTGCAGCAGGAACACCGCGCGCGGCCGTTCCCGCGCGAACGCGGCCAGCTCACCGACGTGCGCGGCGAAGTCGCTGTCGTAGGCCGCGATAGGCCGCGAGGACGGGCGGATCGGCACTAAGCGCCGAAACGGTCCTCGCGCGGAGAAGCGGGTCAATCGCGTTCATGGAGGGGAATTTTAGCAGAACCCGAGCGCCGGGGCAATGCGCCAATCAGAAGCCGAGGAGCTTGGATGCCGGAACAAGGGCGTCGAAGAATCCTCCTGCTTCGACGGCGGGGGAGAGTTCTCCGTCGTAGACCAGTGCCGCCCGGACGGTGATGCCGCGCGGAAGCCGGAGCGCGGCGATCTTCGCCGCGACTTCGTCTTCGACCTCGCGGCCGATCGTACGGCGGCGCTTGATTTCGACCACGCACGCGGTACGCCCGGCCTGCAGCAGCAGATCGATCTGGCATCCCGTTTTCCGCGCTCCCGCCTTCTGCCGGTAGGGGGCGGCTGACGTGAGCAGCACGCCGCCCATGCCGAGAAGGGGGAGCAGTTCCGCCAGGTTTGCGGCGACGAGATTCTCGAACTGGAATCCCAGGATCGTCTCCCACCCGGGAAGGGATTCCAAGGAGGCGAAGGAGAATGCGCCCCGGTCGATCACCGGACCGTTCGGACGGATGCACTTGAGGTAGAAGCGCGTGTAGTTGTCGCGCAGCCGGAATCGCGTGAGCCGAAGCGGCCGTCCGGTCTCCGGATTCAGGCCCGCGTCTTCCGAGACGAATCCGGCGACCGCCAGCTGCTCGAGATGGCGGCTGAGGTACCCGCTACGCTCCGTTCCGAGCTTCTCCGCCAGTTCGGACACGCCGAGAGGACCGTCGGACAACGCTTCGAGAATGGTCCTCTTCGTTTCGGCGGCCTCTCCGAAGACCGAGTTGAATATCTTGGAGAAGTCGTCGCGCAACGGGGCCTTCGGAAGGAAGCAGAGCCGGCGGATGTTCTCGGCCGCGGAAAGGCCGGGGTCGACGTCCTCGAGGTAGCGCGGAACGCCGCCCGTCACGGACAGGAGATCGAAGATCTCCCGAGGGGCGATCCGGGCGGCCTTCTCCCCCCAGAAGCGGACACAGTGCCGGAGCGGCAGTTCGCCGACGTCGAGATTGAGCGACGCCCGGCCGACGAACCCCGTGTTGTTCAGGATGTTCTCCTCGATCCAGGTCGAAACGCTGCCGCAGACGACGAGAACCAGACGCCGGTGCTTCTTGAAGCGCCTGTCCCAGGCCGTCTTGAGCTGGCCGGCGAAATCGGGGTCCTTCCCGCCCATCCAGGAGATTTCGTCGAGCAGTACGACCGTCTTGCGATCGTCCAGCTCCCGGTCGAGGAACCGGAAGGCGTCGAACCAGTCGCCGATCGGACCGCCCGTCCACGAGGTCTGTTCGGCGAGTTGCTTCGAGAACGCCCGCAGCTGCGTTTCGTTGGTCGACTTCTGCGCAGGCGCTTCCCCCGCGATTTCGATGAAGCGAGCGCGGCTTCGTGCGGCGAACTCTTCAATCAGCGTCGACTTGCCGATCCGCCGACGGCCCCTGCACGTGACGAGCGACGGCGTCGGCTTGCGCCAGAGCGCGTCCAAGGTCTCCAGTTCTTCTTCGCGTCCGAAAAACATGACTTGCCTCCGTTGCTTTCGTTGGGCGGAATTCTCGCCGATTCCACTTCCGGTGTCAAGGAGAAAATCATCACGAAATCGACATTTTACACATTTCGTGATAAAAAGTATCGCCCCATTCACTTATCACTTAATTTACATTCTGTCGATTTCGTGATGGCCGACCGATTCGAGAATCCCGCTTCGTCGTTCGCGGGGCCGGGCAACCTACGCCGGGCGGCGGCGTGGCGGGGTGGGCACCCCGCCACGGGCCGGCGCGATGTCGTTGAGATACGAGATCATCGCGAAGAGGATGACGAGGACGAAGAGGTTGAGGGGCTGGCGGAAGACCCACTCGAAGCAGCTTTGCAGATAGGCGGCGGCGAGGCCGCCGGCGAGGCCGGCCGGGACGAAGGCCCACGGGGTCCCGCGCAGGGTGCGCGCAAGGGGGATGCACCTGAACAGATGCCACGCGAACCAGGCGAGCAGCGCCAGCAGCGCCGGGATGCCGCATTCGGCGGCGGTCAGCAGATAGACGGTCTCGACGAGGGCGTCGGAGGTGTCGGGCGGGTTGATCTTGATGCCCCAGTTGTTTAGGCCGACGCCGCGCAGCGGCTCGTCCTTCACCATCTCCCAAGCGCACAGCGCGAGCTCGACGCGCGTGGAGCCGGACTCCTTCGGGGCGGTTTCGAAGCGCTGCACGATCCGCGGGGCCATCGCGGCGAGGGCGACGAGGCCCGCGACGGCGAGCGGCACCGTCCGCGCAAGCCACCGGCGGGGGCGAACCCGGACGACGCAGAGCAGCCACGCGAGCCCGTAGCCGACGGGCATCAGCGCGAGCGCCATCCGCGAATACGAGCGCACGGCGGCGGCGGCGGCGCAGAGGAAGCCGGCGAGGCACAGCCGCCCGAGCCGCGTCCCCGCGCCGTGCTCGACGTAGCCCGCCAGGAACAGGCAGCCGAGCAGGTTCATCGCGACGGCCATGCTGTTCTGGTGCGGGAAGAGCCCGTGCGGCTGCCAGACGCCCGCGACGTGCGCGCGGACGACGACGGCGAAGTTCACGGCGGCGAACGCGGCGAGCGCGCGCAGCACGGTGCGCAGGTCGTCCGTCGCGCGCAGGTAGCTCCGGACGGCGAGGTAGAGCACGTAGAGAAGCGCCATCTTCCAGACCTCGAAAAGCCCGAAGAGGACGTTCTCCGCCGCGGAGAGGCTCGGCAGGCAGAGCAGCGCGTAGAGCAGGAAGAGCGCGGCGCCGCGGTCCGGCACGAGGCGGCGGAGGCGCCCGGAGAAGGCGACCGCGCCGAGCAGCGAGAACGCCATCAGGTGGGCGAGGCTCACCTCGAGGCCGCGCGAGGTCCCGCGGTAGTCCGGGTGCGCGAGGAAGTTGATGGAGGTGGCTTCGTAGAGGCACATCGCCGCGACGACGCCGACGAACGCGTAGCGCATCCATCGCCGGTTCTGCGCGAGCAGGAAGGCGAAGGGCGGGACGCAGAGCGCCGCGGCGGCGAAGACGAGCCCCTTCATCACCAGCTTCCGGACGGGAAGGCCGGGCGCCGCGGCGCCGGCGCGCCGAACCCGCCCGCGCCGCCGGCCTCGGCCGGCGGGACGTGCACGATGTCGCCGGGCAGGACGCGCACGTCGCGCTTCTCGCCGGCGAGGATGCCGTCCACGTCGACGCGCCAGACGCGCGGGCCGTCCGGCCCTTCGCGCACGACGAGCGCGGAGCCCCACGCCGTCTCGAGCCGCCAGCCGGACTCCGCGAGCGCGCCGACGAGGCTCCGGCCGCCGCCCGCGCAGGGCAGGACGCCCGGCTTGCGCACCTCGCCGCAGATCGTCACGCCGGCCTCCTCGCGGCGGGCGAGGAAGACGTAGTCGCCGGGGCGGACCTTGACGTTCTCCAGCGGGTCGCCGCGCTCGACGGCGGCGCGGAAGTCGACGGGGACCGCGGCGCCGCCGCGCACAAGGACGGAGCGCGCCAGGTCCGCGTCCGGCGCGGCGCCGGCCAG
>CACWKU010000042.1 GCA_902761575.1 uncultured bacterium
GCCGAGCGCCGCGCCGAGCGCCGCGCCGAGCAGCAGCGCGGCGCCGACGGCGACCGCGAGCGCGCCGATGCCGAGCGTGACCTCGCGCCCGCCGCGGGGCGAAAGCGCGTCGCGGAGCTCGTCGAGCTCCTTCGCGCGGGCCTCGAGCCGCTCCTTCTCCAGCGCGAGACGCTCCGCCTCCAGCGCGAGGCGTTCGCGCTCGAAGGAGAGGTTCCCGCCGGCCGGCGGGTTCGCATCTTTCGTGTCGTCCGGCATGGCGCCCACTCTATCACAACCGCCCGCCGCCTGTCCACAGCGGGAGGCGCGGAGGCATCAGGAGCGCGGCGCGCGCCAGCGGCGGTGGGCCCAGAGGTACTGTTCGGGAAAGCGGCGGATGAAGCGCTCCGCGACCTCGTTGATCGCGAGCGTGATCGCGCGGACGTCGGCCTCGCGGTCGCCGGTCGGTTCGACGCGGATCGGCTCGGAGGCGGCCATCAGGAACTTCATCGGCCCGGTGCGGAAGCAGACGCCGAAGACGATCGGCGCGCCGGTCGCCAGGTGCAGGCGCGCGGGCGAGGCGACGGTGCTCGCCGGATGCCCGAAGAACGGCACGACGACGCCGTTGCTCGCGGCGTGCTGGTCGCAGATGAGGCCGAGGAGCTTGCCGGTGCGCAGCGGGCGCAGCAGCGCGAGGCGGTCCTTGCTGTGCTTCGCGACGATCTCAATGCGGCGGCGCGGGTTGCGGCGGCGCAGGAAGCGCTGGGCGTAGGGGTTGTCGAGGTTGCGCGCGACGGCGACGAGCGGCTTCGTGAACGAGATGAGGTGGCCGGAGAGCTCCCAGTTGCCGAGGTGCGCGGAGGCGAGGATGACGGGCTGGCCGGGCTTTTCGAAGAGCGCCCGTGTCTCGGCCGGGATCTCGTAGACGACATGCTCCGGCGCCGTTTCGGGCGTGAGGAGCTTCGACGCCTTGAGCGACTCCACGGAGAGCATCGCGAAGCTCTCGAACGAGGCCCGCGCGATGCGCTCGGCCTCGGCGCGGTCGGCGGCGAGGCCGGCGAGGAGGACATTCTCCGTCGCGGTCCGGCGGCGCTTGCGCAGCAGCGCCCATGTCGCGCGGCCGAAGCCGCGCGCGAGGGCGAGGGCCGTGCCGACGGGCAGCAGGTCGACCAGACCCACCGCGAGGCGCAGCGGGACGTACTCGAGGAAGGCGACGGCGCGAGGCGTGGCCATCGGCGGCGCGAGGCTAGTCCTCCGATGGCGGAGGAAGCTCGAGCTTCGGCGGAGGAAGCTCGGCGAGGGCGTCGCCCTTCTGGACCGAGCGCTTGTCGAACGCGGGCGCGGAACGGTAGCCGGAAGGACGGGCGCCGGGGCCGCTCGCGGGAGCGGTCGCCGCGCCGATGCGCGGCAGCGAGGGATCGGGACGCAGGACGAGCGGCTCCGGGTCGCCCCAATTGGAGAGGACGACCTCGGTCTTCCGCGACTGCGAGCCGTCCGGCCAGACCGCATAGGCGGAGATGCGCCCGTAGTAGACGTCCTCGAGGACGACCGGCGCGGGAGCCGGCGCATCCTTCCAGCGGAACGACGCGCGGCCCTCGCCGCGCCAGCGAATGCGGGCGCCGGCGGGCTCGCTCTGGATCCGGACGGTGCTGGCGCAGCCCGCGCCGAGCGCGGCCGCGGCGAGAAGAAGGGGAAGAAGGGAGTTGCGGTACATGTGGCGAGGCCTATTCGTCGGCGATGCCGAAGTGGTTGCGGACGAGCTCCTCGATCTCGGACATCGCGAGGTCGGCGTCGTCTCCCGCTGCGGTCACGGTGAGGACTGTGCCGACGGGCGCCTCGAGGGTCATGAGGCCGAGGACGCTCTTGCCGGAGACGGAGGTGCCGGCGTTGGATACGGTGACGTCGCAGGCGTATTTCTGGCACGCCTTCGCGAGCGCGCCCGCGGGGCGGACGTGCATGCCGTACTTGTTGACGAGCGTGAGCTCCTTGGTGATCGTCACGTGGGGCGTCCCGTTACTTGCGGACTTCCTGGCGCTTCTTGGAGGCGCGGCGGAGCTGCGCGTTGGCCTTGTCGAAGACGGCGTTGAGGGCGGCCGTGGCGTCCGCGTCCTTGGCGGTGGCGCCGACGGTGGTCTTCTGCCCGCCCTGGACGGCGAGCGAGACGACGTACTTGTGGCCCTCCTCGTCGAAGACGATGCGGACATGCTCGACGGCGGGGTAGTCGGCCGCGAGCTTCTCGGCCTTCTTCGACGCGGCGTTCTGGAGGGCGACGCTGAGCTTGACGTGGCGGATGGTGATCTCGGTGGACATGGGAGTCTCCTGGGTTCGGGGTTGCTGAAATCGGCGGGTGCGCGGCGTTTCGGCCGCTGGGTTGCGCGACGAGGGGCATTCTACCAGAACGCCGCGGCGGAGGCAAGACCGGACCGCATCGTTCGCGCCGTTCGAAAAGACTTGCGCCCGGCGGGGGGTTTTGGTAGCCTCTTCGCCGCTTTCCCGCCATGCGCCTGTCGCCCAATTGGATAGAGCGTCAGCCTCCGGAGCTGAAGGTTGTGGGTTCGAACCCCGCCAGGCGCACCATCCCTTTCTGCAAACCCGCCGGTCCGCCGCCCTTTCCGCGGCGGGCCGGTTTTCTCTTCCCGGCCAATGATGGCGGGTTCGCGCGACATCGGCCCGCTCGGGAGCCGATCCCCGCCGACTCCTTCACTCGGCCCGAAAACCACCATTTTCGGCCCCGAGAGACGTCTCTGTCTCTATGTTTGAAGGAATAGCTCCTTCACTGGAGACGTGCCCTCATCCCCTTTCAGAACAAGGCGTTCGACGATCTCCGCCCTTGCGTTTCGCCCCCGTCCCGAGCGCCCCGTTTGGGACCCGTGCAAAGCCTTGTCCCGCGGGAGCCGAGCCTCACCGACACGCGGCCAGGAGGTCGGCGAAGAGCGAGTGGCCGATGGTGTGGACACCGAAGGCGCGGGCGTTGGAGCAGAGCTCCTGGTCGGACGAGACGACGAACACGTCGGCGAGGTCGACGTCGTTGCGGTAGGCCAGAAACGCCACGTGGTTCAGGATGGCGAGGTCGGCCCGGTGTTCCTCCACGCGGTTCGGGTTGCCGGAGTACTCGATCATGAGGTTCCTCGACACGACCTTCTGGCGGGCGTCGTTGCCGTCGAAGAACACCCGCGTCAGGCTGTTCGGAAAGCCGAGCGCGAGCTGCTTCATCTTGCCGACGAACTGATAGCGCACTTCGTTGTGCGGCAGGTTGTTCATCCGTTCCTTGGAAAGTTCCGGGTAGTTGAGATTGAGGATGTTGTGCCCGTCGATGAGGAACATCACGGGATCGTCCCTGCGGTACTCGCGCCCGTAGGTACGCGAGAGAATCTCCGCCGGCCCGAACTCGTCGATGCGGACGGGCAGGGCCTCGGCAAGCATCCTGCCCAGTTCGTCCTTGTCGGCCGGGGCCTTCGCCTTCTCGGCCTCCAGCGCCGCCACGCGGGCCTCCGCGGCCTCGGCACGGGCAAGTGCCGCCCGAAGGTCCTCCTCGGCCTTCGTCGCGCGTTTCCCGGCCTCCCTGGCGCGCTTTTCGGCTTCGGCCTTGGCCGCCTCGGCCGCCGCCACCCTGGGCTCGGTCCTTTCGAGGGCCCGCTTCGCCTCGCGGGCGCTTTCCGCAGCTCCCCGGACGGCGGCTTCGGCCGAAGCCTTCTCCGCCTTCGCGTCGGCCGCCTCCTTCCGCGCCGCCGCCAGTTCCATCTTCAGCGCGGCGTTGGCGTCCTTGGCCTTGTTCAGTTCCAGCTTGGCGCGCTCGGCCTTCTTCGTCTGCTTCTCGATCTCGCGCTTGAGACCGTCGTCGCTTGGCGCCGGCCGTGGCGTCGGCTTCGCGGCGGCCGGCTCGAGGAGCGCGGCAGAAACCGTGTCGAAGAACGGCTTGAAGGCCTGGCGGAACGCGGCGCGGGCCGCCTCGGGATCGGAGGGCGCCGGCGGCAGGGCCGCGCCCTCCTTGACGATCTTCCGCGCCGCGTCGACGACCTCCTTCCGCCGGTCGACGAGCATTCCGGCGACGAGCCGGGCGCCGCCGAAGAACTCCGCCATCGGATAAAAACCCTTCAGGAGAATCCGGGTGGAAAAAACGCCGATGACCTTCATGTTGAAGCTGCACGAGCGGATGGCCCAGATTTCGCCGGGCTCCATCGGCCTCGTCGGGTGCAACAACCGGTCGACGAGTTTCTTCCGGAAGGTGGCGAGGTTCTTCGGATCGGGACGGAACCCCGGAGCAAAACCAGGGTCGTTCTCGACGATCACCTTGAAGGGTTCGATGGGAAGGTGGTTGATGTCGTCCACGAGAAACTCGCGGATGTCGTCGGGCAAGGTCAGATCGGAGTAAAGCATGGTCGAACCCTAGATGCCGTCGTGGGCGTAAACCATGAAGCAAATCTTGTCGCCCGCTTCGTCGATGGGACGGGGCTCGGAAATCTCCTGCGCCGCGCCGCTCTTGCGGAAGGCGTCGACGATGGGGGCCTTGTTTGCGGCGAAGAAGTCGTTGGCCGTCCCTTCCCCGAGAAAGGCGAGAATGTAGGCGCGGCCGCCGTAGGGGCGGGCGCCCACGAAGGCGTCGCCAAAGGCGTTCTTGAGGTTGACGGCGAGGAGATTTTCGTTGGTCATGGCTGTGTCCTTTCGGTTTGCGTTGCTCTGAGGCGACAGTATGCGTAACCCGGAAGGAATAGCAAGTGGTTATTTCGACGATTTTTCAGGGGCGAAAACGGCCGCAACGGCCGTGGCATCCGCGGAGCGTCGCTCGCGCCTGCAGGCGAGGCCGCAGCGGAACACCCAGTTGCGCGCATACTGCGCGAACTCCGGCCTGGACTTCACGTCGTACCCGAGCTTCTTCGCCAGCTCGGCGTAGGTCATCGTCAGGCCCTGGCCGCGGCAGCCCCGAGCGATGCGGACGATCTGCTCCTGGATGTCGGTCATCGTTCGGCGTCCCTCTTCTTCCGGACGGTCGGGTAGTCGCGGAGTATCTCGTGGTAGCGGGGGCAGTCGTCGCCGTGGTCGTTCACGATGCCGCAGGCCTGAAGGTGCGAGTAGACCACCACGGGACCGAGGAACTTGAAGCCGCGCCGGCGCAGGTCGGCCGACAAAGCGGTCGAGAGGCCGTTGGCGGCCGGGACGCGGCCCTTGGCGTGTCCCGCATAGAGGATGGTCCTGCCGCCGCAGAATCCCCAGATGTACTTGGAGAAGGTGCCGAACTCCTCGCGCACCCGGAGAAAGGCCCGGGCGTTGTTGATGATCGCCAGAACCTTCGGCCGCGAGCGGATCATGTCCTTTGTGGCGAGGATGCGCTCGACGTCCCTCTCCGTGTACTTCGCGATCTTCGTGAAGTCGAACCGGTCGAAGCAGCGCCTGAACACGGCACGGCGCTTGAGCATGAGCGACCAGCTCAGGCCGCACTGCATGACCTCGAGGGACACGTACTCGAACTGTCGCCGGTCGTCGTGGACGGGGATTCCCCATTCCGCGTCGTGGTAGGCGCGGTCGAGCGGCGGCAGTTCGGCGGTGCACCAGCTCACGCTACGCCCACACGATGCGGCCGGGTTTGCGCGGCGCGCCGGCGTGGAGCGGCTCGGCGGCGTACCCTAGGGCGCAATGCCCGATGCCCTCCCAGTCGCCCTCGATTCCGAGGGACTTCAGAAGGGCCTTGCCCTCCTCGCTCTCGAACTCCTCCTTGGCGCGGTGGATCCAAATGGAGTCGACGCCGAGCGAGTGGGCCGCAAGCATGAGGTTGCCCATCACGAGCGAGCCGTCGTAGACGGCGGTGAACGCCTCCTTGTCCGCCACGACCGCGAGGACGACGGGGGCTCCGTAGAACGGGTCGAAGCCCTCGGGCCAGCCGCCGATCCTGCGGTTCTGCTCGGCGAGGCGGTCGCGCAGGGTCTTGTCGGCGACGACAACGATCTTCACGGCCTGCTTGCCCATGCCGCTCGCGGCCCAGAGGCCGGCCTCGGCGATCTGCTCGACCAGCTCGCGCGGAACGGGGTCGGCTTTGAACTTGCGGCAGCTGCGCCGCGTCTTCATGGCTTCGATGACGGGATTGCTCATGGGAGGGGTCCTTTCGTTGTGCCGAAGTCTAGCAGAACCGGCACCCCGCCGCAACGCCAGTACGACGCGCGTCAGAGTCCGAACGGGTTCACCATTCCGTCTTTGGGTGTGAAGTCCACGTTGATCCTTTCGGAGAACTCGGTGTCCGCCGCGTCGAAGCTCTCCCGGAGGATCTTCAGCTGCTCGGCCGGGAACGACTCGGGGATGAGGAACGGAGGATCGTCCACCATCTCCGGGTTCAGCTCGCAGGACGTGTCGGAGATCACCGACTCGATCTCGGCGACGAACCACCCGGCGTTCGCGCAGAGCTGGCACACCTCGACCGCGTGTTCTCCGATCACCTCCGCGGCGCAGCCTTCGATGTTCGCCTTGATCTTCTGCGGAAGCATGCGGAAGACCGGCTCCAGTTTGCGGATGCCGCCGCGGACCGCGTCAAGGAGCTTCGCGTGGGACTCCTGGCCCTTGTACATCTCCGTGAACTGTTCCATGAGATAGAGAATGGCGACCATCCTTCCTTGGAGAACGGTCGTGATGTCGGGTTTGATGTGCATGTTGGTTTCCTTTCTGTCGGATTCGTTCCGACTGATGTGTAGAATACCATACTCTCCGCGCGACGGAAGGGGGGTGACAGTCAGTATTTCGTCAGAATTTCGGCAGAATCGTCAGAAATTCGTCAGCGGCCGCCTGGACGCTCGTCGGGCGCGTGGGAGGGGCGCCACCAGTGGAGGAGGAAGGGCATCGACGCGGCGAAGGAGAGCAGGTCCGCGAGCGGCTGGGCCGTCTCGACGCCGACGACGCCCCACAGGCGCGGCAGCAGCAGGATCAGCGGGAAGAAGAAGATGCCGCTGCGCATCGTCGAGAGCAGCGCCGCGCGTCCGCTCAGCCCCAGGCTCTGGAAGAGCATGTTGGTGCAGACCGTGGGGTGGTTGAGGACGAGCGTCGCGGCCTGCCAGCGGAGGGCCGCGGCGCCGACCGCGACGACGGCGGGGTCGTCGCGGAACCAGCGGACGAGCGCCGGCGCCGCGACGAACATCGGCAGGGCGAGCGCGGCCGTGACGGCGCATCCGGCGGCGACGGCGAAGCGCACCGCCGCGCGGACGCGTCCGCGCAGGCCGGCGCCCCAGTTGAAGCCGACGACGGGCTGCATCCCCTGGCCGACGCCGATGGCGACGGCGGTCGCGAGGAAGGACACGCGCCCGACGATCGACATCGCCGCGATGGCCGCGTCGCCCCACGCGGCCGCCTGGTGGTTGAGCAGCATCGGGCCGATGGCGTTGCAGGCGTTGCGGAGCAGGCTCGGCGAGCCGACGGCGAGGATGGAGCCCACGGTCGCGGGGCGGAGCGAAACGCGGCGGAGGCAGAACGCGCTCGCGGTGCGCCCGCGCCGGAACATCGAGAGCAGGATGGCGAAGCTCGCCGCCTGCGAGACCGCCGTCGCCACGCCCGCTCCCGTGACGCCCCAGCCGAGCCCGAACATGAGGATCGGGTCGAGCCCGAGGTTGATGAACGAGCCCGAGAGCAGGCCCAGCATCGCGTAGAACGCGCGCCCCTCGTAGCGGAGGATGTTGTTCATCACGCAGCTCGCGGTGAAGAGCGGCGCGGAGAGGAGCAGCCACCGCATGTAGTCCTTCGCGTGCGGCAGGATCGTGTCCGTGCTGCCGAGCGCGCGGGCGAGTGGCCCGAGGAAGAGGAGTCCCAGCGCGCCGACGAGCGCGCCGAACGCGAGCGAGAGGAAGAAGCTCGTCGAGGCGAACACGCGCGCCCGGTCGGCCTGCCCCGCGCCGAGGAGCCGCGAGATGTTGCTGCCGGCGCCGTGCCCGAAGAGGAAGCCGAACGCCATCAGGACCGCCAGGAGCGCGAACACGATCCCGACCGCGCCGGAGGCGGACGTCCCGAGGCGGCTCACGAACCAGGCGTCGCCGGCGTTGTAGAGGTTGGAGACAAGCATGCTCGCCACCGTCGGCGCCGCGAGGCGCGCGACGAGGCGTCCGACCGGCGCCTCCGTGAGACGTCGCCGCTGTTCGTCCGGCTTGTCGGACCCGTGCTTCACCCGGCTACGCCCAGACGATGCGTCCCGGCTTGCGGGGGGCGCCGGCCGGGAGCGGCTCGGCGGCATAGCCAAGCGCGCAGTGGCCGATGCCCTCCCAATCGCCCTCGATGCCGAGCGACTTGAGGAGCGCCTTGCCCTCGTCGCTCTCGAACTCCTCCTTGGCGCGGTGAATCCAGATGGAGTCGACGCCGAGGGAGTGGGCCGCGAGCATAAGGTTGCCCATGACGAGCGAGCCGTCGTAGACGGCGGTGAACGCCTCCTTGTTCGCAACGACCGCGAGGACGACGGGCGCGCCATAGAACGGGTCGAACCCTTCGGGCCAGCCGCCGATCCTGCGGTTCTGGTCGGCGAGGCGGTCGCGCAGGGCCTTGTCGGCGATGGCGACGATCTTCACGGGCTGGCGGCCCATGCCGCTGGCGGCCCAGAGGCCGGCCTCGGCGATTTGCTCGACCAGCTCGCGCGGAACGGGGTCGGGCTTGAAGGCGCGGCAACTGCGGCGCGATTTGATGGCTTCGATGACGGGATTGCTCATGGCGTGTCCTTCTTGCAAGACTACAGCGCCGCCTTGATCTCGGTGATCAAGGCTTCATACTCGGCGGGTTTCAGGAACACGCGCTTCGGGTTCATCTCGAAGACGCCGCCGAACTCGAACCCGCCCTCATACTTCGGGACGAGGTGGAAGTGCAGGTGGCAGCCCGTGTCGCCGTAGGCGCCGTAGTTGACCTTCTTCGGGGCGAAGGCCGTGTGCAGCGCGCGGGCGACATGGGCGACGTCGTCCAGGAACGCGCGGCGGTCCTCGTCGGAGAGGTCGACCATCTCGCTTACATGGAACTTGGAGGCGACGATGACGCGGCCACGGTGGCTCTGCTCCTTGAAGAGGTAGAGCTTGGAGGCGGGCAGCTCGCAGATCTTGATGCCGAAGGCGTCAAGGGGCGCTCCTTCGGCGCAGTAGGCGCAGTTGGGGTCGTTGATCATGGCGTGTTCCTTTCTTGTCATGCCTTGGGCAGCAGCCCGACTTCGGCCGCGTAGGGCTTCATGCCGTCGATGCAGACCGCGATGGCGGCGGGGAGGTCGAGCCCGACCAGCTCCGCGCCCTGGCGGATGATGTCCCGGTTGCAGCCGGCGGCGAACTTCTTGTCCTTGAACTTCTTCACGACGCTCTTGGGCTCGAGGTCGGAGATGCCGGTCGGCCGCATGAGCGCCGCCGCCCAGACGAGGCCGGAAAGTTCGTCGGCACAGAAGAGGCTCTTCTCGAGGTCGGTCTCGGGCTTCACGTCGTTGCAGATGCCCCAGCCGTGGCTCAGGATCGCGCGGACGTCGTCCGCGTCGACGCCCTCGGCGAGAAGCTCCGCCTCCGTGTGCTTGAGATGCTCCTCCGGGAAGCGCTCGTAGTCGTAGTCGTGGAGGAATCCGACGGCGCCCCAGTGTTCGACCTCCTCCGGCGGCTGGCCGAAGTGGCGCGCGAACGCCTCCATGCAGCCCCGGACGTTCGTGGCGTGGACGACCAGGTGCGGGTCGCTCGTCGTCGTGGCGAGCAGTTCCTTGGCGCGGGAAAGGGTGAGTTTCATGACGGCGATTCTACCAGAACGTCCCGGAAGATGGAAGCCGCCCGCACCGCATCCGCGGCGGTTTCGGCGCTTGGCCGGTCCTAGCCGACAGGCTCCAGTTCGGCCGTCGAGAAGAGGACGGCGCGGGCCGAAATCCGGACGCGGGGCCCGTCGACGGTCGCGACGAGCGAGCCGGTCCGGGCCGAGGCCTGGAACGCGCGGATTTCGGAACGGCCGAGCCGGCGGCTCCAATACGGGGCGATCAGGCAGTGCGTCGAGCCCGTGACCGGATCCTCGGGGATCCCGATCCGCGGGGCGAAGACGCGCGAGACGCAATCGTAGCCCCCGCCCGGACGGGCCCGGGCCGTGATGGCGACGCACGTCGCGTCGAGCGTGGCCAGCGCGGGGCCGTCCGGCCGGAACGCCCGAACGGCATCCTCGTCCTCCAGCTCGAAGAGCAGGTCTCGGTCGCGCGCGGCGGCCACGGGACGGACGCCCCCGAGGGCGCGCACCATCGCTTCGTCCACCGGGAGGGGCCGCGGCTCGTATGCGGGGAAGTCCATTTCAAAGGCATCGCCCGCGCGGCGGACGACAAGCTCCCCCCGCCGCGCGAGGAACCGGACGGAGTCCGCGCCGGGACGCGCAAGGCGGAGGACGGCGAACGCGGCGCCGAGCGTCGCGTGGCCGCAAAGGTCGATCTCGTCCGACGGCGTGAAAAACCGCAGTCCCCAGGCGGCGCCGTCGGGGACGGCGAAGGCCGTCTCCGAGAGATTGTTCTCGGCGGCGATGCTGCGCATGAGCGTCTCGGACGGCCATTCGTCGAGCAGGCACACGGCCGCGGGATTGCCCCGGAACGGAACGCCGGCGAAGGCGTCCACGACATACTGTCGGATCTTGGATTTCATGTCGGCGATTCTACCAGAACGTCCCCTCGCGCGCAAAACCGGGCTTTCGCCGGCGGCGGCGGTGTGGTAGACTCCCGGACATGAAACCGTGCATTTTTTCAGCGTTCGTCCGTTGGCTCGCGGCCGCCGTCCTCGCCTTCGGCCTAGCGGCGGACGCTGCGGCATGGCAGCTGTTCGTCCGGACGCCGACGGGCAAGACGGTTACGCTCGAAGTCGAATCGAACGACACCATCGAGAACATCAAGCAGAAGATGCAGGAGAAGGAGGGTATCCCGCCCGACCGTCAGAGACTCGTCTTCCGCGGGACGATTCTCGAGGACGGCCGGACACTTGCGGACTACGACATCTGGAAGGAAATGACGTTGCTTCTCGTCCTGCGGTCAAGAGATGGCGAGTCGACCACAAGATTCTCCTCCATCGTTTTTTCGGGAATCACGGTGGGCTCCAGCCGCATTGCACTGACGCTCGACGCCGTCGTTTCGACGGGAAGCATCGAAACCCTTTATTCCGATTTCAACACCGCGATTCGCGTTGCGGCATCCCCGACGCTCGACGGTCTTGCCTCCATCGCCTCCTTCGACGATTGCAACGAAACGAACTCCGTGACCGTGAAGGGCGGAGCCGTCTTACGTTCCGGCCAGCCGGGAGCCTATTCCGTCACGATGAACGTCATCCCGCCTTCCGGGGGCTGTCATTTTTTCAAGGTGTTCGCGAAAGCCGAGGACGAGCCACCTTCGGACGACGCACAAGACCCGTAGGCGTTACGACTCCGCGTCGATCCCGAGCCCGTAGAGGGCGAAGTCGCCCCTGCACGGGTCGCCGGGGAACGCCTCGGCCAGGCGCGCGGTGATTTCGAGCGCCGTGTGCATCGTCGCCGCGTTGGTTCTGACGAGCCCGAGGTTCCGGGCCTGCCGCAGGACGTGGACGTCCAGCGGAACGATGAGGGTCGACTTGTCGAACCAGTCGCTCCACAGACCGTAGTCGACCGGGGAGCCGTCGCGGACCATCCAACGGAGGAACAGGCAGAGCCGCTTGCAGGCCGAGGAGCAGTCCTTGGGGACGATGGGCGCCGCCTTGCCCGCGAAGGCCCCGCAGAGCGCGCACAGGGCCGCCGGCGCGGTCGTGGCGCCGTTTGCCCGCAGGAAGGCCCCGAGGCCGCCGTGGCGCCGCAGGAGCGTCCGCAGCGCGGCGAAGAGCTCGTGCATCCTCCCGTAGGAGAAAAGACGGTAGAAGCTGCGGCCGTCGCCCGCCCGGAAACGCCGGGCATACCGGCCCTCGAGAATCCACCCGTGGACGTCGCCGCCGGCCATGTCCACAATCTCCTGGATCTTGGGGAGGAACTGCTTCCGGCTGCCGTAGCTCAGACACGCCGCCACGAACGCCATCGTCTCGACGCCGGGTCCGGATGTCGTGTGCAGAAAACGGATGGGATCGTCATCTGCGAAGGACGCTGTCTCGTACTTGGCGGCGAGGCGGCGGAGGCGTGTCTTTGTGCGGGGCGACAGGCTCACTCGTCCACCTCCACGTAGTCGCATCCGGCTTCGAGAAGCGCTTCCTCGATGGCCGGAGCTGCCGCGGCAAACGCGGATTCATCCAACCCCACGGCCGACGGCAGCAGTTCGTAGAAGAGCAACTCGAGCAGGAACCTGAGGGAGCCCGGCACGGGCGTCCGGGATGCGCTCTTCGCGGCCGCCTCGATGACGGGGACGAGCGGTGCCGGGATTTCGCTCCGTGTTCGGATCGGCACGGGCCGCATCCAGATTTCCACGTCGAGCCAGAAGGTCCGCCCCGCGGAGTCTGTCAATTCGACCCAGCGGTCCGCCTCCCGCTCCGGCGGAGGGCGGCGGCGGACGTAGTGGTGTTCAGCGGGCCGTTGGACGCCCATGATTCTCCTCCGTGACGAAGATCGACTGGCGGGGCGGCTGGGCTCCGAAGAGGTTCGGCTGGATCGGCGCGTCCTTGATGGTGGCGCCCGGCGCATTCGCCCCGACGAGCAGGTCGCCGCCGGTGAACTCGTCAAGCGTGGTCTGCCGAAGGGGCTTCTGGGACGTCAGCTTTTTCATGGCGCCCATTCTACCAGAAGGGAACCGGAAAAACAAAAAGGAGCGATGCCCTTCAAACCGCTGCCGGTTGGTCCCGAAGGACTCCAAGCCACACGGAGGCATCGCTCCGAAGAAGTGGAAACGACGCGGCCTTACCCCGGGCCCGAATCTCACGGGCAAAGCTCGAAGCTACAGGCGCCTTGTCGCTTCCGAGGGCGGACTCTCTCACATTCCTCCGCCTGCGTCAAGCCCCGGAAAGGCCCCTGTTTGCGCGCGGCGGCCCCGTGCCGCGTCATTGGCCGCCGGCCGCCCCCGGCGCGAACGTGGCGCGTTCTACGGCCTCCTCGCGAGGTCGGGCGGGAGCCCGATGCCGGGGAAGTTCCGGTCGCCGGCCCTGACGGCGGCAAGCTCGGCCTCGCAGGCCTTGGCGTAGTCGGGATGCCGGCGCTCTGCCTCCGTGCAGGCGAGGCAGATCGGGTCGGTATTGAACCGACTCATCGTGCGGCCGCCGGCGAGGTCGGCGCCGCAGCGCGGGCAGGTGCGTGCGGCGAAGAAGGGGTCGCTCATTTCTTCTCCTTTCCGTCGCCCGTGAAGCTCGCGATGTCTTCGAGAATTGTCCCGGCCTTGACCATGAGGCCCTCCGGGTCTTTGCAGAAGCGGTCGAGCCCCTCTATTCCCTGTTCGCTGACGATGCCCCCGAAGGCGTCGAGAAAGGCCGCGAGAGCGTTGCCCGCGCCAACGAGAAGGCTCGTGGCCGAGCGGCCGCTCTTCGCGCCTTGCGCGCCCTCGTGGAATCGGGCGGCCGTCGGGTCCAGGAGATCGCCGGCCGTGGCGAGAAGCTCCATCGCCCGGGCCGTGCAGGTCTGCGCGCGGTCGATGGATTCGCGTTGGACCGGCGAGGCGTCGGGGAAGTCCGACTCGAGGTCGATCTTCCGGTTCTCCGCCTCGTTGGCGAGACGGGCGAGCGAGGCGCGGATGTCCTCGATCCGCGGCGGACAGGGTCTCGCGGTTTCGACCGCGGCGGTTCGTGTGGCCTTTCGTGGCATGGTCATTCTCCCTTTGATTACCGATTGTCGTGTTTTCCTTCGAAGTAGATGGTGACGGCCCGGTCGTCGCCGTAGGGGATGTTGACGTTGGGGCAGCCCTCGTCGATCTCGCACTTGCCGCCCAGGGCGAGGATGCGGACGGCGTGGGCGATGTTGCGCCGCGTGATCTCGTCGCCCTCGTGGTAGCGGCCGCGGCATCCGCAGCGGCAGCAATGGTCCTGCCCGACGTAGATTTTCGTGATTCTTCCGAACCGCTCGACGAACCCGTCGAGCTTTCTCTGCGCCTCCGCGCGCACTTCATCCGTGATGGTCATTGTTGCTTCTCCTTGGGTGTGGGGTTGTTGACGGCTCCCATATTGCGTAACCGGGGGTCAATATCCAGTCAATTCTTTCAGGCCGCGGGCGGGGGCGGCGCCGGCCGCCCCGCGCCCCTGCGCTTCATTTGAGGTAGAAGAAGTTCTCGTAGGTGTCGCCGCCGACGAGGAACTCGCCCCCGTCGCAGTCGGCGTTCGCCGCCTTCTCGATCCTGCGGATCTTGCGGTTGTAGGTTCCCAGCGCCACGTCGAAACGGTCTCCGATGGGGCAGGTCACCATGAATGCCTTGTGCTTCATGTTGATGAAGGCGAGCCTCCATCCTTTCGGGAGGGCGGCGTTGATCGCCTTCTTGAGTTCGGTCTTGGTCATCGGTTTTCTCCTTGGGGTTGCGGGCGGTCGCCCGTGTGGTGGTTGACGCCCGCCATATTGCGTAACCGCCCCCGTTTATCCAGTCAATTATGCGGCCTCCGAAAACCGTTTCAGAAGCGGGGCTTGTCGATGGTCGCCGGGTCGAGCGTCGTCCTCGCGAGACCGTGGCAGACGCGGACCTTGCGGCCGGTCGCCTTGAGCAGGGCGCGCGCCTTGTCCATCGCCTCCTCGCGCGTGATGGGGCCCGTCCACTCGACGGTGCGGAAGGAGCGGGCGCCCGGCTCCCAGACCTTGAGTTCGTATTCGCTCTTCCTTCCGCGGTCGAGTCCGGCGGGCAACACCTTGGCCGGGTTTTCCGCGCGGAAGGTCCAGCGGAGGCTTCCGCGCTGGAGCCGGATCGAAACCCGGTGCTTGTCGCGGAGGGCGCGGGCTTCGCGCTCCGCGTCCTCCTGTGTGCGGCCGCGCAGGTCGGCGAGGTGCTGGAACTCGAGCGCCCGGTAGTTCCAGGCGCTGATTTCGAAGTCGTGGGTCTCGGTGGTCATTTCTTTTTCTCCTTTGGGGTGGGGCTTGCGCCCTTGTGGTCGTTGACGGCCACCATATTGCGTAAGCGCCCCCGTTTATCCAGTCAATTATTCGCGCCGATGTTCGGGCTCGATTTTCGCCTTCGCGGAACTCTGGATTTCGGCGAGGGCGTCGAGAACGGCGTGGGCACCATAGGCCTTTTCGTTCATCCGGGCGGCAATGCCGGCGACCTTGAGCGCGTCGTTCTTGACGGAGTCGGCCCCGACCCGGAGGATGAAGGTCTTGTCGCGTGCCGTTGGCTTGGCGAACTCGGGCGAGTTGTATTTCCCGGCGAGGCGATCCTCGGTGATGTCCAGCGTCTTGAACATGCCGGTCAAGCACTTGCGGAGGTCTGCGATCAAGCGCCTGGCCTCGGCGAGGTCTCGCTCGGCGGCGCGGGTGTAGAATTCCAGGGATTTGGCGGCCACCTGGACGACGGCGGATTCGGTTTTGCTCATGGTCGGTTTTCCTTTCGGGGTTAGCGGGCGGGGATGGAGAAGGCTTCGAGCCAACCGACGACGCGGAACTGGCAGTCGGGGTTGCGGGCCTTGAGCCGTTCGCAGTAGGCGTTTGCCTTGGCCTCGTTCTTCCAGGTTGCGACGCGGGCCGCGGAGCAGAAGCGCCAGTCGGTCCATGTCTTGGAATCCTTGCGGCGGTATTGGATGGTGAAGTGCATGGTCGTTCTCCTTGTGCCGGGCGGGGGCGGCGCCGGCCGCCCCGCGCCCGTGTGCTTTCAGTTGAATTCCTTCAGAATCGCCTTGAGGATCGCCTTGGCCTCGGCGGTGCTCGCGCGGGTGATCCAGCCGCGGTCGTAGTCGAGGACCGCGCCTTCGCCGGCTGCGGCGACGTAGAGCTTGCTCGCGGAACGCGAAGCGTCGCGGTCGGGAGGGTTTCGTTTTTCTTCTTGTTGGTGGTCATCGTGGTGTCTCCTGTGGGTTGCGGGCGTTCGCCCTTGTGTGGTTGGAACGCCCACCATATTGCGTAGAACCGAATCAATAGCCAGTCAATTGTTCGGGTTTTGAAAATATATTTTTCGGCCTTGATTTTTGCTTGACTTCGCCCCGAATCCATGATTCGTCATCCGCAGGTCGCGAGGACCGCGAAGTGGTGGCGAAGCGCACGGTCCATCTCCTTGAGCCGCGACTCGGGAAGGTTGTGGGAGCGGAGGAACCAGCGGTTCTCCCGGATGCTTTCCTCCGTGAGCTTCCGGGTGATCGAACGGGGCGTGTTGACCTTGCCTCCGAAGACCCGCTTGACGAAGTTCCGCTTGTCCTCCTGCGGACCGCCGTGCAGACGGTGGTAGTCGTCGTCGCTCATGTAGTAGCGTTCGATGGCCCGGTAGATGTAGACCCCGATGGTCGCGTTCCCTCGCAGGGCTAGTCTTTCGAATTCCGATTTGAGCATTGCGAGCCTCCCGGCGCGAAGCGGCTCGCGCCGCCCCGCGCCCCCGTCGGATCAGCCTTCGGCCGCCTTGCGGCAGGCCTCGGTGAGTTCGCGCGCCTCGGCGTCGTAGTGGCGTAGCGTCTCCTTGATGGCGACGGCGTTGTCGACGATCCTCGAGGCCGCGAGGCACATGCGGACCGTCGCGTTGTCGCGGTCGGTCGGATCGAACGAGCCCGTGGCGGGGAGGTTGATCCGGACGTCGAATTTGACGGGGCCGTCGAGGTCGAGGTCGCCGAAGAGGACGTCGACCGACCGGCGGCTCGTGCCGGGGATCGCATGGGCGACCATCTGGTTGCGGAAGAGCTCGATCTCGAATCCGGGAACGAGCGCTTCCAGGGTCTTGAGGGTTCTCTTGCGAAGCGCCTCGCGCTCGCGCCTGAGGGTTTCTTCGGTCTTGGTGTCCATATCTGGTTTCCTTGTTGTTGCGGGCTTGCGCCCTTGGGTTGTTGGAACGTCCACCATATTGCGTAACCGCCCCGGAATAGCCAGTCAATTATTCGGGGGCTCCTCCGAGGTCACGCCGTCTTCGCAGCATCCCTGCAGGTCGACGTCAGCCGTTCGCGGCCCTGAACCGTTCCAGAAGGATCGCGGCCGCCCGGTGGTATGCCTCGAGAAGCGCCCGGACCTTGGACGCGACACCGTCCTCGAGAAGCGCCGCGGCGATGCGGTAGTAGGTGCGGGCCGGCGAGTCCCGCGTGGGGTCGAAGGGCATGAAGGAGCCGATTCCGACCTCGAACCGAAAGTCGCCTCCGCTGTATCCGTCCCGGCCGAAGGAGGCGGTCAGGTCGTAGGTCCGGTTCGCCGGGTCCGTCTGGAGCGTGAGCATCCCGGGTACGAGATGGACTCGCTCGCAAGGGAGGATGCGCTTGATTTCGTCGATGATCGGCGCGGCCTCCGCGTCGAGGGCGTTCTTGAGTTCTTCGGGGGTCATGGTCTGTTTTCTCCTTTGGGGTTGCGCCCCGCCGGCCTCGCGGCCGGCCGGGGCTTGGGTTGTCGGTCAGGCGTTGGCGTAGGCGCTGGCCGTGAAATCGAATTCCGCGACGGCATCGCGGAACGCCTGCATCGCGTCCATGAAGGCGCGGTGCTTCTCGTTCTTCTCGGCCTGCCGGCGGTCGACCTCGGCGACGTCCTTTTCGGCGTGAGTCTCGAAGGCGCGGGCGAGTGCTTCGCTGAAGCCGCGGTTCGCGACGCCGGCGTTCTGGGCGGCGATTGCGGCCGCCGCGTAGAGTTCGGCGATTTCGGCGGGGGTCTTCATCTTCATGGGGGTCATCGTTTTTCTCCTTGTGGTTGCGGGCTCTCGCCCTTGGTGGTTGGGAACGCCCACCATATTGCGTAGAACCGGATCAATAGCCAGTCAATTATTCGCGCTGTCGAAATCTTCTTCTGCGACCTATCCCCCTTCATGGTCGGGGCCGTTGAAGGCGGCGAGGACGGCCTCGAACACCTCGGCGTCGGGACCGTCCTTCGGGCAAGCGAACCAGCCGCGATCGTAGTCGACCGCGCGCCGCCCGCGAGGCGTGGTGATCTCAAGCTTGAAGATGCGCCCGTTGTCGATTCCGAAGCCGGATGGCCTCGCCGAGCGTTTGAGAGCCACGGAGTAAGTCGCACCCCGGATCGAGGCCGTGCCGGTCTGCCAGCCCGTCGTGTCGGGTTCCCGTGAAATGTCGATTTGCGATGCCATGTTTGTTTCCCCTAGAAATTGAAGTCGTGGAATTGTTCGCAGCGCGGCTCGATGCAGCCGAGCTTGACGAACTTGCGCTTCCGTTTCCCCGACTTGGTGAACTCGTAGACGGAGACCGTCTCCCGGCCGTCTCCATCGGTCTCGAAGACGGCGTTCGGGTTCTCCCGGAACTTGCGGATTCCTTCCGGCGAGAGGGAGGACGCGAGACAGCCGAAAAGCCGCGCGTCGGTCCAGTAGCCCCACACCCCGCGATGCCGGACGACGGCGAACGGTTCGGCGCCGGGTTTGCGGACGATCGGGGCGTTGCGTTGTTCGGCGATGTTGACGCAGATGGCCGAGAAGCCGCCGGGGACCCATTGCGGCTTGAAGTCTCGCGCGACCTCGACCACCGTTGCCGTCCCTTTTCCTTCGTCGAGTTCCAGCACCTCCCAGGACTCGATGTCTGTGTAGATGCGGCGGTTGATGAACAGGCGCGGCTTTGCCGTGGCCGATGCGTTTTCCTTGTTCATGGTTTTCCTTTCTACCGGTTGTTTCAAGCCCCGCCGGCGTTTCGGCCGGCGGGGCTTGGATTGTCAGAGGTCGATGTAGTCGATGGCTGCGGCGTCGACGAAGCACGTTTTGCGGTTGTCGTCCACGATGAGGAGCGTGGCGCCGTCGTCGAGCAACTCGATCTTCGGGCGGTTGTCGGAGGGGAAGAACAGCGTCTCGCGTCCGATTTGGATCGAGAGGTGGTAGGATTCGTCGCTGGCGGTCTTCGCCTTGTCGATCTTGCGGCCGTGGCGGTCGCGGTCGCCCAGGTACAGGGCGACGGCCTTCTTGATTGCGCTCGAGGTCATTTTCGTTTTCTCCTTGGGGTTGGGGCTTGCGCCCGTGTGGTTGGTTGACGGCCACCATATTGCGTAAGCGCCCCCGTTTATCCAGTCAATTATTCGCACCCCCGGAAACTGTTTTCCGGGGCGGATTTCAGACGCCGCCTTCCTCGTCGAGGGCGAGGGTGCGGAGCCGGGCGTCGAAGGCGGACATCAGGCCGTGGGCGCGCAGGAGGGCGTCGCGGTATTCGCGGTGGGTGTCGAGCAGGGCCTCCTCGATGCCGTCGATGCGGCGCGAGGCTTCCGGAGTCCGTTCGTCGTTGAAGGCGTCGTCGTGCTGCCGGTCGAGTTCGGCGTAGCGTTTGGCGAGACGCAGGGCGGTCCGGCATTCGCGGGCGAGCCCCGCGAGGATCTCTTCGATGGTCATGGTTCTTGTTCTCCTTGAGGTTGCGCCCCGCCGGGGTCGCCGGCGGGGCGTTATCCTTTTCAATCAAACTTGATGTCAATGGCGATGTTCCCGACCCGCCGGAACGCTTCTTGCAGGTTGAAGTGCCATGCATCGATGTTGTCGAAGGCGCGTTTGGCTTCGGCTTGCAGATCGGGAGGAATCGGTCTACCGGCGTCGAGGAACACCAGCTCGCGTTTTTCACATCCACGGTAAATGAACTTGGCTTCTTCGTAGCGGTCCAGGACCGCATGGTATTTGGCGACCGCGATCTTGAGTTGCTCAAGTGTCGGGCGGGGTCTGTCGTTGCTCATGGTGTTCTCCTTGTGGTTGCGCCCCGCCGGGGTCGCCGGCGGGGCTTGTGGTTCAACGGAGCTTGCAGTGGATGGCGAGGTCCGCGATTTCGTCCCGGATGCGCCAGGCCGCCGTGTAGAGGTCGTCGACCATCCGCGCCGCGGCGCGGCTTTCCGCCTCGGCCTCCGCCGACGGCGTCTTCGCGACGCGGAGTTTGTAGGCGTGATGGACGACGGCGTAGTACTCGCACTTGGCGTCTTCGGCTTCGGCCATCGCCTTGCGGTACCTGGCGACCGCATTCTCGAGTTCGGAAAGTGGCTTGTCCGGCGGCGCGAGTTCGGGCCGCATGTCGCGCCACGGTCCGCGGCTGCGGAGTCTCTCGAGGTCGCGCTTGCTGATCCGGTATTTCATTTTCGTTTCTCCTTGTGGTTGCGGGGCGTCACCCCCATGTGGTTGTCGACGCCTCACATATTGCGTAAAGGCGAACCGATATCCAGTCAATTATTGCGTCTGGGAAAAGAATTTTTACACAGCCGAATTCGCTTGACTTCGGCCCGGATTTATGAAGCAAAAAGCCCGCGCCTGCCGATGAGGACAGGCGCGGGCTTTCTCTACGCGACGGGGACGAGGACGACCTCGGCCGAGGGGCGCTCGACAAACGGCACCGCGCAGCCGGAAGCGGCGAGCACGAGGGACGAGACGACGAGCGCGAGGACGAGCGCCGAGCAGATGCGAACGACGAGACGGATGGTTTTCATGACTGGGTTTCCTTCGATGGAGTTTTCCACGCGCTCCATCCGAACGCTTGACAATAGTTGCCGAACCGCCTCACGCGGTTCATGAGCAGATACCTTCTCGGGTCCCACGCGCGGAACTCGACCTGGGCGACGCGGTAGCCGTTGCGCCTCCACCGCTTGTTGGAGGCGTTGAACGCCTCGCGGCTGCCGTCGGCCTCGTGCCACTCGATGTCGTGAATGAACGCCACAGGTTCGAGAAGCGGGTTGAGGTCGGTGAGGACCGCGCGGAGCCATCGCGGGAACGAGTCGGGGCCGAGCCCGTTGTAGATCTTGGCAAGCTCCTCGTCGGTGTACTTGTCGGCGATCCAGCGGTCGTCGAGTCCGTAGCGCTCGGCGGCGGCGCGGAGCTGCGCGATGTGTTTCGTGGTCATGCAAGTTTGGGAAGTACCCCTTGCGGGCGTTGCCCGCAGGGGTGCAAGGTTGAGTTCGCTCACGCGAACTGGGATTTGAGGGATTGAATGAGATCAATGAGGAGCCGCGCCGTTGCCTCCAAGGAATCCGGCATGTCATCGGACACGCCGGCGAGCGCGGCGGCGAGGGCGGTGCGGATGCTCTTCACGTCGGCCTTGCGCGCGACGGCGTCCGGGAGGCGCTCGGCGGGAATGACGCCGTCTCCGGTGAGAAGCGTGTAGTCCCGGAACTGAAGCGAGCCCTCCGTTTCGTTCTCGCCGGCGCCGAGCTGCACGGCGTTCGTGGCGGTGGCCTTCGCGAACGACCCCACGGCGGTGGAGTAGCCGCCGGAGGCGGTGGTGCCGTTGTTGCCGACGGCGGTGGCGAAGGTCCCGATGGCCTTCGTGTTCGCGCCGAGGGCGGTGGTCTGGCCGCCGCCCTCCGCGCTCGCGCCGGAGCCGAGCGCGATGTTGCGCCCGTCCCTCCACGCCGCGAAGCCTCCGTCGGTGGCTCCGGTCTGCTCCGCCGTGACCTCGTGGGGGTTGTCGCGGGCGGCCGCATGGGTCTCGACCTGCGCCTTGAGCGCGTCGAACTCCTGGCGCGAGACGTCGCCCCCGCCGCCCCCGCCGCCGGTCTGCTCGGCGGTGACGCGGTGGGGGTTGTTGAAGTCGGCCTTGTGGTTCGCGAGCGAAAGCTCGACCGCCTTGAGGTCGGCGTCCTTGGCGTAGGCGGCGAGGCGCTCGACGAGGTCCGACTCCTTCACGAAGCCAGAGGCCGCGCCGGCCTGCTCGGCCGTGACTTCGTGGGGGTTCGCCTTGTCCGCCTCGTGTTCTTGGAGCGCGGTCCGAAGCTCCGCGATCTGCCGGCGCGCGACGGCGTCGGTGCCGTCGCCCCCGCCGCCACCGCCGGAGCCGCCGTTGAGAGAGTAGGTGAGTTGCATTTCTAGAGGTCCCTTGTCTGGTTGATGGGGATGTAGTCGAGCGAGACGGCGTCGTTCCAGTCGCCCCAGGCCCAGGTCTGCTCCCACTCGCCGCCCTTGTCCTCGAGACGGTGGATGGCGGTGGGGGACTTGTCCTGGAAGCAGGCGTAGACGAACACGCCGTCGGTCTTCACGCGGAAGGGCTCGAGCGCCTTCTTCCGGTAGAACTCGCTCGTGGCGGGGAAACCGTAGCAGTCGGTCTGCATGGCTAGAGCCCCCGCTCCGCGAGCTTCTCCTCGACGATGCGCTCGATGTGAAGAAGAAGATTGGTCTCGCCGATGTAGAAGCCCTCGATCCCGCCGACGGGCTTCACGTTGTAGGTGCCGTTGCCGTGGGAGCGGTAGACCCCGATCTCCCCGGAGCCGGAGTAGCCCTGCCAGACATAGGCGTAGTCGTGGTTGTTCGTCGTGGCCGTGCCGGAGCCCGACCCGGAGGTCGAGGTGCTGTGCCCGCCCGCCCAGGAGCCGATGCCGCTCGCGGTCGAGCGGTAGCCGACGGCGAGCGAACCCGAGCCAGACGCGACCGTCGAGACACCCTGCGCGTGGGAGTGCGCTCCGCTTGCGATGGTGGCGCGGCCCTCCGCGTGGGAACCTTCGCCGCTCGCGGTCGTGTTGGACCCCTCGGTGTGTGCGACCTTTCCGCTCGCCGTGGTGTTGGAACCCTCGGCGTGGGACGATTCCCCGGACGAGTGGGTTTCCTCGCCTTCGGCGTGGGAGTGGTTCCCGGACGAGGTGGCCTTGTTGCCTTCGGCATGGGACGTGTCGCCCGTTGCCTTGGAGTAGAGACCCTGCGCGGCGGCGGCCATGCCCAGCGCCAGCGTGTTCTGGCCCTGCGCGTGGGAGTAGGTGCCGCTTGCGACGGTCCCGGTTCCCTCGGCGTGGGAATAGTCGCCACTCGCCTCGGTCCGGTCGCCCTGGGCGTGGGAGTGCCGGCCGGGAGCCGACACGTGCCAGCCGCAGAGAAAGCTGTAGGGCCCCACGATTCCGTCGCCGAGGATGCCGAGGTAGAGCGCCGAATAGAGTCCGGTGTTGTCCGGCATCCAGAAGACGCAATGCGCGTAGCGGTTCGTGACGTGGTCGTAGAGGTTCGTGTTCGAGACCGCGATGGTCCAGAGCATGTTCGTCCGCCAGAACTCGAATCGCTCGACCATGTTGGTCTGCCAGAGGGCCATTCGCTCGTAGGCGTTCGTGCTCCAGAACGCGAAGTGCTGCCAGAGGTTCGTGCCGCCGATCCAGAAGCCGGCGAGGCCACCGACGGGATTCACGTTGAACGAGCCGGGGCCGTGCCCGCGGAAGAAGAACTTCTCGTTGTTTCCGTCCTGCAGAATGCCGTGTCCGCCGCCCGCCCATTCCGGACGCGGCCAGGGGGAGCCCGGCTTCTTGTCGCCGTTCCACACGAACGAGTGGTCGGCGTCCGCCCAGGAGTAGGCGCCGAGCGCGACGGACGCGTCGTTGGAGGCGCAGACCATGATGCCCTGCGCGAACGACGCCGTGCCGTCGGCCATCCCGTAGAGGCCGCCGCCGTGCGCGCCCTTGCCGGTCGCCGAGGAGTACCATCCCTCGGCGTGGCCGCCGGTGGATTCAGCCTCGGAGCCGTAGCCCTCGGCGTGCGCACCGTAGCCGCCTGCGCGTGTCTCGTAGCCCTCGGCGTGCGCGCCGGCGCTGTAGTCGGTCGGGTTGTAGGTCTCGGTGCCGTGGCCCTCGGCGTGCGAGTCGTCCTGGCGGGCCTTCGTGTTCTGGCCCTCGGCGTGGGCGCGGCCGCCGGAGGCGGTCGTTCCCCAGCCCTCGGCGTGGGCTTGCGGGCCGGTCGCGGAGACGCGGCCGCCCGAGCCGAAGGAGGCGTTGCCCGTGACCTCGTTCTCGCGGGTGCGTCCGAGGTTCACCGTGCCGTCCACCTCGAACGGGTCCGGGAGGCCCGCGATGACCTCGCCGGCGACTTCCTCGATGTGTGCGTTGATCGCCTCGATCTTGTTCGTGGTCGGAACGAGCGTCGCGCCGGTCATGTCCGCGAACCGGATGTAGTCCGCGGCGAAGGCGTAGGGCGCGATGCCGACGGCGGCGCCCAGGAGGAACGGGAGGATGTGTTTGAGAAACGTCTTCATGTGGCTTACTGGTTCTTGAGTGCTTTCACGATGGCGGAGACGGCGGCGCAGACCTGTGCGAAGCTCGTGCGGTCGGCGTCGGCGATGGCTTCGGGATCGAGGCCGGAGATGGCGGCGTAGCCCGTCAGGCGCTCGGCGGGGATCTTCCCGTCGGCGTCGAGGAGCTGGAAGTCGCGGAACTGCAGCGTGCCGGCGTGTTCGTTCACGCCCGTGCCGAGCTGGACGCAGCTGTCGGCGTTGGCCTTGGCCCAGGAGCCGAAGGCGGCCGAGTAGGTGCCGGTCGCCTCGGTCTCGTAGTTGCCGACGGCCGTGGCGAAGTTTCCGAAAGCCTTGGTCGTCGGGCCGACCGCAGTCAGGCTTCCGGAGCCGCGGACGGTCGCGTTCTGGCCGAGGGCGAGGCCGAGCCCGCCCGAGCAGTCCGCGACGGCGTTGCCGCCCGCGGCCAGCATGTCGGAATTCCGCCACTCGGCGAAGCCTCCGTCGCCGCCGCCCCCGCCGAGGAGCGGGATCGCCTCCGACCAGTCGCGGCCGGCGGCGGCGTTGCGGACGCGGAACCACCTCGCGCTCGCCGGCGGCGAGCCGGAGTCCGGCACGTCGTACCAGGTCGTCTTGTCGTCGGAAAGCTGCACCGAGAGCGCCGCGGAGAAGAGCGCCCGGATCTGCGCGGCCTGGAAGGACACGTCCTCCACGGGCACGGGCTCCGCGCTCTCGGCCGTGTGCCGGCGGTTGCGGATGACGATCTCGAACTGCACGAGGAAGCCGGGCGCGGTGCCGCCCGCCTCGTAGCCGGCCAGCTCGCAGCCGAACACGGCGCTCTCCCGGACGCCGAGCGCGTCCTTGAGCTCGACCGTGTCCGTCTGCCGGAGCGGGATGCGGACCTCGTTGCCGGACACCTCGATTCCTTCGCTCACGTGGATCTGCGGCGCGGTCGCCGTGTCCCAGTCGTGCGCGATGGCGAAGTCCCACGTCGCGTAGGCGTCGAGGCCGGCAAGCGCGGTGCCGTTCTCCGCGAGGAGCCTGACGATCAGGTCGGCGTGCATCCCGCGCGTGATGGCCGGCGGCGTCGCGATCTGTTGGTTGCGCGCGGTCACGAGGACGCCCTTGACGCTCCCGGCGCGGATGTACATTTCGATGCTTTGCATGGTTCAGGTGTCTTGGTGCTGGTAGGATTGGTTGAAGTCGAGGATCGGGATGACGCGCAGGAAGGCCTGGCGATAGACGGTCCTCCACTGGTCGCGGGGGTGGATGCGGACGGGATCGGGGTCGAACTGCCCCAGGTCCCAGACGTCGGGTTTCGGAATCGTTTCGATCTTCGGGATCGGCTCGGCCTGGCCGTGCGCCTCGACGATGCCGCCCTCGACGGTTTCGCCGAGCGTCCATTCGCCGAAGCCGTCGAAATCCCAGATGCGGCATTCGCTCGACTGGTGGATCGTGTAGTTGTACCAGCCCTCCCAGTCGTCCTCCTCCTCGGTCGTGTAGGAGCGGGTTCCATCATCCGACCACTTCGTCGTGGTGTAGACGCAATGGCCGTTGCGCTCCACCTTCGCGGAGTACTCGGTCACCTCTCCCCACCATTGTTCGCCACGGAAGTCCTGGTCGTAGGTCTGGAGCCATTCGTTTCCGTGCTTGTCATAATGTTCTGTCTTGTAATGGCAGACCCCGGCGATGAAGTCGATGGGGTCATCGTCGGGCGGATCGGGAATGAGCGTTTCGATGAGGTCCCGCTCGACGTTCCTGGTCGGGAATGCCCCGTTGTAGCTGTGGTAGTAGGCCGGCACCAGGAGGAGCTTCCCGGAGAGGCCGGACCCGTTCCGGACGACCATCCCCGAGTAGGCCTCCGCGTCGACCTCCTCCCATTCGTAGACCCAGGTGTCGTAGCGCCACTGCTTGTCGCGGTAGTAGTAGACGTCCTCGGCGGCCCATTGGGCCGCGTGGTCGAAGCTGACCATCCAGGTGCCGGACACGCGGGCGACGCGCCGGCCGGAAAGCTCCTCGTGTTCGGGCCTGGCGAGGTAGTTCCCGACGGGCTCGCCGGTCTCCTCGTGCCCCCACGTGTCCGAATCGCGGACGCTGCGGCTTCCCCTCGCGGTGGACTTGCGCGTGTAATAGGACTGGGGCGCGACGTTCACGTAGCGGAAGCGCTTGAGCCACCAGGCGCAGTTCTCGAGGAAGGTCCGGTAGTCCGCGAGGCGCGCGGAGTCGCCCTCCGGCGTTGCCGGCGCGGGCAGGACGGCGAGCGAGTGTTCGCCCTTCATGAGGTCGGCGCCCGCATAGGCGATGGGGAAGTTCGACCAGCTCTTCTGCGCATAGCGCTCGTCTTCCAGCCGGACGAACTTCGGGGCGAGCGCCATCATGGCTTTTCGGAACTGGATCAGCCGGTCGAGGTCGGGCGTCGCGTCCGCGCCCCAGTATTCCGCATCGTGGTAGACGGCGTGGCCGGTTCCGGCGCACGCGGCCGCGCAGCGTTCCGCGTAGGCGCGCTTGAGCGCGTCGAAGGTCGCGGCGTCCGTGATGGTCGCCTGCGAGAAATCGGGCCAGCCTACCGCCATAGCGTCACCTCCGCCACATACGTCCGGTCGGTCCCTTCGGTCGCGACGAAACGGTCGAACGACAGCTCGACGGGATCGGCGTCCCGGTCCGGAACGTCCTCGTCCGCCTCCGCGTCGTGCTTCCAGGGGTCGAGCCTCATGCCGCTTTCGCGGTCGGGGCCGGCGGCGCTCTGCCACCACTTGCCGACGCCCTTGACGCCGAGGACCCAGAGGTCGTCGTCCTCGACGTATCGGATGGTGCGGCCGTCGGTGCAGGAAAGGGAGAGACGGTCCTGGGCGAGCGTCCAGTACTTGCGCTTGTTGTCGCGGTACTGCTGCGAGCCGAGGATGCGCCTCGCGCAGATCGCCTCGGCGCCGTCCTTGGCGACGTAGGTTCCCCACGGCACGCGGCTCGATCCGGCCTTCTCCCACTCCCACCGCGGCCACCACCACTTGAGGACGGGGGGCTCCTCGGCTTCGCCCTCGTTCAGGAACGTCCCCTTGGGCTCGCAGACGATTTCGGGATAGTCGGGGTTGGGCTTCCCGGCCTTCCACCATCCGTCGCCGATCCATGTCTCGCCGTCGACGTCCTTCACCGCGTAGGGTTCCGCCAGGCCGGAGGGATGGTAGATCCATCCGTCCGTGACGCTGTTGAAGACCGACCCGTAGTAGCCCCAGACGGGCTCTCCGTTGTAGAGGTAGGGCTGCATCAGGAGCTCCTGGTCGCCGATCTTGACGACGGGCGTCGCGTGGTCCGTGTCGACGACGACCCAGTTGTAGAGCGATCCGTCGTAGAAGCAGCGGAGCCTCTCCCTTTCGTCGAAGAGGAATCCCCGCTGCTGGTTGATGCGCGCAGGCGCGATCTTGAAAGGCATGTCTAGTCTCCTTCTCCGGAGTCGCCCTCGACGTCGTGGTCGGCCGTCCCGACGTCGACGAGGTGTGCGAGGACGATGGATCCGGTGTCGAGCGACGCGAGCATGGACGCCTCGGGGAGCATGAGCGTACCGCGTCCGGTCCGGGCGGCGAGGATACCGTTGGCGTAGAGGCCGACCGTATAGACGCCGGCGTCGAAACTCTCGACCACCGCCGGGCAGACGGACGGATCGCCAGCGGCCTCGGAGCCCGCGCCGACGTGGAGGATGCACCATTGCAGGCCGGTCTTGTCGGGCTTCCACAGGATGCGCGCGGTGCCGGCGGCGCAGGATTGCAGCGCGCCGGCGGCGTTGTCCTCGACGGGCTCGGCGAAGTCGTGTTCCTTGTCGGCGACGTCGACCTGGGCGGGGGTCACGCCGAAGAGCATCCCCCGGCCGATCTTGCCGGCGGGGAGCGGCTCCATCAGAACGACCCAGGGGCCGTCGCCCTCGTAGACGCCTCCGAAGAGGACGGGGGGCTCGTTCTGGAAGGCCAGCTCGTTCTTCTCCGCCGTCACGCCGATCCCGAAGGAGATGCCGAGCGCCGCAAAGCGGTCGAGGTCCTCGTCGGTCGTGTTCTTCACGCGGACGATGCCGACGTCCAGCCCGTCCGGGATGCCGGCGCCCGAGCGCCTCGTCCTCTTGGCGAGGGCGGCTGCGTCGAGGACGTCGTTCCAGACGGCGGCGGAGATGGCGATTGGGTCGCCGGGTCGTACCTTGTTCATGATTTTTTGCGAAGAGGGGGTGAAATCGCCCGGGCTGCCGGGTAGACTGATGGCATGAAGAACGACACCGCGCAAACCAGGCCCCGTTGCATTTTCACGGAGGCGGAGCAGGAGGACATCCTCACCGCCGTCCAGCACTACGTGAACGCCGCCGCGGAGGACAACCCCGACAAGGCGGAGGTGGACAGGCGCCTCACGAGCCTCTACGAGATCATCCAGCGCTACAAGCGCCGGCACACCGTCCCCGTCATCCGGAACCGGGTCACGCCGGAGGACGTCGCCAGGATTCTCGGCGTCACCCTTTGAGCAGGGAGAAGTTCTTCCTTTCGTAGACCTTCTCGACGTAGACGGCGACGGGCTTCTTGACGAGGTTCTTCCTCTCGTCGGAGACCTCGTCCTCGTACTTGACCCAGAGGTAGTCCCAGCCGTCCTTGCTGTCGACGGTGATGTCGCCGACCTTGAGGTTTTCCTTGTTCGGCGAGACGGCGAACTTGAAGGTGATCTCCCAGGGGTGCTTGCGCTTCTTGCCCTTCTTGGAGCCGGTCGCGCCGAGGAACAGCACCTCGCCGGGCTCGAAGCCCTTGAAGGCGCCGGCGTTCACGGTGCCGGTCAGCTCCGCGATCTTGCGCTTGTAGGAGGCGTTCACCTTGGACGCCTTCACGGTCCTCGTCTCCGAGAACTGGAACGTCGGCATGACGATCTCGCAGCCATTGACGTTGCTCTCGTTGTCGACGTTGATGGCGCGCTTGAAGTCGGGGGCGTCCGCGGGAAACTTCCCCTTCGTTTCGAGCGAGACGTCCATGTGCATGGTGCCGCCCGAGGAGTCGAAGGTGAAGTTCGTGTCGTCCTCGTCCTCGCCTTCCCTCTCCTTTTCCGGGTCCTCCCCGTAGACGGCGCGGACCTTGAACGTGTCGAGGTTGATGCGTTCGACGAGTTCGACCTTCTGCAGGACAAGGTCGTCCTGCTTGTCCGGCGCGGCGACCTTCACCTTTTCGAGGGCGGTCGCCTCGTCATCGACCCCGAACACGAAGTACGGAATCTCGGCTTCGACCACGTCGCCGTCGTCGTCGATGGCGCGGTCCCAGTCGTAGAAGCCTTGTTCTACCCGCAGGGCCATGTGTCCTCCTATGTGAATGTCAGTCCTCCCGCGCCCTTGCGCAGGAGTTCGTTGGTTTTCTTCGTGTTCTCGGCCACCTTCTCGGTGGCGGCGGCGGTGCGTGTTTGCAGGTCGAGCCCGCCCATCGCCTCGGCCGCCTTCGCGTAGAATGTGCCGGCGATTCGGTCGCGCGAGTTGCCGTCCGCCTCCTCGGCGCCCTCGCGCGCGCCGCGGAGTTTTTCGGAATACTTGTCCACGAGCCCCTCCGCGGAGACAAAGGCGTTCTGTAGGCTGCGGAGCCGGTCGCGCTCCTCGTCGGAGATTTCGCCGTCCGACTGCGCGTCGGCGAGCGCGGCGCCGAAGTCGGCCCGGCTCGCGGCGACGGCCTGCTGCGCATGGATGAGAAGATCCTCGATGAGGGCGATGCCCTTGGCGGGGTCCTCCTTGAGCGTTTCGTCGATCTCCCGATCCTGCCGACGTTCGTCGCGGCGGCGGACGATCTCTCCCGCCTGCTCGTCGAATGCGCCCTGCAGGTCGGCTACCTCCTTTGCGAGTTCCTGCCGTCGCTTCGACCGGGCCGCCTCCACGCGGGCCTCGGCCTCCTCGTCCGCGCGGGCGAGCTTCTCTTCAAGTTCCGCGATCTTCGCCTCGTCGGCGTCGGCACGTGAATACTCGTAGTCGAGCATCGTCTCGAGGAGCTGCTTGTATTCGTCGCGCAGGTCGCGGATGTCCTCGATCTCGTTCTCGAGCGAGGTCTGGTTCTCGCGGCGGAGCTTGCGCTCGATCTCGGCGAGGCGCTTCGCCGCCTGTTCGGCGTCGCTCTGCGTGGCGAGGGCGGCCTGCGAGTCCGCCTGGATGGCTTCCTGCAGCGCCTCGTTCTCGGTCTTCCCGGTGAGCGCCCCGGCGTCCCCGCCGGCGGCCGCGTTGCGGCGCAGGAGGAGGGCCTCGAGCTTCTTGCGCTCGACGGAGATCTTGTCGTAGTTCTTCTGGACCTTGTCCGAAACAACGTCGGAGTCGAAGCCCGACGTGACGTAGTCCCACGCCGCGCCCGACCAGGAGGACACGAGGGAGTCGTTCTCCTTCTCGAGCTCGCGGACGTTGTTCCGGTGTTCCTCGATCTCGGCGTCGAGCTGGGCGAGGGTCGCCTTCTGGAGGGCAGCGTTGAATCGGCCCTGCGCGTCGGCGGCCATGTCGAGCTTGCCGGCGACGCGGTCGATGGAGATGCCGAGGTCGCCGTAGCGGCCCTTGAGGGCGGCGGAGAGGCGCTCTGCCTCGGCCATCTCGGCGTTGGTGAGCGACTGCTTGCCGGCGAGCTGCTGAAGGCGCTGCATCCGGAGCTGGTCCGAGGAGCGCAGCTCGTCGCCCGCCTCGCGGAGCTTCTCCATGTCGCCGGAGAGCTGCGCCGTGTAACGGCTCGACTTGGCGAGCCCGCGCACCAGGAGCGCGATGGCTCCCACGATGGCGAGGAACACGACGGAGATGGGCAGCGCCATGAAGGCGGACGCCGCCGCGGTAGCGAGGAGGTAGCCGCCGGCCACCGCCCTGGCCGAAAGGCCGAGGGCGATGTTGGCGGCGGTCGAAGCTGCGGCGGTCGCGGCGGCGCGGATGTTGGTAAGGCTCAATGCGGCCGTCACGGAGGCCGCCAGGCCGCGCGCGGCGGCAAGGCCCCGGGTGACGGCCGCGCCGACCGCACTCGCGGCCGTGTGGGCCTTTGTGGCGGCCGTGGCGGCCAATGTGGAAAGGGAGAGGGAGCGCAGGGCGTTCGACACCGCCTGGAAGCGGGTGGCAAGCACCGTCTTGGCGGCGGCCGCGGCCTCGGCGTTGCCCATGAGAACGAACGACGAGGCGATCTGCAGCGCACGCCGGTCGATGGGAAGGTTGAGGGCGGCGAGGAGCCGGCTCGTGCCGACCAACGCGGGGATCGCCTGGTTGCGGTAGTCGGCGAACGAGCGCGCGATCAGTGCGAGCGACCGGGCGAGTCCCGATCCGGCGACCGCCCGCTGCACCGCGCCGAAAGACACGAGGACGCCTCTGGCGAGTCCGGCCGCGGCGGCGACGCCCTTGCAGGCGAGGCCGACCGCGAGGATGGCGGCTCCCAGCACGGCGGCGCCGGCCACCGTCGCCGCGAAGGCGGTGACGAGGCTGGCATTGCGCTCAATCCAATTGGTGAGCGCGTTGATGACCGATGTAATCCGGTCGGTAAAAGGCTGTAGTGTGTCGTTGACGGCGGCGCCGACGGCGTTCATGGCGCCTTCTACCGCCGACTTGAGAAGCCGGAACGAGCCGCCGAGGCCCGCGTCCATCTTCTGCGACGTGGTGGCGGCGACGCCGTCGACATCCCGGAGCTTCCCGAGGAACTCGTCGAGCTGTGCGACGTTCCCGGTGAGGGAGAGGCCGGCGAGAGAGCCGCGCAGGTCGAAGATTTCTTCGGCGAACGCGATGCGCTGCGCGGTCGGCATCGTGTTCATGGCGCCGGCGAGGTCGCGGACGATGTCCGCCATCTTGCGGAGGTTGCCGGTGGCATCGACCGCCCGGACGCCCACGGAGGCGAGCTTGTCCTGGATCTTGACCTTGGCGAACTGAGAGAACGACTTCCTGAGCGCCGTGCCGGCGAGCGAGCCCTTGAGGCCGACGTTCGCGAGGACGCCGATGGCGGCCGCGGTGTCGGTGATGTCCTCGCCCGCGGCCTTGGCCTGCGGCCCCGCCATCTTCATGGCGTCGAAGAGGTCGGTCAAGGTCTGCGCCGAGCCGTTCGCAGCGGCCGTGAGGACGTCGGAAACGGACGCCATCCGGTCTGCGGAGAGTCCGAAGATGCGGAGGGAGTTGGCGGCGATGTCCGCCGACTCCGAAAGGTCGGTGCCGGTCGCGCGGGAGAGGTTGAGGACCGCGCCGATGGAGGCTTCGATCTCCGAGGAGGCGAAGCCCATCCGGCCGAGGGCGACCATCGCGCCGGCGACCTCCTGCGCGGTGAACGAGGTGGTGCGGCCGAGTGTCTGGGCGGTGCGGGTGAGCGACTCGAAGGCTTCGCCGGTCGAGCCGGTCACCGCCTGCGCCAGGCGCATCGTGTCGTCGAAGCCCGCGAACGACCGGACGGCCATCGCGAAGGGCGCGGCCATCGCCCCGGAGAGGACGAGCAGATCGCGGCCGACGTTCGTGCAGGTCTGGCCGAACGCGCGGAGCTGGGCCTGGGCCTGCGAAAGCCCCTTGCTCAAGCGGCCCGTGTCCGCCGTCACTTCGACATAGGCGCTGCCGGCGCGGATGTTGGAAACGATGGACATGGGGTGTGCGGGCCTCCTGCCCGGCGGAGTTGCGGCGCGGGGCCGCCCTCCGCCGGAGGAGGCCCGCGCGATCAAGAGAGCGACGGAATAGCCGTCAGCATCTTTTCATGGAAACGAGACGGTTGGGGTTGACAGTTGTGAGAGTGCTAAGGTAGACTTCCGCGGCATGAATGACTACAAACCACTAACCACGGCCGGCATCGCAGATGTTGAATCGATTCCAGCATCGGAACCAGCCGCAACCGTTTCATACGAGGAAGTTCAGTACGACGAGTCACCTCCGCAACAAAGTGCTATGGGACTAGGGCCTTTTGTGGTCCTTTTAATCCTGGTTGGTGTCATCATCTTCCGGTTTGTCAAATTGCGGAAACGCAATTCGAGCGCTGAACAAAAAAAAGAATCAATCGAGCCGGAGATTCTTCAAGCCATCCAGAATGGATCTGTTCGTCCGAAGTCCCGCGTCGGGTTCGTTCTCTTCGCCATCTTCTTTGGGGCGCTCGGCATCCATAACTTCTACGCGCTTCGGATCAAGAGCGCGGTCACGCAACTCCTGCTTACATTGTTCACGGGCGTCGCCCTTGGCGCGCTGACGGGCATCGCCTTCGCGGTGAAGTGGGCGTGGTGGCTGGAGAACGGATGGCTCGTTGCCGCCATCGTCGAACCCGTTGTCATCCTTGGCGTGTGGATTTGGTCCATCGTCGAAATCTGCGTGGTAAGCCGCGACGGTCGCGGCGTTCCCATGCAGTAGCGATTTCCCGTTTCCATGTCTCCGGCCGGGTCCCGCGTCAGCGAGGACCCGGCCCGTTCTTTACAAAGACGTCCTTCAAAATCTCGAGCTGCTTCCCTCGCAGGATCGGCTTCTTCGGCCGCGGCGCGTAGGGGTTGAAGTCGTTCGGCTTGGCGGCGGGCGTGCGGCGCGGGTCGCGGACGAGGTTCACGGCGAGCGCCATGATCGCCGACGTTCGCGCCCAGTCGGCGCGACACCGCGCCTCGGCCATGCGGACGAGCGCGCGCAGCGTGAACGGCCCCGGGTCTACCCCGCAGACGCCGGCGAGTTCGTCGACGAGCCGGTCGAGGCGGCCAGGAGCGAGTCCGCGGCCCTGTCCAGCTCGTCCGTCGAGAGCGCCTTGTCGAGCGCCGCCTTCGCGGCCATCTCGGCCCTGCGCGCCGCCGCCACCAGGCGCTGCAGGATCGCCCTCTTCGGGTTCGGGAAAAAATCGACGATCTCGTCCAGGAGCGCGTCGGTCGCGCCGAGGATGGCGTCGCCCGCCATCGCGCGCCCGAAGTCCTCGTCCGTCACCTTGAGCTTGTCCGCCTCGTCCTTGCACAGCGCGTAGAGGGCGTCCACGAGGAGGGCCGGGTCCGAGGCGAGCCTCTCAAGGAGAGACGCCTCGACCTTCCCGTCCCTTTCGACGGAGATGGCCGAGGCGAGGTCCACGCCGGCGAGGGCGCGGACGCGCTTGAGGGTCGCGACGTTGAGGTTCGCGGTCCACACGCGCCCGGCGTTGTCGGTGAAGGTGTGCATCGCTACCTCCACTCCGGCGCGCGGTTGATGAGCGTCGGGCGGCAGGTGACGGACACCGTGAGCGCCTCCTCGAGCGGCTCGGAGCGCGAGAACTTCGTCACGACCCAGTCGGCGTCCAGCCCGTGGCCTTCGCCGTCGGTGACGAAGATCGCGAGCGGGGAGTTGCCGAAGTAGGCGCTCTGGATGGACGAGAAGGAGCCGTCCTCCGTGTCCCACTGCATCTCGAATTCGAGCGACGCCTCCTTGAGCGTGGCGGCGTAGGCGCGCCAGCCTTCGGTGGCGCGGGTGGTAACGTCAGCCTCGCCCGATTCCAGGGAGAGCGTGACGTCCTTGACGTTCTTCGCTTCGGCGCCGCCGATGAAGAGCTTGGCGTCCAGGCCGAGTTTGTATGCCATGTTGGTTTCTTTCTAGTCTTGGACCGCGTCCCGCCAGAACTGGGCGAGCTTCGGTGCGGTGGATGTGAGAGTGGGTCCCATGAGGGGGCGGGCGGGATATCGCTCCCGCCTGTAGCGCCCGCCGAACTCGTGCGCGGCCATCGAGGTGCCGATGAGGCTCTCGGCGGGGCCGATCACGACGGAGCGGGCGGGCCTGTCGAGCCCGAAGAGGATCGAGCGCTTGAGCAGGCCGGCGCGGGAGTGCGGCGGCGAGCCGGGCGGCGACGGGTGGTCGCTCGTCTTGACCTGGTGCCGGGCGGCGCGGCGCACGTAGGCGCCGGCGCGGCGCAGGGCGGCG
>CACWKU010000043.1 GCA_902761575.1 uncultured bacterium
TGGAAGACGGGCGAGGCGTGCAGCTCCCCGAAGGCGCGACCCGTGAGCGCGGAGAAGAGCCCGAGCGCGCCGAACGCGAGCGCCGTGCCGAGCCCGAAGGCGGCGCCGAGCGCGAAGCCGCGGCGGCGCGAGGCGCGCCCCGCGCCCGCGCCGAGCAGCGCGAGGTTCACGGGGACGAGCGGCAGGACGCACGGCGTGAGGTTGAGTAGGAATCCGGCGACGAGCAGCGCGAGGGCGAGCAGCGCCCACCCGCCGCGCGCCCGGGCGCGGTCGAGCAGTCCGGAGGCCCGGTATTCCCCGCGAAGCAGGGCGAGGTATTCCTCAGGGCCGAGGTATCCCGCGGCGGAGTACAGCACCGTCATGTTGCCGAGGTCGGGGATCCGGTACGGGGCGTGGGCGGGATCGGCGGATTCCGCGGGCGCCGCGGCGGAGGCCTCCGCGGCGGGCGCCGCGCCCGGCACGGGGAAGCGGCGCGTCTCGGGCGGGAAGCACATCGTCGGGCCGCAGGCCTGGAAGGACACGGCGAGCGAGGCTCCGGGCGGAAGAGGGGAGGGGAGGTCGAAGGAGAGCTCGAAGTCCCCGCGGACGAACGTGCGTCCGAGGTCGTCCTCTCCCGCCGCGGCGGGAAGGGAATCCGGCGCGAGCGCGGCGCCGCCGGGCTCGAGCGAGGCGCGGAGCGAGTCGAGGTAGAGGTCGTGTCCGGCGGGGACGGCGAGCGCGACGGCGGCGCGTCCGGGCTCCGGGAATGAGGCCGTCGCGACGACCGGCGACTCGGCGCCGGCGTCGAACGGGGGAAGAAGGGCGGCGCACGCCGCCGCGAGAAGAAGGGGCGTTCGTTTCATCGGGGCTCCAGTCTAGCAGATTCCGGCTCGCCCCGAAAGAGGGCCCGTGCCAAGAAATCGACCGGGCCGGGGCGCCTCGCGCCCCGGCCCGGTCGTGAACTGGTGGGAGATAGTGGACTCGGACCACCGACCTTTTGCATGTCAAGCAAACGCTCTAACCAACTGAGCTAATCCCCCGGCGTTTCCTTGGGTGCCGGAAAACGGGTCGGGATGCTACTCTTTTTCCCGGCAGGAGTCAAACGTTTTTTTTGATTCCCCGCCGCGGCCCGTTCCGACCCGCCTCGCGGGCGAGTTCTTTTCGGTTTGATTAATTTAATTTTCTCGCGAAGATTCTTGTTGCGCGGCGGAGGGGCGAAGAGTAGACTGCGCACCCTCTTCCGGCGGATAGGATGCCGCAATCCGCGGCCCGGCGCCGGAGGACGATACGAAGAAGAATACAGAAGATGCCTACCAAGAAGCAACCGCAGAAGAAGACCACGGTGCGCCGCGAGACCGCGAAGCGCACGACGCCCGTCGCCGCTCCGAAGAAGGCCGCCCCCGCCGCCCCCAAGGGCGAGCGCGTGGTCCTCACGGTCCAGGCCGATCCCGGCAGCACGGTCTACCTCGCCGGCTCGTTCAACAGCTGGGACCCGCAGGGACTCCGCATGGTCGACAAGGACGGCAACGGCCTCTACTCCGTCTCCGTCACGCTCGCGCCCGGGATCTACGAATACAAGTTCGTGATCAACGGCGTCTGGACGCTCGACCCGGATCCGGACCGCGACTGGACCCAGAACGGCCTCGGCACGCTCAACAGCGTGCTCCGCGTCGGCTAGTTCCCCGCGCACGGTCGCGAACGGCCCTCGCTTCGGCGGGGGCCGTTCTTTTTTTATCGCCGCCGCCTAGAACCAGAGCGAGAACCAGTTCGACGGGTCGTCGACGTTCGAGACGGAGGCGAAGTCGGCGACGGGGATCGCGCGCGACTCGCCGGCGCGCTCCAGCAGGAGCGTCCAGGGGCGCGCGACGGCGGCGTTGGCGGCGGTGCGCGGCGCGGGATGCAGCGAGGCGCGCCACCCCTGGTTGCGGATTGTCGCCGCGAAGAGCGTCTCCTCGCGCGACGTGCCGGCGAGGCGCCCCTTGGCGAGGACGAGCGGGCCGCTCAGGACGCGGACGCCGGCCTCCTCGCGGACGAGGCCCGCCATCTCGGGCGTCTTGCTCCGGTACTCCATGAACGCGCGGACGTAGTCGCGGATGTCCTCGTCGCTGCGCCCGGTCCAGTTGACGATCCGCGGCGAGAAGTCGAAGCCCAGGCTCCAGACGTTCGTCCCGGCGCGGGCGGGGCGCTCGATCCAGCCGCCGGACGGGGTACGGAATTCGCCGTCGACGCGGACCTCCGCGGACCAGCGCGGGACGCGGAAGCGAATCGTGCCGGCCTTCTCGAAGAACGCCCGCACGACGACGGGGCCGTCCGACCACGGGTAGCCGCCGGAGACCTCGACGCGGTCGCCGCCGAGCGCGACGGCGCCGTCGGTGTAGAGCAGGACGCAAAGCGCGCCGTCCGCGGCGCGCGCGACCTGGCTGCCGGCGTAGTCGAAGAACGCGCGCATCATGTTGTCCGGGCAGCACTGGTGCAGCGTCATGCCGACCTGCGGCGGCGCGGAGAGGTGGCGCGTGCCGTGGGAGCGGACGATGTGCGCGCCCCAGCGGCCGTCGCGCCAGACGCCCGCGAGGAAGGCGTTGAGGAACGCCTCCTCGATCCGGTCCGCGCGCGCCGGGTCGCCGGTGAGCAGGAGCAGCTCGCGCTCGAGGCGGATCCAGTGCACGACGTCGCAGAGCTCGGTCATGCCGTTCACGCGGTGCGCGGAATGGAGGAAGTGGTCGAAGCACCCGACGCTCCCCATCGGGTTGAGCTCCTCCTCGACGAGGTGGCGCTCGTAGGCGAGCACCGCGTCGAGGACGCGCCGGTCGCCCGCGAGGCGCGCGTAGTCCGCGAAGCCCTCGAGGCAGCTCATGATCTCGTAGGCCTTCGCCCAGAACGTCGCGTCCGGATGCCACTCGGCGATCGGCTCGGGGCGGAGGGCGTCGCGCAGGATCGCCGCGGGGGAGCCGGAATCGTCGAACGCCGCGCGTACGACGCTCTCCGCGAGCGCGCGGGCGCTGGCGCCGCCCGTGAGGCGGTGCAGCTCGAGGAGCGGGCGCAGGATGCTCATCGACGAAACGCCGTGCCACGTGCCGGTGCGGTCGAGCGTGAGGCCGAGGCGCTTGAGCTGCGCCGCGAGGTGGTCGGCCATCCTCTCCGCGGCCGCGAGGCACTCGGCGTCGCCGCCGGCCATCCTGGAAAGCTCCACGAGCGCCCAGAGCGTGTACTTGCGGCCCCAGACGTTGAAGCAGGCGTTGTCGCGCGGATCGGGGCCGTCCGGGTTGCGTCGCAGGAGGTCCTCGTTCGCGTAGGTCGAGAGGTAGCCGTTCGGCCTCTGGAACGCGCGGACGAACGCGTGCGCCTTGTCGAGCGCCCAGGCGGCGAGCGCGGGGTCGCGCCGGTAGGACGCGGCGCCGGCGAAGCAGAGCATCGTCTTGCCCCAGTACTCGTTCTGCCAGCCCCAGCCTTGGCCGCCGCGCGGGTCGTCGTCCCAGTGCGTGCGGAAGGCGTTCTCGGCCTCGTCGTACATCGGCCCCCGCGCCCAGTCCGAGAGGGCGCGGGCGCGGAGGCAGGCGTCGGCGGCCGTGCCGACGGGACCGAGCAGGCGCGCGTCGCCCGGGCCGGAGGGCGAAAGGGCGTCCGGAATGGAGTCGTTCATGGCATCGAATTCTAGCACACCCCGCATCGCGCGGGCAAACCGGTGGACTTCCCGCGGGCGTTCTGCTAGCATTCCCTCCGATTTTCGGCGCACCGCTCACCCCCCACCCCTCACCTCTCACCTCCATGCACACCGTCGTCCAGCATCCGCTCCTGCAGCACCGCCTCGCCATCCTCCGCGCCACCAAGACCGACCCGAAGCTCTTCCGCGAGCTCGTCCACGAGATGACGCGCCTCATCGCCTTCGAGGCGCTGCGCGACCTGCCGACCGTCCCGGTCTCCGTCCGCACGCCGATGGGCGACGCGGCGGGCGTCAAGATCGAGGGGCACGTCGTCGTCGCGCCGATCCTGCGCGCCGGCATGGGCATGCTCGACCCGATGCTGGAGCTGCTGCCCTACGCGACGGCGGGCGTCATCGGCACGAAGCGCAACGAGGAGACGGCCGAGCCGATCCCCTACTACCTCAACCTCCCCAAGCCCTTCCCGGACAGCTACGTCGCGCTCGTTGACCCGATGCTCGCCACCGGCGGCAGCGCGTGCGACGCGATCGCGACGCTCAAGAAGAACGGCTTCCAGCGTATCGTCTTCCTCAACATCATCGCCTGCCCCGAGGGCATCGCCCGCGTCGAGAGGGAGCATCCGGACGTCCCGATCTTCACCGCCGCGATCGACGACCACCTCAACGACCGCCACTACATCGTCCCCGGCCTCGGCGACGCCGGCGACCGCCTCTTCGGCACGCTCTAGCGCGCGAGCTCCGCCCGGCGCGGGGACTGCGCCTCCGCGCCGAGGTCCTTCAGGAGCGTCGTGGAGGTGGTGGAAGGACGGGCATCTCGTTGTCGGGGTCGCGGAGCGCGTTGCGTGATTAGGGGAAGTCCGCGACGTCGACCTGCATCGGGGCGAGGGAGAAGTCGCGCTCGGCGGCAGGGCGGCCGTCGCGGTAGAGCGTGAGGCGGGTCTTCTGCGGGCTCGCGTGGAGGTTGGAGACGAAGACGGTCGAGCGTTCGTCCGGATGGCGGTGCGTCTCGACGAGGACGTTGCGGTTCGACGAGCGGGCGACGGGCTCCGCGCCGAGCCGCGCGAGGATGCGCTCGAGCATCTCCGCCTGCCCGAAGAGGGAGAAGGAGGAGAACTCCGTGCCGAAGACGCAGACCTCGCCCGCGCCAGCCGGCTGCCACCAGCCGCAGACGCCGCCCGTGTGGGCGTTCGTCATCGGCGAGTCGGCGCCGGGCGGCGGGGCGTCCACGACGAGGTGCGGCGTGCCGCAGCCGAAGACGCGGACGCCGTCCACGACGATCGGCGACGGCGGCGTCTCGATGCGGTGGCGCGCCGGGAGGCGGAGGAAGTCGCGCAGGACCGTGCAGGGGTGCAGGTCCTGGTCGAGCGAGGGCGCCCACGGCGCGAGGAAGAGCCGGCCGCCCGCCTCGAGGAAGGCGACGACGGCGCGCTGCGCCGCCTCGGACATCGTCGCCGGCGCGGACAGGAGGAGCGGCCTCCGCGGGTCGAGCGCGCCCTCGCGCAGCTCGGTCCACGCGCCGGGATACGGCGTCGCGGCGAGCGCGGGGAAGAGCCCCTTCCTGGCGAACTCCATCGCGCGGGCGCCGGAGAGCCCGCCCTCGTCCCCGGGGGGCGCCCAGCCGCCGAGGCGCAGGGCGTCCCACTCGAAGCCGACCTGGACGGACGCGACGCGCTCGGCCTCGAGCAGGTCGCGGCGCTCCGCGACGAGGCGCCCGAAGTCGGCGACCGCGCCGTAGGTCTCGTTGAGGGAGCCGTCCGCCCGGACCGGGGCGTTGTAGTCGTAGAGGTCAGACGACTGGCCGGTGCCCTCGAAGTTCGGTCCGCCGGTGAAGACGTAGACGTTGATCCCCTTCGCGCCGGCGGCGAGGTGGGTCATGTAATAGGCGAGCAGGTCCTCGCGCAGGATCGGCGGGACGTCGGCGGGCGAGCCGCCGGGAATCTCCATCCCGACGGCCGGCCAGCCCAGCGCGCGGACCCAGTCCACGTTGCAGCGCGTCTGGTTCGCGACGGCGGCCGTGGGATTCTCGGCGGGCCACGCGGGGCCGAGCGAGTAGTACTGGTCGTAGCCGAGGAGGAAGTCCGGGCCGAGCGCTTCGCGCGCGCCCTCGAAGAGCGGGAGCAGGTCGCGCGAGCCGCAGTTGTGGCACGTCGGCGTCGGGACGCCGTCCTCGCGCAGCCACCCTTGCAGCGTGGCGAGGTAGTCGAGCAGCTGCTCGCGATAGCAGCGGAAGAAGTCGCGGCGGCGGCGCTCCTCGCCGGCGGGGGCGTCCGGCCGGAACTCGGCGGCGGGCGGGATTTCCGCGAAGGACGCCCACGCGCCGCCGTAGGCCTCGTTCGCGGCGGCGACGGAGCCGTACTTGCGCGCGAGCCAGCGCGGCCAGCGGCCGTCCTCGCGGCCGAGGCCGAACGTCTCCGGGTTCGCGTCGAGCGCGCCGAACCAGAAGTGGATGCCCGCCAGCTCGTTGTCGAGCTGGACGGCGGCGACGGGGCCGCCGTTCTCCGCGAGGAACGGCCGCGCCTGCTCCGCGACGGCGCGGAACCAGCGTCGCGCCTTCTCGAGGAAGAGCGGGTGCAGGTAGGAGATCCTCGAGCCGTTCGGACCCTCGTCCGTGCCGTCCGGCCGCTTCCAGCGCAGCGCCGGATAGTCGCGGAAGAGCCACGGCGGAAGCCCGCTGCGAACGAGCTCCGAATACACGTAGGGGCCGGGGCGCAGCAGGACCTGGAGCCCCTCCTCCGCGGCCGTGCGGAGGAAGCCGGCCAGGTCTCGCTCCGGACGGTCGCCGAAGACGATGCGCCCCTCCTCCGGCTCGTGGACGATCCACGGCACGTAGGTGGCGACGAAGTTGCCGCCCGCCTCCTTCCAGAGGCGCATCCGCCGGCGCCAGTCCGCGGCGGGGACGCGGAAGTAGTGCATCTCGCCGGACCAGAGGAACTCGCGGCGGCCGTCGAAGAGCAGGCTGCGGGAATCGAAAGAGAGCTTCATCGGCGGCTACTCCGTGACGGCGACCGCCCGGCGGGGGATTTCTCGTCCGTTGACTTTCATGGCGTTTGCGTTTCGCGCGCCATTCTAGCACAACTCCGCACCGTCCGGAAGCGGTTTTTCCGCCGCGGAAATCGGGGTGGATTCACGGCCCGGGTTGTGCTATTCTTTCTTCCACGCGCGCGTTCCGCACCACGGGGCGCGCCCGCGAGGATTCCGACATGAGCACCGACTACAATTTCACCGAGATCGAGAAGAAGTGGCAGGCCCGCTGGGAGGCTGAGAAGACCTTCGCCGCGATCGACTTCTCCCCGAAGCCCAAGTTCTACGCGCTGGACATGTTCCCGTATCCCTCCGGCGCCGGCCTCCACGTCGGCCACCCCGAGGGCTACACCGCCACGGACATCGTCTGCCGCTACAAGCGCGCCAAGGGCTTCAACGTCCTGCACCCGATGGGCTTCGACGCGTTCGGCCTCCCCGCCGAGCAGTACGCGGTCGAGACGGGCACGCACCCCGAGATCACGACCAACAAGAACATCGCGACGTTCACGCGCCAGATCAAGTCGCTCGGCTTCTCCTACGACTGGGACCGCGAGGTCCGCACCTGCGACCCGAAGTACTACAAGTGGACGCAGTGGATCTTCGAGAAGCTCTACGAGCAGGGCCTCGCCTACGTCGCCGAGGTGCCCGTGAACTGGTGCCCCGCCCTCGGCACCGTCCTCGCCAACGAGGAGGTGATCGACGGCCGCTCCGAGCGCGGCAACCACCCGGTGGTCCGCCGCCCGATGCGCCAGTGGATGCTCAAGATCACCGCCTACGCCGAGCGCCTCCTCAAGGACATCGACACCGTCGACTGGCCCGAGGGCATCAAGGAGATGCAGCGCAACTGGATCGGCAAGTCCACCGGCGCGGAGGTCACCTTCCGGACGACGGTCGGCGACGACATCGTCGTCTACACCACCCGCTGCGACACGCTCTTCGGAGCGACCTACATGGTGATGAGCCCCGAGCACGCGCTCGTGAAGAAATGGCTCGAGTCCGGCGCCATCCGCAACGCGGACGAGGTCCGCGCCTACCAGGACGCCGCCTCGCGCAAGTCCGACTTCGAGCGCACCGAGATGGCCAAGGACAAGACCGGCGTGAAGCTCGAAGGCCTCGCGGGCGTGAACCCCGTGAACGACGCCGAGATCCCGATCTACATCTCCGACTACGTCCTCGCCTCCTACGGCACCGGCGCCATCATGGCGGTCCCCGCGCACGACACGCGCGACTGGGAGTTCGCGAAGAAGTTCGGCATTCCGATGGTCGAGGTCGTCGCCGGCGGCGACATCGCGAAGGAGGCCTTCACCGACTGCGCCACCGGCACGATGGTGAACTCCGGCTTCCTCACCGGCCTCTCCGTCGACGACGCGAAGAAGAGGATGATCGAGTGGCTCGAGGCCAACGGCAAGGGCCATGCGAAGACCCAGTACAAGCTCCGCGACTGGCTCTTCTCGCGCCAGCGCTACTGGGGCGAGCCGTTCCCCGTGATCCACATGGACGACGGCACCACGCAGCTCGTCCCGTCCGAGGACCTGCCGCTCGAGCTGCCCGAGCTCTCCGACTACAAGCCCACCGGCACCGGCGATCCGCCGCTCGCGAAGGCGACGAGCTGGACGCGCTACACCGACCCGAAGACCGGCAGGACCGGCTGGCGCGAGACGAACACGATGCCGCAGTGGGCCGGCTCCTGCTGGTACTACCTGCGCTACATCGACCCGCACAACGACCAGGCCTTCTGCGACAAGAAGAAGGAGGCCTACTGGATGCCCGTCGACCTCTACATCGGCGGCGCCGAACACGCGGTCCTGCACCTGCTCTACGCGCGCTTCTGGCACAAGGTCCTCTTCGACCTCGGGCTCGTCTCCACGAGCGAGCCGTTCCAGAAGCTCGTCAACCAGGGCATGATCCTCGGCATGAGCTACAAGGACCCGCGCGGCGTCCTCGTTCCCACCAACGAGGTCGATCTCACGGATCCGCAGCATCCGAAGCGCATCTCCGACGGCGCCCCGCTCGTCGAGTTCCCCGCGAAGATGTCCAAGTCGCTCAAGAACGTCGTCAACCCCGACGACGTCATCCGCGACTACGGCGCCGACGCGCTCCGCCTCTACGAGATGTTCATGGGCGCGCTGCAGGACGTCAAGCCCTGGAGCACGCGCGGCGTCGAGGGCGTCGCGCGCTTCCTGCGCCGCGCCTGGAACATGGTCGCGAACCAGCCGATCACGGACGACACGCTCTCGCCCGAACAGAACCGCCTCCTCCACGCGACGATCAAGAAGGTCTCGCAGGACCTCGAGGGACTCTCCTTCAACACCGCGATCTCGCAGCTGATGATCTTCGTGAACGGCTTCGCGGGCGAGGGCAGGCCGCTGCCGCGCGCCGCCGCGGAGCCCTTCGTGCAGCTGCTCGCGCCTTTCGCGCCGCACATCGGCGAGGAGCTCTGGGAGAAGCTCGGCCACGAGGGCGGCGTGAGCTACGTGCCGTGGCCCGCGTGGGACGAGAAGGCGCTCGAGCTCGATGAGGTCGAGATCGCGGTGCAGATCCGCGGCAAGGTGCGCGCGCGCCTCATGATGCCGACGGGCGCGACGCCCGCCGACATGGAGAAGCTCGCCCTCGCCGACGAGAAGGTGCAGGCGGCGCTCGCCGGCGCGACCCCGCGCAAGGTGATCTGCGTCCCCAAGCGCCTCGTCAACATCGTGGTCTAGCGCGCGGGCCGCGGCCGAAGGCGTCCGCCGCGGCGGACGCCCGCGGCGCGCCTACGCGAAGATCGTCGAATCGTCCAGGAGCGAGATGCCCGCCGCGGAGAGCGCCGCGACGGCCTTCGACGTGTCGTCGAAGCGGAAGACGAACCGCGCCGAGGCGCCGCGCGCGACGGCAAAGGCGTACATGTACTCGACGTTGGCGCCGGTCTTGTCGACCGCCTCGAGGATGCGCGCCAGCGCGCCGGGCTCGTCCGGCGCCGAGATGGCGACGACCTCGCGCACGTTCACGCCGAAGCCGGCGCCGGCGAGCACGTCGCGCGCCGTCTCCCAGCGGTCGACGAGCAGGCGAACGATGCCGAAGTCGGTCGTGTCCGCGAGCGAGAGCGAGGCGATGTTGACGCCGCTCTCGGTGAGCGTGCGGCAGATGGCCGCGAGGCGGCCGGGCTTGTTTTCGAGGAAGAGGGAGATCTGGTGGACGGTCATGGCGGGTCCTTTCGCGCGTGTCGTGGCGGCGATTCTACCAGTCCGCCCGCCCGTGCGTCAACCGCCCGCGCCCGCGCGCGTCTTTTCTGTTTCCGAAATCGGACGATTCTGGTAGAATACCGCCCCCAAGCGCTTCAAGGGCGCTTCCGGGTCGCCCACGAGGGCCCCGCGCCGTTCTTTCCGTTTTCCCGTTTTCCAACCCTTTTCAAGCCATTTTCCCATGTTCGCGAAGAATTTCTTCAAGTTCAAGTGGATTACGCGCGAGTCCCACCATCTCGCGCGCGAGATCATCATCAACGCCGAGAAGCTCGAGACGCGCGTCGCCGTCCTCGAGAACGGCCGCCTCGAGGAGTTCCAGGTCGAGCATCCCACCGACGAGCGTCTCGTCGGCTCCATCTTCCGGGGCCGCATCCAGAACCTGCAGGACGACCTCCAGGCCGCGTTCGTCAACATCGGCATGCGCAAGAACGCGTTCCTGCACTACTGGGACATGAACCCCAACGACGACTCGCTGCTCGACGACGACGACGAGGACGAGGACTCCGACGAGGGCGGCAAGAAGGACGGCGGCAAGAAGGACGGCGGCAGGAAGTCCCGCGGCAAGCGCCTCACCAACGAGGAGATCGCCCAGCGCTTCCCCGCCGGCGCGGTCGTCACGGTCCAGGTCTCCAAGGGCCCGATCGGCACGAAGGGCCCGCGCATCACCGCCGCGCTCTCGATCCCGGGGCGCTACCTCGTCCTCATGCCCGGCAACGGCTCGCAGGGCGGCGGCCCGCTCCGCGGCGTCTCGCGCAAGATCGGCGACGCCGAGGAGCGCAAGCGCCTCAAGAAGATCCTCGACCGCCTCCAGAAGCTCATCCCGAAGGACTGCGGGCTCGTCGTCCGCACGGCCGGCCAGGGCGCCACGCACAGCGCGTTCGTGAAGGACCTGCGCGTCCTTCTCGGCGCGTACGAGGACATGAAGGCCGCGAGCCGCGACCTCCCCGCGCCGTGCTGCGTCTACGAGGAGCCCGACCTCGTCATGCGGATCGTCCGCGACTGGATGACGGAGGACGTCGACCGCATCGTCGTCGACGACCCGGTCGTCTACGAGCGCGTCCGCAAGGAGTGCGCCCGCATCTCCCGCCACGCCCGCAACCTCGTCCAGCTCTACGACGGCCGCTACCCGATCTTCGACCACTACGGCGTCGAGACGCAGCTCGAGGAGGCGTTCCGCCGCAAGGTGCCGCTGAAGAGCGGCGGCTACCTCGTCATCGACGAGACGGAGGCGCTCATCGCGGTCGACGTGAACACCGGCCGCCACAAGGGCAAGGGCTCGCAGGAGGACGCGATCCTCGAGGTGAACCTCGAGGCCGTCGAGGAGGTCGCGCGCCAGCTGCGCATCCGCAACATCGGCGGCCTCGTGGTGCTCGACCTCATCGACATGAAGTCGCGCAAGCACCAGCAGCAGGTCTACCGCGCGCTCAAGAACGCGTGCCGCCGCGACAAGGCGCGCACCAACGTGACGCCGATCTCGGAGCTGGGCCTCCTCGAGATGACGCGCCAGCGCTTCGAGCAGAGCCTCCTCTCGCAGATGCACCAGGCGTGCCCCTACTGCCACGGCCACGGGACGATCAAGTCGCCGCTGCAGCTCTCGGTGGACATCCAGCGCCGCCTGCGCTCGCTCACGGCGCTGCTCACGCAGGAGAAGAAGGAGACGGACCTGCAGATCTGCATCCACCCGTCGGTCCTCGACCGCCTCCGCACCGCGGACGAGGCGATCATCCGCGACATCCTCTCGCACTACGGCGCGAAGATCTCGTTCAAGAGCGAGCCGCTGCGCCAGGCCGAGTCCTTCTCGATCCTCGACGCCACCTCCGGCCAGGTCCTCTTCGCCTCCGGCGAGCAGCCCTCGGCCTGATCCCGCAACCCCGACAGAACGCCGCCCCTCCCCGGGGCTACAGGAGCCAGAACATGAAACGAATCCTGCCTTTCGTCCTCGCCGCCTGCACGAGCCCGTTGTTTGCGCAATCGGAGAAGAATCCGCTTGCCGAGCTGGACTGGAAGTTCGGCCCGACCACCGCGAAGGTGGGGTCCGTCGCAAGCCAGAGGGTCGAGGACGGGTATGCTTTCCTGGAGGCCCCCGAGGTGCGGAAGTTCGACGAACTGATCCAGGAGCCGTATCTTGAATCCGAAGTCGCCGTCATCGCGCCGGACGATCTGTCCTGGTTCGCCGTCTATTCGTGGGATCCGATCGGCTACGTCAAGGACGGCGAGAAGGGATCGCTGGACAGCCGGGCGATCTTCGAGGCCATCCGGGAAGGCACCACCGAGGGCAACGCCGAGCGTCGCCGCCACGGCTGGCCGGAACTGAAACTGGTCGGATGGTCCCGCGAGCCGCACTACGACGAAACGACGCACAACCTCGAATGGGCGTTGCTTTTCGATTCGGAGGGCGAGAGGAGCGTCAATTACAACACCCGGATCCTGGGACGCGGAGGAGTCATGAGCGTAATGCTTGTCTGCAGGCCGGAAGACCTGTCGTCCATCCTCCCGAAGTTCAAGGCCGTGCTGGACGGCTTCGGCTATACCGCAGGCAACCGCTATGCCGAGTTTCGCGCGGGCGACCGCATCGCCGAGATCGGACTGTCTGCGCTGATCGTCGGCGGCGCGACCGCCGCCGCCGTGAAGACCGGGGCGTTCAAATGGCTCTGGAAGGGCATCGTCGTCGCCGCCGCCGCGATCGTAGGCCTGTTCAAGAAGATCTTCGGCAAGGGCAATCGGAACCAATGAGCGACGGAGAGCGGTTGCTGCTGTTCCTCGCGCTGATCTACCTGAGCGGGTGCCTGCTCTGGGTTGATCGCCGGACGGTTCTGCTCGCCTCCGGACTCGGAAGAAGGTGGAGGGTCGTCGTCGCCGACTACCTCTGGGGAAATTCGTCGGGAAGGCTGTTCCTCCTGAACCCCCTGCCTCCGCTGGGATTCCTGTTCGCTCCCCGCCTGATGCCCGTCTCCCTTTCCCCGTCGAGCATCGTCGCGTACAACGCGCAGACGGTCGGCAATTCGGGGCGGCCGCCCCAGTCCGGGCGGACGGCCGCGATCGAGCCCGGAGCGGCGTTCTCGTGCGAGGGGCCGGAGCTGATGGTCGACGGAAGGCCGTTCTGCGACATGGGCGACGCCTGGACGGCCCGCACGCTCGTGGCGCTCCTGAATCGGATCAAGGGCTGCGACGAGGCGGCGCGCGAACGGGCCATCCTTGAATTCTGGACGGAGCGACTGGATGTTCGCGGGACGAAGGAGCGGCTGCGGGCAACGCTGGAGGCGTGCCGCCAGGAGCGCCTGGCCTGCTCGCTGGCCTTTTTCCTTTTCTTCGTCGTCCTCCCCCTGCTCTCGTTTCGGTACGGCGTTGGCGCCGCGGTTCTCGCGGGAGGCGCCGCAATGATCGCCTCGGCGGCGATTATCTGCGTCCTCTACCATTCGTTCCACAGACGGCATTTTCCGGACGCCGGAGAAGGGCTCTGGGGCGATTTGGCGAAGATGATGCTCTGTCCGCCGACCGCCCTGCGCGCCTGCGATCTGATCATGGAGCGGATGTCGGTACGGCTGGATGCGCTCCCGCTCGCCGCGCTGCTGCTCAGTGGCGCCGACCGCGAGTCTTTTCTGAAGGGCTATCTTGCGGATCTGGAAGAACCGGCGTTTCCGGACGATCCTCCGGACGCCGTCCGCGAGACCTGCCTGTGGCAGAACCGGGCGATCGTGAAGACCGGAGTCGCCGCGATCCCTTGGCTCAAGCGCTTTACGCATGCGGCGGAATGCGGCATGGCGTCCTAATCCAAGTCAAAAACAATCAAGGAAGGAAATCGGAATGAAAACCCACCTTTCGATCGACCTCGGCGCCGGCAGCGGCCGCGTCATCGCCGCGCGCCACGACGGCGCGAAGCTCGCGATGGAGGTCGTCTCCCGCTTCGACAACACCCCCGTCGAGTTCGCCGGACACCTCTTCTGGAACCTCCCGCAGCTGCTGCAGGACATCCGCGCCGGCCTCCGCGCCGCCGCCGCGAAATACGGCGAGATCGCCTCCGTCGGCGTCGACACGTGGGGCGTGGACTACGGCCTGCTGGACAGGTCCGGCCGCCTCCTCGGCCTGCCCTACATCTACCGCGACGGCCGCAACACCACCGTGAACACCGAGGCCGTCTTCGACCTCGTCGGCAAGCGCGCCCTCTACGACGCGACCGGCATCCAGTTCATGGACTTCAACACGATCTTCCAGCTGCACGCCGAGCGCGCCGAGCCCGCGTCGCTGCTGGACCTCGCGGACCGGCTGCTCTTCATGCCGGACCTCATCTGCTACGCCCTCTGCGGCGAGAAGGCCAACGAGGCCACGATCGCCTCCACCTCCGGCCTCGTCGACCTGCAGACGCGCGACTTCTCGCCCTCGCTTCTCTCCGGCATCGGCGTCCCGGCCTCGCTCTTCCGCACGCCCGTCGCGCCCGGGACCGTCCTCGGCGCCGTCCGCGGCCTCCCCGGCCTCGAGGGCGTGCCGCTCGTCGCCGTCGGATCGCACGACACCGCGTCGGCCGTCGCCGCCGTCCCCGCGGACCCCGCCACGAGCTGGGGCTACCTCTCGACCGGGACGTGGGCGCTCCTCGGCGTCGAGACGGAGAAGCCGATCCTCACGGACGACTCGTACGAGCTCAACTACACGCACGAGGGCGCGGCCAACGGCAAGATCCGCTTCCTCCGCAACTGCACCGGCATGTGGATGATCCAAGAGCTGCGCCGCGCGTGGACGGAGCAGGACGGCGGCGCGAAGCCATCCTGGGACGCGCTCATGCACGAGGCGGAGGCCGCGCCGGCGTTCCGCTCGCTGCTCGATCCGGACTACCCGCAGTTCGCGATGCCCGGCCGCATGCCGGAGAAGATCGTCGAGTTCTGCCGCCTCACGGGCCAGCCCATCCCCGAGACGCGCGGGCAGTTCTACCGCGCCGCGATGGAGGGCGTCGTGATGCGCTACCGCCAGGTGTGGACGGACCTCGCGCGCCTCACCGGGCGCAGGCGCGACGTGCTGCACATGATCGGCGGCGCGACGCGCGACGCGATGCACTGCCAGATGACGGCGGACGCGCTCGGCGCCTCCATCGCCTGCGGACCCGACGAGGGCGCCGCGATGGGCAACGCGATCGCGCAGATGGTCGGCCTCGGCGACCTGCGCGACTTCGACGACGGCCGCCGCCTCGTCCGCGACTCGATCGAGATCGCGCACTGGTCCCCGAAGGACTCCGCCGCCTGGGACGAGGCCTACCCGCGCTGGCTCGCCGCCAAGCAGCGCGCCGGCCTCGGCTAGCCCGCATGGACGCCACCGTCCCCGCCGGCATCGCCGTCGGATTCCTCGCGGCGTTCCTGCAGTCGTGCTCGTATCTCGTCTCGGCGCGGTACGTGCGGCTGTCGGGGCGGCCCGCGTGGACGCTGCTGCCGCCGTCCTACCTGCTGATGGCGCCGGCCGCGGCGGCGGTCGTCGCCGCGACGCTGCCGCTCGCCCAGGGGGCGATCCCGTGGCGCGCCGCGTTCGCCCCCGCCTTCTGGAGCATGGCGTGCTGCGTCGTCGCCAACGCGACGATGATCCAGATGCTGCGGTCGGTGGACGCCTCCCTCGCCTCGCCCATGCTCGGCCTCAAGGTGCCGATGCTCGCCGCGTTCTACACGTTCGCGCTCGCGCGGCCGTGCACCGCGCTGCAGTGGGCCGCCGTGGGGCTCGTCCTCGCCGCCACCGCCGCGCTCGCCTTCGCCGGGCGGCGCCTCGGGCGCGCCGGCTGGGGCTGGCTCCTCGCCACGTGCGCCGGCTTCTCCCTCTCCGACTGGCTCATCGGCGAGACGTTCGCCGCCGTCGAGCCCGCCTTCCCGTCCTTCGCGCCGCGCGCAATCTTCTCGCTGGGCTACATCTACCTCGTGTGCGCCGGCGCCGCCGCGTTCGCGATGCCCTTCTGCCCGCCGCTTCCGCGCGCGGGGTGGCTGCGCTGGGCCGCGCCCTACGCGGCGGTGTGGTTCGTCGCGATGGCCGCGCTCTACGCCTGCTTCGCCCTGTGCGGCATCGTGCTGGGGAACATCGTCCAGAACACGCGCGGGCTCCTCTCGATCGCGCTCGGCTGGCTCGTCGCGCGCGCCGGGCGCACGGACCTGGAGGAGCGCGTGAGCCGCGCCGTCCTCGCGCGCCGCGTCGCCGCGGCGGCGCTGCTCCTCGCCGCCGTCGCGCTGTACGCGCTCGGTGCACGGTAGCGCCGCGGCGGACTTGGTCGCGGCGCGCCGGGAGGGAGCCGGAGGGGCCTCCTTACTCGGGGTCCGCCGGGGCGGGGGAGGGGGTCCAGACCTCGGACTTCGTGCGGTCGCGGGAGCGGTCGGCCCGGTCGCGGCGCGCGAGGGCGTCGAGGATGCCGTTCACGAAGCGGCCGGACTCGGACGTGCCGAAGAACTTCGCCAGGTCCACCGCCTCGTTGATCACGACAGGCGCCGGGGCGGGGTCTGGCGCGAACAGCAGCTCGTAGGCGCCGAGGCGCAGGACCGCGCGCTCGACCGACCCGAGGCGGTCCAGCGTCCAGTTGCGCAGGCGCTCCGTGAGCTTCGCGTCGATCGCCGCGCGGTTCGCGAGCGTGCCGCGCACGAGCGCCTCGGCGAAACCGCGCGCGTGGGCGTCCGGCGGGCCGCCGGGGTCGCCCGGGTCGCGGAGGCGGAGCTGGCCGTTCCAGAACTCGTCGAAGACGCGCTCCAGCGGACGCTCCGCGTCCGGGTTCGCGTCGAGCTCGAAGATCATCTGGAGCGCCCATTCGCGGGCCTGGCGGCGGGAGGACATACGAGTGACGAGTGACGAGTGACGAGCGACGAGCGACGAGCGACGAGTGACGAGAGACGTGGGACGAGCGTCTTAGAGCTGCTTGAAGACGGAGGCCATCTCGATGGCGGCCATGGCGGCGTCCCAGCCCTTGTTGCCCATCTTGGTGCCGGCGCGCTCGATGGCCTGGTCGAGGCTGGCGGCGGCGACGAGGCCGCCGGTGACGGGCTTGTCGTACTGTAGCCCGAGCTGGGTGAGGGAGCGGGCGACCTGCTGCTCGATGAGGTCGGCGTGTGGCGTGGCGCCCTGGATGACGCACCCGAGCGCGAGCACGGCGTCGAACCGGCCGGACTTGAGCAGTCGCTGGACGGCGAGCGGGAGCTCGGACGCGCCGGGGACGCGGACGAACGCGATGTCGCCGGGCTTGGCGCCGTGGCGCAGGAGGCAGTCCTCCGCGCCCTTGAGGAGCTGTTCGGTGAAGAGACTGTTGAAGCGGCTCACGGCGATGCCGAACTTCATGCCGGCGGCGGAGAGGGTTCCTGCGATTTCTTTCATGGTTGTGTTCCTCAGTTGGCGAGAATGCGGAGGGCGTCGAGGTAGCGCTGGCGGGTCTTCTCGACGATGTCGTCGGGGATCTCGGGCGCGGGGGGCTCGTGGTTGAAATGGATGTCGTCGAGCCAGTCGCGAACGAACTGCTTGTCGAGCGAGGGCGGGTTGGAGCCGGTGCGGTAGTCCGCGGCGGGCCAGAAGCGCGAGGAGTCGGGCGTGAGGACCTCGTCGGCGAGCGTCAGCGCGCCGTCCGTGTCGAGGCCGAACTCGAACTTGGTGTCGGCGATGAGAATGCCCTTGGAGCGGCCGTAGTCCGCGGCGCCGTTGTAGAGCTTCATCGTGAGGGCGCCGAGGCGGTCGGCGAGGTCCTTCCCGACGCGGCGCTCGAGCTCGGCGACGGAGATGTTCTCGTCGTGCTCGCCGAGCTCGGCCTTCATGGACGGCGTGAAGATCGCCTCGTCGAGCTTGTCGGCCTGGACGTAGCCGGGGCGCAGCGCCTGCGAGCAGACCGTGCCCTGCCTCTTGTACTCCGCCCAGCCGGAGCCGACGAGATAGCCGCGCGCGATGCACTCGACGGGGACCATCTGCAGCTTCTTCACGATCATCGAGCGGCCGTCGAGGTCGGCGGCGTAGGGCTTCAGGACCTCGGGATACTCCGCCACGTCGGCCGTGACGAGGTGGTTCGGGACGTCGGCGAAGTGGCGGAACCAGAACAGCGAGAGCTGCGTGAGGACGCGGCCCTTGTCCGGCACGCCGTTCGGCATGATGACGTCGAAGGCCGAGAGGCGGTCGGTCGCGACGAAGAGCAGCGAGTCGCCGAGGTCGTAGACGTCGCGGACCTTGCCGCGCTTGGGCGCGGGCAGGCCCGGGATCTCGGAGGAGAGGAGGGCGTGGTTGCGGTCGTACTGCATGGTGAAAGGTTGAAAGGGTTGAAAAGGTTGAAGAGGTTGAAAAGGGGGGAGAGGGATCAGGAGACGGATTCGAGGAGGGCGACGGCCTGGGCGGCGATGCCCTCGCGGGCGCCGATCGGGCCGAGCTTCTCCATCGTGGTGGCCTTCACGGAGACGGCGTCGACGGGGACGCCGAGCGGCGCGGCGAGGCGCTCGCGCATCTCCTGGACGCGGGGGGCGATCTTCGGCGCCTCGGCGAGGATCGTGAGGTCGGCGTTGGCGACGCGCCAGCCCTTGCGGCGCAGGAGCGCGACGACGGCCTCGAGGAGCCGGATGCTGTCCGCGCCCTCCCACTCCGGGTCGGTGTCGGGGAAGAGGTGCCCGATGTCGCCGAGCGCGGCGGCGCCGAGGAGCGCGTCCATCAGCGCGTGCGTCGGCGCGTCGGCGTCCGAGTGGCCGAAGAGGCCGAAGGGGAACTCGAACTCGACGCCGCACAGGACGAGCCGCCGCCCCGGGACGAGGCGGTGGATGTCGAAGCCGGTGCCGATGCGGAACATGGCGGTTCGGTGGTTCGGTAGTTCGGTGGTTCGGTGGTTCGGATTGGACGGGCCGAACTACTTCAGGTTGCCGAAGACGAGGTAGACGAGGATGGCGACGACGACGACGATGCCGACGAGGACGCCCATCCAGATCTTGGCGGCGGCGCCCTTGCGGCGGAACTGGCCGGGGATCGGCGCGGCGGCGGGCTCGCCGGCGGTGCGCGGCGCGAAGTCGAGGGGCGAGCCGGAGTGGCGCGCGGGGGCGACGTTGACGTGCGTCTCCTCGGCGTACTTCGCCGAGACGCCGGCGGGCGGCGGAACGGCGGCC
>CACWKU010000044.1 GCA_902761575.1 uncultured bacterium
AGCCCTCGTACCGCGACGGGAAGAAAAGCAGGTCGGCCGCGCGGTAGAGCGCGGCGAGGTCATCGCGCGAGGCGTAGTCGAGGCGCGCGGCGCGCGAAGGGTCGGGCAGCGCCGCCATCGCGGCGGCGAGCGCGGGCTCGCCGCGGCGCGGGCGGCCGACGACGAGCAGCCGGTGGGGGAAGTCCTTCTGGAGGAGGCCGAAGGCCGCCGCCGCCGTCTCGAGGCTCTTGTGCGGGTAGGAGTTGGAAACGACGAGCAGGAGCGGCTCCGCGCCGCCCGAGAGCGCGAGGGCGCGTTCGGCGACGGCGGCGCCGGGGACGTCCGCGGCGAAGAGCGGGTCGGCCGCCTCGGGGACGGCGACGACGCGCGCCGGATCGGCGCCCGGGACGAGCGAGAGGATTTCGGAGCGCGAGAACTCCGAGACGGCGATCGTGCGCGCGCTGCGGCGGACGGCGGCCGGGACGAGCAGGCGCATCGCGGCGAGCGAGACCGGGGAGAAGTCCTCCGGGAAGCGCCGGTACTGCATGTCGTGGACGGTCGTGGCCTGCGGGCAGGGCGCGCGTAGCGGGGCGGCGTTTCCGGGGTTCCAGAGCACGTCCGCGCCGGCGGCGGCGAGGGCGCGGGGGAGCGTGCGGTTCTCGAAGAGGACGCGCCGGGCGCGCGAGGCGGCGCGCAGGCCGGTCGCGACGACGGTCGCGCGCGGCGCGCCGCGCAGGTCGGCGGCGAGAAGCGCCGCGTTCTCGGCGTTCGCGAAGACGAGCAGCTCCTCGTCCGGCGCGAGCAGTGGCGGCATCGCGGCGAGCGTGCGGCGCAGGTAGGTCTCCGTCCCGCCGACCTGGCCGGGGACGAGGAACAGCGCGTTGACGGCGATCTTCACGGTGCGTCGGGCGGGTCGCGGACGATGGGGGAGGGCGCTGGCGGGCGAGCTTGACGAAGGGGATGTGGCCAAGCCCGCGCTACCGCGCGAGCTTGACGACGCGCTGGTTCTTCTTGCCGGCGCGGAGGACGAGGACCTGGCCGTCGATCGCGCGGTCCTCGGTGAGGATGTCCGCGGCGCCGACGCGCTCGTTGTTGAGGTAGAGGCCGCCGCCGTCGGCCATCCGGCGCGCCTCGCTCTGGCTCTTGAGGAGCCCCGCGAGCGCGGCGACCTTCACGACCGGCTGCCCGACGACGTCCGCCGCGGGAAGCTCCGCGCTGGGCGCGTCCTGGAAGATCGGCAGGAGCTCGGCCGCGGAGAGGCCCTTGAGCGACCCGCCGAAGAGCGCCTGCGTCGCGCGCTGCGCCTGGGCGAGGCCTTCGTCGCCGTGGACGCGGCGGACGACGTCCTCCGCGAGCACGCGCTGCGCCTCGCGCTTCTCGGGCGCGGTCCTCACGGATTCCTCGAGCTGCGCGATCTCGTCGATCGGGAGGAACGTGAACGCCTTGAGGTAGCGCACGACGACCGAGTCCTCGCTGCGCAGGAAGAACTGGTAGAACTGGTAGCAGCTCGTCTTCTTCGCGTCGAGGTACATCGCGTTGCCCTCGCTCTTGCCGAACTTCTTGCCGGCCGAGTCCTTGATGAGCGGGATCGTGACGCCGTAGCACGAGACGCCGCGCTGGTAGTGCAGCAGGTCCGTGCCGGCGGTGATGTTGCCCCACTGGTCGGAGCCGCCCACCTCGATGCGGCAGCCGTAGGTGTCGTAGAGGTGCAGGAAGTCGTAGCCCTGCATCGTCTGGTAGCAGAACTCGGTGAACGACATGCCGTTCGGCGACTCGAGCCGCGCGCGGACGCTCTCCTTGTTGAGCATGGTGCCCATGCGGAAGTAGCGGCCGACGTCGCGCAGGTAGTCGATGAACGAGAACTTCCCGAGCCAGTCGAGGTTGTTCACGAGCACGGCCTGGTGCTCGCCCGGCCCGAAGTCGATGAAGCGCTCGAGCTGCGCCTTGATGCACTCGGCGTTGTGCGCGATCGTCTCGGCGGTCTGGAGCTGGCGCTCGCTGGTCTTGCCCGAGGGGTCGCCGATGAGGCCGGTCGCGCCGCCGACGAGCGCGAGGACGCGGTGGCCGGCGCGCTGGTAGTGGCACAGGTTCATGATGGCGACGAGGTTGCCGGCCTGGAGGCTGTCGGCCGAGGGGTCGAAGCCGCCGTAGACGGTCTGCGGGGTCTTCAGCAGGTCGTAGACGCCGGGGTCGGTCCAGTTGTCGAAGAGGCCGCGGGCCTTGATCGTGTCGATGACGTGTTCCATGTCGTGGGATTCCTAGAAATAGAGGTCGCGCTCGCCGGCGCAGATGCGGTCGTAGCGCTTCTTCACCTGCGGGTAGAAGACGGGATACTGCTCCGCGATCGCGGCGAGCTCCCGCTCGATGAGCGGCGTGCAGACGGCGATGCTCTCGGGCGAGGCGAAGTCGTCGAGCCATTCGCGGAAGGTGAGCACCGCGTTGATCTTGCAGAAGGTGCCCTCCTTGCCGGTCTTCAGGGCGTCCATGATGCAGCCGCCCGTGCGGCCGCAGCGGTAGCCCGCCGTACAGAAGCTCGTGATGACGCCCTGCCTCGCGAGGTCGACGATCATCTGCTCGAGCGAGCGGGAGTCGCCCAGCATGAACTGCTGCTCGTCGATCTTCTGCTCGCGGCTGCCGGCGGAGTAGCCGCCGATGTCGATGCGCGTGCCGGCGTCCATCTGCGTGCAGCCGATGCGCAGGCAGCGGTCGCGCAGCTCCTTCGTCTCGCGCGCAGTGACGATGAGCCCGGTGTAGGGCACGGCGAGGCGCAGGACCATCACGGCCTTGAAGAAGTCGTCGTCGGTGAAGGAGCTCTTCGCGTTGGCGACCTCGGATCCGGAGGCGGCGTGCATGCGCGGCACGGAGAACGTGTGCGGGCCGATGCCGACGAAGCGCTCGAGCTCGCGGGCGTGCGTGCACATCGCGGCGACCTCGTACTTCCAGTCGGGCTGGAGGCCGAAGAGGACGCCGAGGCCGACGTCGTCGATGCCCGCGTCGAACGCGCGGTGGAAGCAGGTGACGCGCCAGCCGAAGTCGCCCTTCACGGTGTCGGCGGGGTGCATCTCCGAGTAGACCTTGTGGTCGTAGGTCTCCTGGAAGACCTGGAACGTCCCGATGCCGGCCTCGTGGACGATCTTGAGGTCGTCGATGCAGAGCGGGGCGGCGTTGACGTTGATGCGGCGGACCTGGTTCCTCGAGCCCGGGACGCGTCCCGGCACCTCGGCCGAGTAGATGGCGGCGAGCGAGTCGGCGATGAAGCGCGCGCCCGTCATGGGATGCTCGCCGTAGACGGCCATCACGCGCTTGTGGCCGATCCGGATCATGGCCTCCGCCTCGCGCCGGATCTCGTCCATCGAGAGGCAGCGGCGCTTCTCCTTGTGGTTGTCGAGCGAGAAGCCGCAGTAGCGGCAGCGGTTCATGCAGTAGCTCGAGATGTACATCGGCGCGAAGGTCACGATGCGGTTGTCGTAGACCTTGTGCTTCACGTCCCAGGCCGCCTGGGCCATCTCGGCCAGGAGCTCGGGGTCGTCGACGGCGAGCAGGGCGGCGACCTCGGGGCCGGAGAGCGTCTGGATCGCGAGCGACTTCTGGAGGATGTCGCGGACGCGGGCGGCGTCGGGTTTGGCGTTGGCGGCGAGCTCGGCGCGGATTTCGTCGTCGCGGATGAAGTCGCGGCCGCCGTCGCAGTAGCGGTCGATCTCGTCGCGCTTGATGATCGTCTCGGGCGCGAACCTCTCGTGTGTCTCGGACATGTCGTTCCTTCCGGGGGACGGCCGCCGCGCCCGGGAAAGTGGCGGGCCTCGTGGCGGGGTGTCCCCGAGGGCGCGGATGATAGCACTCCGCCGGTCAAAAGGAAAGCGGTCGTTTCCGCGAAGCGCCCGCGCGACGCGCGGGCCATGGGCCGACTCCACGCGGACGCGGAGGGGCATGCGCCCGCCGGGCCCGCAGGGGAGGGGGACGAAAAGAAAGGCCGCCCCCGCCGTAATGCCAGCGGTCCTTCGAACCCTGTGGTTCGAAGTGGGAACCTTGGTCGGCTTCGGAAGTCCCGGCCTCGCGGTCGGGCGGGTCGTCCGCCGGCATTCGGCCCCCTTGAAGTATTGTCGGTCGAGGGACGGGAGGCAGTCCGCGCGCGGGGGCAGCGGATGGAACGTATCCTACCACCCGGGCGGGCGCGGCGCAAGCGGGTTTTTCGACCGCTGCGCCGCGAGGTTCTATCCGCGCGGCTTGCGCGCGACCGTCACCTTGATCTCGTCGGACTTGCGGGCCGGCCTGTCGAGGACGCCCCCGGCGTCCCGGACGCTGACGTCCACCTGCTGCGAGGTCGGCAGGAAGCGGTAGTACACCATCAGCTGCAGCGCGCAGAGCGTGGTGTCCATGATCCGGCAGTCGAGCGAGGTCGAGCCCTGCGTCTCCTGTCCGCCGCTCCACCACGTGCACGGGAGCCCGCCCTTGTTGCTGCGGTAGGCCTCGCCCTTCGACGGGCTGTCCCACCAGCCGATGTCCTGGTACTTGCCCTTGGGGTCGACGTAGCCGCTCGCGCCGCCCTCGCCCTTGATGATCTGCTGCCGGTCGCGCAGCTCGGGGTAGAACATCTTGTTCCACGCGCCGAACGTCGCGCCGCCGACCTGGAACTTGGCCTGCGTGAGGTAGTACCAGTAGTAGACGGGCGAGGGGTTGTTGCCGCCGCCGCCCCACGGCTGGTTCTCCCACTGGGCGAAGCTGTAGGTGCAGCCGTCCATGAACGCCATCGCCGACTTCACCTTCGGGTCGTTGTACTGCTCCAGCAGCTGCATGCAGAGCGTCGCGATCGCCGTCTCGGCCTCGTGGCCGTTGGGGTTGCCGCCCGACTCGGACTGGTAGCAGAAGTGCCCGTCGCCGCGATAGACGGAGTCGAACGCGTGCTTCGCCTTCTCGTAGCACTCCTCGAGGCCCGGCACGTCGATGCCGGCGGCGTGGACGGCCTTGATCGCCTGCGCGCACCAGCCGGAGTAGGAGTTGTCGGTGCGGGCCGTCTGCGCCATCTTGTACTCCCAGCCGTTCCAGGCGTTCTGGCCGCGGATGAGCGGCTGCACGGCGCGCTCCACCGCGCTCTTCACGAGCGGGTTGCGCGTCATCGCGTAGGCTTCGCCGAGCGCGTAGACGCCGATCGGGTGCGAGTAGTTGTTGCCGTCCTTGTCGCGGAAGTACTCGCCGCTTCCGAGGCTGTCGACGAGGAACTGGATCGCGCGCTTCGTCGTGGGCCCGAACTCGGTGGTGTCGTCCGGGACCTCGTTGTGCGCCAGGTAGGTGAGGATCGCCATGCCGGTGAGGGCGGTGCGGAACGACGAGTCGTCGCCCCAAGAGCCGTCGCTCTTCTGCTGCATCTTGAGCCAGCGCAGCGCGCGCACCACGATCGCGTCGCCGGCGCCGCCGACGCCGAACTTGCCGAGCTGGCGCCCCCGCTGGCCGGGGTCGCGGCTCGAGAAGATGCCCGGCATCTTGATCGGGGACTTCACGTTAGCCACGGTCGAGATGTCCTTGGGCTTGGCCGAGACGGGCTCGTCGGTCACCTCCGCGGGCTCGTCGACGGGCGTGATGTCGCCCGGCTCGCCGTCGATCTCGGACTCGTTCGGCTCGAGCGTGTCGGGCGGCGGCGGCGGCTCCTCCGGCGGCGGCTCGATCTCGACCTCCTCCGGCGGCTCGATGATCTCGACCGCGGCCGTGACGGGCGGCGGCGCCTCGCGGCGCGGCAGCATCAGGAGGATAATGACGGTGATCAGCGGCACCGCGACCGCGACCGCCGGGCCGGAGAGTCGCTGCAGCTGGAGCTTGGCGAACTTGTATTCGCCCGTGTCCTTCGGCATCTTGAGGCCGGCCATCATCCGGCGCCAGCGCTCGCGGAAGGAGAGCTCCTCGAAGAGCTTCTGCATCTCGCGGTAGGCGCGTTCGCTTTCGTCGATCTCCTCGTCGGGGCGCGCTTCCTCGACGGGCGCTTCGGGTTCTTCGTTCATGGTTCGCTCCTTGGTTTTCGGGGTTTCTCAAAGGGTGCAGCCGGGAGGTCTCTCCGGGCTCTTTCACCCCTTATACGATTCTCGACCCCCGGTTTCTTAGGACGAACGCAAAAAAAGGTGTTAGGCTTGTCTAACGCCGCTGAAAAGCGTAACATATGCGGCCACGCGTCCCGCACGGACCGGAAAAGGGTCCGGAGGGCGCGGCGGGCGGGTCCGCTCACATGGTCCCGGCCGCGCAAGAACCCTACGCAACCAACGAAGGAAAACCTCCCGTGAGCGAAACCACCACCCCCGCCCCCGAAGGGAACGGCGCCGCCTGCTGCGGCTGCAAGAAGTTCTCCTCGGCCGCGGAAGCGAAGTTCGCCGAGCTCGATGCGTTCATCGATTCGCTCGGCCTGGATCCCAACGACGAGCGCCGGCGCGGCCGCCTGATCCAGATCCTCCACCGCGCGCAGCACATCTTCGGCTATCTTCCGCGCGAGGTGCAGCAGCACGTCGCCGAGAAGATGCGCATCCCCGAGAGCGCGGTCTCCGGCGTCGTCTCGTTCTACAACTACTTCACCACGAAGCCCAAGGGCAAGCACGTGATCAACGTCTGCCTCGGCACCGCGTGCTACGTGAAGGGCTCCGAGGGGGTCCTCCGCGAGCTCGAGCGCGTGCTCGGCATCGAGGCGGACACGACCCCGACGGCCGACGGCCTCTTCTCGCTCGGCTCGCTGCGCTGCGTCGGCGCCTGCGGCCTCGCGCCCGTCATGCTCGTGGACGACAAGGTCTACGGAAAGATCACCCCCGCCGGCGCCGTCAAGGTCGTCGAGGAAATCAAGGCCAAGGAGGCCCAGGCATGAATCCCATCAAGACCAAGGCCGATCTGATGGCCGTCTACGAGGCCGCCAAGGGCAAGCTCGCCCTCCGCCTCGCCGCCGGCTCGATCGATTCGAAGAAGAAGGACATCATCTGCTGCGGCGGCACCGGCTGCCATGCGTCCAACTCGCAGGAGCTCATGGCGAACCTGCGCGAGGAGATCAAGAAGGCCGGGCTCGAGGCCGACGTCCGGGTCATCCAGTCGGGCTGCTTCGGCTTCTGCGCCCAGGGCCCGATCGTGAAGGTCATGCCCGACAACGTCTTCTACGTCCAGGTCAAGCCCGAGGACGCCGCGGAGATCGTCGCGAAGCACGTCGTCGGCCACGAGGTCGTCGAGCGCCTGCTCTACGTGGAGCCGACGCTCAAGGAGAAGATCCACGACTACGCCAAGATGCCGTTCTACGCCAAGCAGGAGCGCATCGCGCTGCGCAACTGCGGCCTCATCGAGGCGGAGAACCTCGAGGAGTACATCGCCAACGAGGGCTACCAGGGCCTCGCCAAGGCGCTCACGGAGATGAAGCCGATGGACGTCGTGCAGGAGGTGCTCGACTCGGGCATCTGCGGGCGCGGCGGCGCGGGCTTCCCGACGGGCCTCAAGTGGAAGATCGCCGCGGGCGTGAAGGCCGACGAGAAGTACATCGTCTGCAACGCCGACGAGGGCGACCCGGGCGCGTTCATGGACCGCTCGATCATGGAGGGCGACCCCTCCAGCGTCGTCGAGGCGATGGCGATCGGCGCCTACGCGATCGGCGCCCAGAAGGGCCTCGTCTACATCCGCGCGGAGTATCCGCTCGCGGTCTCCCGCCTCCAGATGGCGATCGACCAGGCGCGCGCCTGCGGCCTCCTCGGCAAGAACATCCTCGGCACGGACTTCTGCTTCGACATCGAGATCAAGCTCGGCGCCGGCGCGTTCGTCTGCGGCGAGGAGACGGCCCTCATCCACTCGATGGAGGGCCAGCGCGGCGAGCCCACGACGAAGCCGCCCTTCCCCGCCAACATCGGCGGCGGCTACTGGGGCTGCTCCACCAATGTGAACAACGTCGAGACCTACGCCTCGATCCCCGTCATCCTGCGCAAGGGCGCCGCCTGGTACAGCAAGATCGGCAACTGGGTCACCGAGCGCGACGAGAACGGCCACTGGGTCAAGACCGTCTCCGGCAACGCCGGCACGAAGGTCTTCGCGCTCGCGGGCCAGATCAACAACGTCGGCCTCGTCGAGGTCCCGATGGGCACGACGCTGCGCGAGATCATCTACGACATCGGCGGCGGCATCTCCGGCGGCCGCGAGTTCAAGGCCGTCCAGACCGGCGGCCCCTCCGGCGGCTGCATCACCAAGGAGAACCTCGACACGCCGATCGACTACATGAACCTCGGCAAGATCGGGTCCATGATGGGCTCGGGCGGCATGATCGTCCTGTCCGACAAGGACTGCATGCCCGCGATGGCGAAGTTCTACCTCGGGTTCACCAAGGACGAGTCCTGCGGCAAGTGCACGCCCTGCCGCATCGGCACCCGCCGCATGCTCGAGATGCTCGAGAAGATCTGCGCCGGCAAGGGCACCGAGGAGATGCTCGTCGAGCTCGAGGACCTGGCCAACACGATCAAGGACACGGCGCTCTGCGGCCTCGGCCAGACGGCCCCGAACCCGATCCTCTCCACGCTGCGCTACTTCAAGGACGAGTACGTCGCCCACGTGCGCGACAAGAAGTGCCCCGCCGGCACCTGCGTGCGTCTCTTCAAGCTCAAGATCACCGACAAGTGCAAGGGCTGCACCAAGTGCGCCCGCAACTGCCCCGTCGGCGCGATCACGGGCGAGATCAAGAAGCAGCACGTCATCGACCAGGCCAAGTGCATCAAGTGCGGCGCCTGCATCGACAACTGCCCGTTCAAGGCCATCGTCAAGGAGTAGGAGGATTTCGAAATGGCCAACATCACCATCACGATCAACGGCAAGCAGGTCGAGGTCCCCGCCGGGTCCACGATCCTCGACGCCGCCAAGAAGCTCAACATCCACATCCCGACGCTGTGCTACTGCCCGGACGTCGGGTGCGGCGTCGCGAACAAGCCCGCGTCGTGCCGCCTCTGCCTCGTCGAGGCGACCGGCATCCGCGGCCCGCGCAAGATCCTCGCGCCCGCCTGCGCCACGCCCGTCGCCCCCAACATGGAGGTCTGGACGAACAGCGCCCGCGCGATGAAGGCGCGCCGGACGGTCCTGGAGCTGCTCCTCTCGGACCACCCGCAGAACTGCCTCACCTGCGCCAAGAACCAGGAGTGCGAGCTGCAGAGGCTCGCCGCCGAGTTCGGCATCCGCGAGATCTCCTACCAGGGCGAGAAGAACTACTACCCGGTCGACGAGAGCGCCGCGATCATGCGCGACCTGAGCAAGTGCGTCATGTGCCGCCGCTGCGAGACCGTCTGCAACAAGGTGCAGACCGTCGGCGCGCTCACCGGCAACGGCCGCGGCTTCCCCGCCAAGGTCGGCACCGCGTCGATGATCCCGCTCGCGGACAGCTCCTGCACCTTCTGCGGCCAGTGCGTCAACGTCTGCCCCGTCGGGGCCATCGTCGGCGTCAGCTACACCAAGAAGGTCATGGCCGCGATCCACGACCCGAAGAAGACGGTCGTCGTCCAGACCGCGCCCGCGGTCCGCGTCGCGATCGGCCAGGAGTTCGGCTTCAAGCCGGGCGAGCCGGTCACCGGCAAGCTCGTCGCCGGTCTCCGCGCCCTCGGCTTCGACAAGGTGTTCGACACCGACTTCTCCGCCGACCTCACCATCATGGAGGAGGGCACGGAGCTCGTCGGCCGCGTCAAGGACTACCTCTCCCTCGTGAAGGCCGGCAAGTCCGCCGCCGACGCGCAGCGGGAGGCTCACCTGCCGATCCTCACCTCGTGCTGCCCGGGCTGGATCAACTTCCTCGAGCACCACTTCCCCGACCTGCTCGACATCCCGAGCTCCTGCAAGAGCCCGCAGCAGATGTTCGGCGCGATCGCCAAGAGCTACTACGCCGAGAAGATCGGCGTGAAGCCCGAGGACCTGATCGTCGTCTCCGTCATGCCCTGCCAGGCCAAGAAGTACGAGGCCGCGCGCCCCGAGTTCGCGCCCGGCGGCATCAAGGACGTCGACTACGTCGTCACCACCCGCGAGCTCGTGCGCCTGCTGCACGAGGCCGGCGTCAACCTGGCGAACCTCGACGACGAGGACTACGACAGCCCGCTGGGCGAGTCCACCGGCGCCGGTGTGATCTTCGGCGTGACGGGCGGCGTGCTCGAGGCGGCGCTGCGCAGCGTCTACACGATGCTCAACGGCAAGAACCTCGCCGGCGACGCGATCAACTTCCGGGCCGTTCGCGGCCTGGACGGCGTCAAGGAGGCGAAGGTCGAGGTCGCGCCGGGCGTCGCCGTCAACGTGGCGGTGTGCTCGGGCCTGGGCAACGCGCGCAAGGTGCTGGACATGGTCCGCGCCGACCGCACGCGCTTCCAGGCGATCGAGATCATGGCGTGCCCCGGCGGGTGCATCAACGGCGGCGGCCAGCCCTACATCAACGCCGACCGCGCCGAGGCGCTCAAGCGCCGGATGGAGGGGCTCTACGCGGAGGATGCCGGCAAGCCGATCCGCCTCTCGCACGAGAACCCGGACATCAAGAAGCTCTACGCCGAATACCTCGGAGAGCCCGGCTCGGAGAAGTCCCACCACCTTCTCCACACGGTCTACCACGAGAACAAGCGCGACTAGCGGTCGCCCCGCGGGGCCGCGCGCTTCGCGCGGGACCCCCGCGTCGCTTCTCCGGCGCCCGGACGGCCCTGCCGTCCGGGCGCCGTTTTTTCGTCCGCTCGCCGAGCGCCGGGTTCTTCCAAGGCCCGCGGCCTCTACCGGAGGAAGCCGTGTTCGCGGACTTTCGGCGCGAGTTTGGCGGCGAGGGCGCGTTCGGCCGAGCGGAGGGAGGAGACGAGCTCCGTGTAGGCCGGGTCGGAGGAGTCCGCGTTCATGTGGCCGTTCGGCTTGAATCCCTGGAAGTGCGCGCGGATGTCGTAGAACGAGGCGTCGGGGAGAGCGCCTGGCTGCGCGTGGTAGTAGCGCCAGAGTTCGCGCCCGGTGTCGAAGACCGACTGCGCCTCGGAGGAGAAGGAAGTGTGGGGCGAGGCGTCCCCGCCGAGCCGCGGCGGCTTGCCGGGACGGCTCGCCCCACCGGTCGCGTCCCACGTCGCCGGCGCTTCCGCCGCAAGAAGAATCCCCGCCGTTTCCGGAAAGAGAAGCGACTGCGAAGGCAGGGACGGCTCCTCGCGCCGTCCGCCTTTCGGATGCGCCGCGGGCGCGTCCCTGCCGGCGAGAACGCGCTTCAGGAAGTCGGACATGAAATGCGACTTGAACGCGTCTTTCGCCCCGATCTCGTCCTCCGCGAACGGAATCCAGTGGTTCGTCCCCGCCTTGCACGAAATGCGGTTCTGCCCGTGGAAGAGCGCGAACGCGAGGCAGTCGAGCTGGAACTCCGCGTCGTCCTTCCACGAATCCGCCGGCCACAGGAACTGGTCGCGGTCGTTGAGCCAGTCTGCGTCGATGCAATGGCGGACGGCGAAGTAGATGGCCGACGGAACCAGATTCGTCCGGGTGACCGGCTTGAAGAACGTCGACGTTTCGTTGCTGCGTTTGGAAAGGACGACGATTTCGTTTTGATGTTGGTAGTCGTTGCCGTTGCAAACCATCCACCCGATCGTTTCGGGTTCTTTCGGATTCTTCCACGTCGGACGCATCCAGTCGTTGAGCAGGCGGAGCCCGTCGTAGGACAGGACGAGTTTCGGCGGAAGTTCCGTTCCCGCCTTGTCGAACACGGAAAAGCGGTGCTCTTCGAATCGTTCCGACTTTGACGTGTCCCAGACCATGAAGCCGATCGGAAAACGACCCGTGACGTTGTCGAACGTTTCCGCGGGAACGAGGAATCCGGCGAGCAGTTTGGCGAGGAAACCGTCCCGGAACGGCTTGAAATACGGACCGTTCAGGTGTTTGAGTTTCGAAAACTCCGCGATGATGCATCCGCGGACGGAAGAATGAATGCGGGCAAGAAACTGCGCGAACAGTTCGCGCTTGGCGAATGAAGCGAGATGTGCCATTTCGCTTCCGTGCACCGACGTCGCGTTCGAAACGCCCGTCTTCGATTTCTTCGACCGCGTGCTTCCCGCTTCCGCATACGGCGGATTGATGAAGACGACGAGTTTCTTCCGTCGTTCGGGGTCCTGCACGATGGCCTTCAGGCCGTTGGGCAGGTTGTCGAAAGAATCGTTCAGGAAGTCGAACCGGAAGACGTGCGAATCGAGGAGGTTCGCGCCGTTCTTGATGCGCTCGTGCATCACGTCCACATCGGCCTGGTCGAGCGTGGAGGCCCAGATTTTGTATTTGTCGGGCAGGCCGACGAGGAGATTGCCCGTGCCGGCGGCGCAGTCCCACACGTCGTATTCGTCGCTCCAGTTCTCGCCGAGAACGGAGGCGAGAGCCTGCTGCGCCTTCTCGACCCAGATCTGCGGCGTGAAGTAGGAACCCTTGCGCTCGCGCACGTCCTGCGGGACGAGAAGGTCGCGGCGTTCGGCGATCCAGTGCCAGTATTCCATTTTCGGCGGCCGCCTGTAGCGGTTCCAGAAAACGGTGTGGGCGGCCTGTCCGTCGTTGAACTCGGCGCGCTTGGAGACGAGCAGGCCCATGTCGTCGGGAGCGCGGTCGAGTTCGTAGTGGTTGCCGCGGAGGACGATGAAGAGCTTTTCGACGAGCGTCGCGCCGTTCTTGGAAAGCAGGTCGGCGAGGAAAAAGTCGGCGTCGACGATGCCGCGCTTCTTCGCGCCGTCCCAGTTCACGGCGATGGACGGCTTGACGGCCTCGCGCCAGCGGTTGTAGACGAACACGAAGTTGTTGCGCGTGACGGGCAGGCGCGAGGCGTCCTCCAGACCGACGACGAAGTTCTTCCGGACGAACGCGGCGAGTTCCTTCCCTTCGTCGAACCGGAAGACGAACGCGCCGGAGGCGAGAAGCGGGCGCACGCGTTCGAGCAGAATGCCGAATTCGCGGGTCGAAGCGTCGGAAGGCGTGACGGTCCAGTCGAAATCGGAAATCGAAAACAGGTCGATGACCGCGTGGTAGGGGAGGAAGGCGATCTTCTCGCAGTCGAACGCACCGAGGAACGGCGGCGGGCTGTGCTTCTCGTGCGTGCGGGCGCGGCCGATGGTAAGGACGAGCTGCGCGAAGAGCGGGGCGAGGTCCTTGCGGACGCCGGCCTTCGCCTCGGCCCAGAGGAGCGATTCCGTCTCCCAGAGAGTGGGCCCATCGCATTTCACCGAAACGCAGAAATCGACGGCGCCGAAGATGCGCGTGCAGTCGAATGCGCCGAACACGTCGGCCGCGACCTTGTTCTTGATTTCCTCTTCGCGCAGTTTCGAATCGTAGGCCATGGCGTCTTTCCCGTGAGCCCCGCGATGCGGCTGCATCGCGGCGGCACGGAAGACCCGCGACTACAAAAAAAGCGCGTCCTTGTTCCATGCCCGCTTCGGAGGTCCTAGCACAGACCCGTTTGCTTCACATGATCCAAGGACGCGGCCCGTGCGGGCGCGTCCTGCAAGATGGAAGCAAACAAGGCGTGTTTGACCTTGTCAAGAAACGACGAAGGAAAGTGTGCTAGATTTTCCGAAGCGGCGTCGTTTAGCAGATCGCTAAGGGTTCGTTTGTGGGTTCGTCAAAGGATGGTGGCGGATTGCTCCGTGGGGTTTCGCGGAAGGACGGCGCGTCGATCCTAGTGCGTGGTTCGGGGGGAAGTCTAGCAGATGACTTCTCCGGATGCAAACGCCAGCGCCGCGCGCCGCATGGACGCTGCGGCTCGCACGGAGTGCTCGCCCCACCCGGTAATTCCGATTTCGATTCCACCGTGCGTGATTTTCATCATTTTACCATCTTCTGGAGCGGCGAATTGCATCAAAATCACGCACGGTGAAATTGTAAAATGACCGGCCGGCGTGAGCCGGGCGCGTGGGGAGCGCGTGCGGAGCCGGTTGCCCGGGACAAGCGCTCGCGTGGCGGGGTGGGACACCCCGCCACGACGCGCAAAAGGGGGGCTCAGAGCGCGGTGCCGAAGGGGACGGGCGTCTTCGACGCGCCGATGCGGACGAAGCGCGCCGGCTTGTCGGACGGAGCCGGGACGGAGAGGGTCAGGAGTCCGTCCGCCGCCGCCTGGACGGATGCGGCGGCCGCGTAGGCTCCGTCCACCGCGTCGGCCGCGTAGACGGTGTACCAGACGCCGCCGGACGCGTTGCGGATCGTGACCTCGAAGGTCGGACTGTCGTCCGACGGATCCACGCCGAAGCCGAGCGGCTCGACGCCGTCGTCCGCTCGGGTCGCGAGGACGGGGAGGACGGGCGACGCGCCCCATTCCGACTCGTCGCGGAAGCCGTTGTCGTGAGCCTCGATGTTCGTGTTGCCGGAGACGCTGTACACGTCGTTCGTGAACCCGCCGCCGTAGGCCGTGTTGAAGACAACCTTCGCGTTGTCGCACGACCTCAAGCGCACCATGCAGCTGTCCTCCGTGGCAACCCTTCCGCCGCACCGGAGGAAGACGTTGTTCGTGACGACAAGTCCAGTGAGATTGGCGGCGCTCACGCCGGACGCCATGCAGTCCTCGAAGAAGCACCCTTCGACCCACACGTTCTTGTTCGCTGTCTTCGCGTAGCTTCCCGCGCTCTCCTTGTCATGGTCGCAGCGCACAATAACCGCCGCGTCCGGCTTGCTCGTCGAACTCGCCTCGCCCACGCCGCACCCCCTGAACGTGCAGTTCGTCACAGTCACTCCGTTCACCGGCCCCAGCTCGCCCCAGGACGCGCCGGGCGCGCAGAGGATGCCTGCAAGACGCGTGTTCTCGAAGGTGCAGTCCGCGATCGAGACCGGCTTGTCCGTCTGGAGGAGGAACCCGCGCGCCCGCGTGACGCCGACCTTCGTGCCGGAGATTTCGACCTCGGGCAGCCACGACTCGTTCGCGACGTAGCACCCCGCCGCGACGCCGGACGGCAGCGCGTCGACCGCGATCCCCGAGACCGAGCCAGAGACCGACGTCACGGTCGCCGTGCCGAGGTCCGCGAGCTTGGACGAGTAGAACCGCACGACGTGCCCGCGCTGGAAGTACACGCTCTCGACGGCGCTCTCGAACGTCACCGACGTTCCGCTGACGCTTCCGACCTTCGGGCCGCCGCAGTGGACGTTGAGGATGTCGTCGGCGAGCCCGTTGAACTCGCAGTCCCGCATCGTCAGCTTCCCGCCGAGCGCCGCGACGTGGATGCCGTCGACGCTCGCCGTGTAGATGGTATTGGTGTCGCCGTCGTCCACGCGGAAGCGCTCGAGCGTGAGGTTCGTCGCGCCCTTCACGAGCATGACCATGCCGAAGCTGTTCGCGACGGTGACGTCCTCGAAGACCGTATTCTGGACGCCGGACGCGCTCGCGCTGTAGATGATGATGTTCTGCCCGTAGTTCGAGCCGCACGCCATCGCGACCCGCTGCCCGACGGACGAACCCTTCAACGTGCACTTGAAGGACTTCACGCCGTTCTCGTCCTCCGAGAGGTTCGAGATGGCGAGTTTCGAACCCGCCTCGAAGAACGTCTCGTTCCCCGATGGCCGCAGGTTCTCGTCGAAGTAGTTCACGCGCGAGATGGCGACGTCGGCGGAGAAGGACGCGCTCTTCCCGTCCGTGAGCCGCACCGTCGCGGTGTTGCTGCTCTTCGCCGTGATCACCCCGGTGAAGCAGGTCGGCACGTCGTACATGATCGTGAGCCCGTGCATCCTGAAGTTGTTCGCCGTGACCATGAAGTTCGCGGTGTCGTTGAACGAACCGAGCGGGAAGGCCGTCTCGCACGTGTTGGGGACTCCCGTGCGGCAGAGGACGGCGCCCTCGTCGCCCCAGAGCGTGACGCCGGCCTTTCCGATGGAGATCGTTTTGTCGATCCAGTACGTTCCGGGGGGAAAGTAGAGCACGATGTTCGCGGCGATCATCTTGTTGAGGTTCGACGCGTTCGCTGTCGCCTTGGACGGATCGTTCGGGACGAGCGGATTGAAACTGTTCGACCACGACGTGCTCTTGTACGTCGTGACGTCCTTGTAGCCCGCCGGAGGGTCGGCGGCCCGCGCCGGCGCCGTGAACGCCGGCGAAGCGAGCGCGGCGGCGATCGCCGCCGCGCGGAGTCCGGACGGAGCAGCCCGGCGGAGTGCGCGCGCTTGCATGGGGACATTGTAGCATGTCCGCAGGCCGCAGGCAAAGGGAACCGCGGCTCCGGCGTCCGGGCGCCGGCTTCATTCCGAACGCCATGCTGGACGAGGTGGCGGCATTCGGATAGAATGAAGCGCCGTGAACCTGCTGGAGAAGTTCAGGGAGACCGCGTGGTCGGTGCTGCCGGTGATGGGGCTCGTGCTCGCGCTCGGGCTCCTCGCGGTGCCGGCGGGCGCGGGCGGGCCGTGGTGGCTCGGGCGCTTCCTCGTCGGCGGCGCGCTGCTCGTCCTCGGCCTCACGGTCTTCCTCCTCGGCGTCGACCTCGGCATCCGCCCGATGGGCGAGCGCTGCGGCGCCGCGCTCACCGCGAAGCGGAGCCTCGCGCTGCTGCTCGGCGCGGCGTTCGTCGTCGGGCTCGTCGTCACCGCGGCGGAGCCCGACATCCAGGTCTTCGGCGACCAGGTGCGCGGCGTCTTCCCCGCGGTGCGCAAGGGCGCGCTCACGTTCTCCATCGCGGGCGGCGTTGGGCTCTTCATGGCGCTCGGGATGCTCCGCACCACGCTCGGCATCCCGCTCAAGGCCGTCCTCGCCGCGTCCTACGCCGCGCTCTTCCTCCTCGCCGCCTTCGCGCCCGCGCCGTTCGTCGGCGTCGCGTTCGACTCCGGCGGCGCCACGACCGGGCCGATGACCGTGCCGTTCATCCTCGCGCTCGGAATCGGGGTGGCGGCCGTCCGCGCACGCGGGGACCGGGACGGCGGCTTCGGCCTTACCGGCGTCGCCAGCGTCGGACCCGTCGCCGCCGTGCTCGTGTATTCGCTCCTGAACGCGAACGTCGCAGCGCCTCACGCGGAGTCCGCGGAGGTTGAATCTCACGCGGAGTCCGCGGAGTTCGCGGAGTCCCTTTTCTCCGGAGGGGGTTCGGGGGAGGCGGATCCTCCTCCCGTTGAAACTCACGCAGAGAGCGCAGAGAACGCAGAGCTGTTTGGTGGGGCGAGCTCTCCGAGCGAGCCGAAACCGGAGTCTGTGGTCTGCGCCTCCGGAACCTCCCGCGCGATGCCCGCGAAGGAGTCCGAGAAGAGCGTCCGGAGAAAGCTCCGGTGCACCGTCGTGGCTTCCGTCGATTGGCGGGAAGCGGACATCGACGACGTAATCCACGACCTTCGCGACTTCTCCCTCGCGGGCGATCCGGACGATCCATCGGGCGCTGGCGGCGTCGGATTCTCCGTGTTCCTCGGCGACATCGAGGACAGAGACCACAAGGATCTCTTCGGTCCGGGGACGTGGTGCGGGCGGGCGAAGATTCCGCCGTTCACGATGCACGCGACCGACATCCGACTCGACGCCCTGCTCGACCGCATCGAGAAGGAACGCGGCTTCTCGTGGCGGATCGAAGACGGGCGCGTCGTGCTTTCGCGCAAGGTCCGGCCTTCCGGAAGCTGGTTGTCGCGCTTGGCCGGAAATTGGCGGGATGGCGTCCGCCGCATGTTCCGGCGGGGCGGTTCGGCGGGTTCGGGCGATCCGTTCGGTTCGTATCCGACAGGAGGCGCATCTTGGGAAGCGCCTCTTCGGACGTTGACGGCTGACTCGTTCCGCTGCGAGCTGGCGAAGGGCGCCCTGCTTGAGGTCTGGATCGGAGTCGGCGGCGTTTCCACGGTGATTCCCGCATCCGGCGAGCGGGCCCGCCGGGTGCTCGACGCCATCGCCGCGGCGGACGACGTTCCGCCGCCGTCCGATCTCGTCGAAAACCGCGCGACCGTTTTCTTCACCCTGAGAAAGGAAGAACCGAAGGCTGGCCTTTACGACGCGGACGACGATTCGGGACCCCGCGTCATTTCCGTCTTCTTCGACGTCGGCCGTTCGCCTTCAAACGCCGACGACCTGTTCTTCTGGGAGAACCCGGACTGCGAAACCGTCGTCCGTGTCCGCGGTATCGCGCCGTTGCTCGACGAGGCCGTCGCCGAGGCCCGCGCCGAGGAGAAGCGCGTCCGCGAGACGCTCGGAGGAATCGTCCTGCAAGCGGTCGACCTCCGGGATGCGTCGCTGCGGGACGTCCTCGCCTTCTTCGAAGCGTCCACGAAAGGGCGCGGAGGGGAAGACGGCGCGGCGATTCCGTTCTTGTTCGACGAAGAAGCGTGGCGGTGGTCCTCCCCGGACGACGGTCCCCGACTGACCATCCGGGCGGAATCGGTCGCCCTCACCAACGAACTCGCTCTCGTCGCCGACATCGCGGGCGTGCGCTGGCGCATCGTCGGTGGCGGAGTCCGGTGCTTTCCCCGGGTCTTCGAGGATGGCGTTTCCCTCGTGGCGGATCCGCATCCGGTGCCCCGCCCCGGCGCCGCCGCCACGCCCGAACCCATTCAGCATTCAGCATTCGGCATTCAGCATTCCTCGTTCTTCTCGTCCTTCGCGGAGGCCTTTCCGGAAGCGCTGCGCGAGTCCCTTTCGTCGATCGCGCCGCTGTTCGGGCTGTTCCTGGTATTCCAGTTCGCATTGCTCAAGATGACGCTGCGGCAGGCGCTGCGGATCTCGATCGGGTTCGTCTGGGCGCTGATCGGGCTCTCGGTCTTCCTCACGGGCCATGCAGGCCGGGCGCATCCTCGGCGCGGCGCTCGGCGGCGCGGCGGCCGCGGGCGGGTTCGGGCCGTGGGCGCTGCTCGTCGGGACGGGCCTCGCGTTCGGCGCGGTCATCGTGTGCGCGGAGCCCGCGGTGTGGGTGCTGAGCGAGCAGGTCGAGGAGGCGTCGGGCGGCGCGATCCGGCGGCGGACCCTCCTCTTCTTCCTCTCGCTCGGGACGGCGCTCGCGATCGGACTCGCGATGTGGCGCGCCGTGGCGGGGTTCCCGCTGTGGCGGCTCCTGCTGCCGGGCTACGCGCTCGCGCTGCTGCTGCTCGCGCGGACGCCGCAGCCGTTCGCGGGCATCGCGTTCGACTCGGGCGGCGTCGCCTCGGGCCCGCTCACCTCGACCTTCGTCCTGTCGTTCACGCTCGGCGCGGCCTCGGCCGGCGGGGGCGGCAGCGACTCCTTCGGCGTCATCGCGCTCGTGGCGATGATGCCGCTCGCCGCCATCCAGCTGATGGGCATCCTCGTCGACCG
>CACWKU010000045.1 GCA_902761575.1 uncultured bacterium
GCGCGCCTCGTGGCGGGGTCCGTCCCGGGCGCGCGCTTCGCCGTGTGCGGCGGGAGGGGCGAGGCGGCGCTGTGCGCGGAGGTCGCGGGCGCGATCGGTGCGGCGGCGGCGGACGTCGCCGGGCGCACGACGCTTCCGGAGTTCGCGTCGCTGCTCGCGACGTGCGACGCGGTGCTGTGCAACGACAGCGGGGGGATGCACCTGGCGAGCGCGGCGGGCGTGCCGGTCGTGGCGGTGTTCGGGCTCACGGACCCCGGGAAGACCGGACCGATCGGACCGGGCGCGCGCATCGTTCGGCCCGAGGGGGCGCGCGCCTCGCGCGCCATCGCGCGCGACGACCCGGAGGCCGTCGCGGCGCTCGCGTCGATCCCCGCCTCCCGCGTCGCGGCGGAGTGCATCGGGGTCCTCCGCGCCGGCTCCGCGCGCCCGTGATCGGCCGTCGACGGCGGCGATTTTCGCGCTTGACCGGGCGGGGGGCGTTTGCTAGACTCCCGCCCCGTTTTTACACACCGTAAAACAACCCACAAACCCCAGGAGAAAAAACATGGCTGTCAAAGTCGCCATCAACGGTTTCGGTCGCATCGGCCGTCTCGCCTTCCGCCAGATGTTCGGCGCCGAGGGCTACGAAGTCGTCGCCATCAACGACCTCACCTCCCCGAAGATGCTCGCGCACCTTCTCAAGTACGATTCCACGCAGGGCTCCTACGCCGGCCACACGGTCGAGTACAAGGACTTCGTCCTCGGCGAGGACAAGAAGACCGTCGTCGAGCCCGGCTCCATCACCGTCGACGGCAAGGAGATCACCATCTACGCGTGCCCGAAGGCGCAGGACCTGCCCTGGGGCAAGCTCGGCGTGGACGTCGTGCTCGAGTGCACCGGGTTCTACACCTCCAAGGCCAAGGCCCAGGCGCACATCGACGCCGGCGCCCGCAAGGTCGTCATCTCCGCCCCCGCGGGCAACGACCTGCCGACGATCGTCTACAACGTGAACCACAAGACGCTCAAGCCCGAGGACAACATCATCTCCGCCGCGTCCTGCACGACGAACTGCCTCGCCCCCATGGCCAAGGCGCTCAACGACGGCTGGAAGATCAAGTCCGGCATCATGTGCACGATCCACGCCTACACCGGCGACCAGATGACGCTCGACGGCCCGCAGCGCAAGGGCGACCTCCGCCGCTCTCGCGCCGCCGCGTGCAACATCGTCCCGAACAGCACGGGCGCCGCGAAGGCCATCGGCCTCGTGATCCCCGAGCTCAACGGCAAGCTCATCGGCGCCGCGCAGCGCGTCCCGACCCCCACGGGCTCGACGACGATCCTCACGGCGATCGTCGAGGGCGCGCCCACGAAGGACGAGATCAACGCCCAGATGAAGGCCGAGGCCACCGAGTCCTTCGGCTACAACACGGACGAGATCGTCTCCTCCGACATCATCGGCATGCGCTACGGCTCGCTCTTCGACGCCACGCAGACGATGGTCATCAACCTCGACAACGGCACTTCGCAGGTGCAGGTGGTCTCGTGGTACGACAACGAGAACTCCTACACAAGCCAGATGGTCCGCACGATCAAGTACTTCTCCGAGCTCGCCTAACGGCCGCTCGCGAGATGCGATCGCAGGAGGCGGCGCCCGGTCCGGGCGCCGCCTCCCTTTTTCCGTCCGGCGCATCTCCGTTTCCGGTCGCGTCTTGTGTGGCCGGAAACGGAAATGCACCCGCCGCGACGGGATTCTTGCTGCGTCGAGCGGGTGCATGGTAGAATCGCGCGGCATGATGCACGACATCGTCCAGACGGGATTCGCGGCGCGGATGCGGGTCGATCTGCGGGACGCCGCGGCGGACGAACCGCTCGTCGAGGCGGGGTCGCTACGGGTCGCGCTGCGGATGGCGGGGCGGACGCCCGGGCTCGAGCGCTACGACCGCGACGCCGGGAACTACCTCGCGTTCCCGATGCCGGACGGCTCGTGCCCCGTCGTCGAGGCGACGCTCGCCGGGCTGCGCGTCGGGATCCCGCTCGGGCTCCTGGCGCAGCCGGGCGGCGTCCACGACGTCGCCGTCCGCGTGGCGGGGTCTCATTTTTCCATCGCGGTGGACGGCCACGTCGACGACGACATGCTTTCCGTGCCTTCGCTCGAGGCCGACCTCGACGCGCCGCGGACGCTCTCGCCGCGCGTGGCGTCGGTGCGCGTGTCCGTCCCGGCCGGGCCGGACGACGGCGGCCGCGTGCCCGACGCGCGTCCGATCGCGCGGAGCATCCAATACTGGACACCCGACGGCCACGACGCCTGGGTCGGCGACGTCGCGCCGGGCTTCTTCGGCGGGCGGCTGCACCTTTTCTACCTCTTCGACCGGCGCCACCACGGCAGCAAGGGCGGCGCGGGCGGGCACGCCTTCGCGCACCTCTCCACGCCCGACCTCGTGCACTGGGACGAGCACCCGGCCGCCGTCCCCGTCGAGGGGTGGTGGGAGACGGTCGGGACGGGTACGCCGTTCGTGCACGAGGGGCGCCTCTGCCTCGCCTACGGGCTCCACACCGAACGCCTCTCGAAGGATCCCGGCCTTCCGGCGGGCGCGACCTACGCGGTGTCGGAGGACGGCGTCCGTTTCCGCAAGACCGGGCGGATCGTCCACCCGACGCGGAACCCGACGATCGTCAACCGCGCGGACGGCCTCCTCGGCCTCGCGGCCGGCTACGACGGACAGAGCGGGCTCTGGACGGCCCCGCGCCCGGAGGGCCCCTGGACGCTCCGCGACGCGACGCTGCCGACGAGCGGCGACTGCCCGTGCCCGTTCGAGTGGCGCGGCCACCACTACGTCCTCCAGGGGTTCGGCAGCTTCGCCCACAGCGCGACCGGCGAGCCCGGCTCCTGGGAGGACTGGGCCGCGGCGGGGCTCGCGCCCTACGACGGGCTCGCCGTCCCGATGGTCGCGCCGTTCGGCGCCGACCGCCGCATCCTCGCCGGCTGGCTCGGCTTCCACGACGAGGCATGGTGGGGCGGCTGGCTCGTCCTGCGCGAACTGGTGCGGTTCCCGGACGGAACGCTCGGCACGAAGTGGGTGCCGGAGATCGAGCCGCCGTCGCCGCCCGAGACGTTCGTCGCGGTGCCGGGGCGCCCGCTCCGCGTCGCGTTCCCGCGCGAGGGCTCGGAGGGCCCGGCGCTCGTCTTCCGGCTCGACCCGGCGGCGCGCACGGCGTCCTTCGCCGACGACGTGCCGGAGCCCCGCTTCGGCGCGCTCCATTCCGCGAACAACGTCCGCATCGGACACCTCCCCGATCTCGGAGCCGGCGCCGCCGTCCGGATCGTCCGGCACTACGACCCGAAGGGCGGCGCGACGATCTTCGACGCGGAGATCGGCGGCTGCCGGACCCTGATCTGCCGCCGCCGCGGCCGCTACCGCGAAGGGGGATAGGAACCGCCGGGGGAGGCGCGAAAGTCCGAAAGGAAGCGGGCGAGCGATTCGATGGTGACGGGCTTGAGCAGGAGCCCGTCGAAGCCGCGCTCGGCGGCGACCTTGCGCGCCTCGACGTCCGCCGTGACGGCGTAGACCGGCAGCTTCCTCCACCGCTCGTCGGCGCGCAGGTGCGCGCAGAGCGCGTAGCCGTCCATCTCCGGCATCCAGAGGTCCGTGAGCACGAGGTCGAAGGCGCCGTGCTTCTCCAGCGCCTCCAGCGCCGCCGTGCCCGACGGCGCCGTGACGACCTCCGCCACGCCCGCGCGCTTGAGCATCGCCTGCTCGACGAGCAGGTTGACCGGGACGTCGTCCACGACGAGCGCGGAGCGCACCGGGTGCGAAGCGGTTGAAGGGGTTGAAGGGGTTGAAGGGGTTGAAGGGGTCGAAGGGGTTGAAGCGGGCGAATCGGGCGAGGGGACGGCAGGGGCGACGGCGACGGAGCGGAGGATGCCGGTGAAGGTGGAGCCCTTGCCGGGCTCGCTCTCGAGGCGCAGCTCGCCGCCCATCCGGACGAGCAGGCGATGGCAGATCGGGAGGCCGAGGCCCGTGCCGCCGGTGCCGCCGGTACCGTTCGGGCCGACCTGCACGAAGGGCTCGAGCACGCGGGGCTGGTCCTCGGGGGCGATGCCGCAGCCGGTGTCGCGCACGGAGAAGCGGAGGGCGCCGGAGGCGCCGTCCGCGGCGGGCGTCCAGTCGGCGGAGATCGCCACGGAGCCCTCGTCCGTGAACTTGACCGCGTTGGAGACGAGGTTCACGAGGATCTGGCGGACGCGCTCCTCGTCGAGCATCAGCCGGGGCATCGGGCCGGCCGCGACGCTTAGCTTGATGCCCTTCTGCCGGACCTGGAAGCGGAAGGTGCCGGCGACGCGGGAGAGCAGCGCGGGGAAGTCGCACGGCGCGGAGGAGAACTTCATCTTCTCGGCGTCGAGCTTGGAGAGGTCGAGCACGTCGTTCACCAGCGAGAGCAGCGTGTGGGAGCTGAAGAGGATGTTCTCGATGTTCTCGGCGCGCTCCTTCGGGTCGGCGACGCCCTCGCGCAGCATCTCGGAGAAGCCGATGATGGAGTTGAGCGGCGTGCGGATGTCGTGGCTCACCATCGAGAAGAACATGCTGCGCGCCTTCTCGGCGGCGAGCGTCGCGTCGCGCTCGCGGCGCAGGTCGTCCATGAGCCCGAGGTTCTCGCGCATCATCCGGGCGAACATCGCGTAGCCGACGGAGGCGGAGAGGATGAGCGCGCCGAAGACCACGGCGAGGGCGAGCGTGAAGAGGACCATCTGGCGGTTCGTCGAGCGGATCGCCGACTGCGACGCCGCGTCGAAGTCGTCCGCCGTCCGGCCGATCGTGTGGTCGAGGAACTCCTGGACGCGCGCCCAGATGCCGGCCTTGGCGGCGAAGTAGTCGTCGCTGTAGAGCAGGTCGAACGCGCGCTGCCGCTTGCCGGCGGCGTCGAGCGCGGCCTCCTCGGGCGACAGGACGACCTGCCGCAGGTGTTCGGGGAGCCCCTCGACGTCCATCCCGAACGCCTCGGCGACGAGCCGCATCGCGCGGTGCTCGACGTCCTGCAGCGCGAGGGAGCGCGCCATCGCCTCGTGCATCGCGTCGCGGGCGGGATGGTCCGGCGGGAGCTTCGCGTCGATGATCGCGAGCGCGCGGTCGCGGTTGCGGTCGACCTTCTCCTCGTTCTCGTAGTCTTCGATGAAGCGCGGGAACCCGGTCGCCGCGAAGCGGCGGACGGCCTGCGTGAGGTGGTCGGAGCCGTTCTTGAGCAGGGTCTCGGCCTCGGAGAACTCGCGGTAGTCGCGGTGGAACGAGGAGACGCGCTCCATGTCGCGCAGGTTGCGCGCGCTCTCGCGGAAGATCGCGGCGTCGAGCGCGAGCCAGGCGAGCCCCATCGCGGCGAGGAGGAACGGCAGGAGGCGGAGGAATCCCTTCAGATGGGAGGGACGGCGCCGGGCGTCCGGCCCGGCGGGGAGGGAGAGGTTCATAGCGAAGCGAGGAATCGGGCGAGCGTGTCGGCGGTGATGGGCTTGAGGAGAAGGCCGTCGAAGCCGCGGCTGAGCGCGAGCTTGCGCGCCTCGACGTCCGCGGTCACGGCGTGGACGCGAAGCTTGGCGAGGGCCGGGTCGGCGCGGATCTCGCGGCAGAGCGCGTAGCCGTCCATCTTCGGCATCCAGAGGTCGGTGAGGACGAGGTCGAACGGCCGGCGGCGCAGCGCCTCGAGGGCCTTCGGGGCGGAGGGCGCGGTCTCGACGTCGGCGATCCCGGCGCGCACGAGGAGCGCCTTCTCGACGAGGAGGTTCACGTGGACGTCGTCGACGACGAGGACGGACCGGACCGGCTCGGAGGACCTCTTCGCGGGGGCGCCCGCGCGGCCGCCCTCCGCGGCCTCCTCCGGGGCCGCCGGCGCGGCGGTCTCGACGCCGGGCAGGACGGCGGTGAACGTCGAGCCGACGCCGGGCTCGCTCTCGAGCCGCAACTCGCCGCCCATCCGCTCGAGGAGGCGCTTGCAGATGGTGAGGCCGAGGCCGGTGCCGCCGGTGCCGCTCGGGCCGACCTGGACGAACGGGTCCATGATGCGCTTCTGGTCCTCGGGGGCGATGCCGATGCCGGTGTCGCGCACCGAGAAGCGCAGCGTGCCGCGGCATCCGGGGCGCGGCGGCTCCGGGACGCCGGGGCGCTCGCCGGCGTCGGGGGGCACGTCCGGCTCGAACGACGAGGTGAGCTCCACGCCGCCCTTCTTCGTGAACTTCACCGCGTTGCTCGCGAGGTTGACGAGGATCTGCCGGAGGCGCTCCTCGTCGACCATCACCCGGGGCATCGGGGCGGAGGAGGCGCCGATCGTGATGTCCTTGCCGGCGGCCTGGATGCGGAACGTGGAGGCGACGCGGGCGAGCATCTCCGGGAAGTCGCACGGCGCGGGCGCGAACTTCATCTTGTTCGCGTCGAGCTTGGAGAGGTCGAGCACGTCGTTCACGAGCGCCAGCAGCGTGCGCGCGCTGAAGAGGACGTTCTCCGCCGCCTCGGTGCGCTCCTTCTCGTCGTCGACGCCCTGCACGATCATCTCCGAGAAGCCGATGATGGAGTTGAGCGGCGTGCGGATGTCGTGGCTCACCATCGAGAAGAACATGCTCTTGGCCTTCTCGGCGGCGAGCGTCGCGTCGCGCTCGCGCCGGAGCTCCTCCGCGAGGCGGAGGTTGGCGCGGCTCTTGCCCGCGATGACGCCCAGCGCGGCGGCGACGGCGAGCGCGAGCAGGAGGAAGAGCGTGACGAGCCGCAGCGTGATGATGCGGGTCTGGTTCGCGATGGCGTGCTGGGCCTCGGCCGCGTCGTCGCGCAGCAGGGCCATCTGCTCGTCCGTCGACCGGTCGAGGAACTCGTTGACGAGGTCCCACACCTCCGCCTTCGCGGCGAAGTAGGCGTCGTCGAAGAGCAGGCCGATGGCGCGCTGGCGCAGGGCGTCCGGGGCCAGGGCGAGCTCCTCCTCCGAGAGCGCCTCGGAGCGCAGGCGCGGCGGGAGCGCGTCCGCCGGGACGCCGTTGGCGGCGGCGCACAGGCGCAGGGAGTGGCACTCGCGCGCGAAGAGGGCGTTGGAGCGCTCCATCGCGGCGTGGAGGATGGCGCGGGTCTCGTCCGTGACGTCGAGCGAGGCGTCGTCGATCAGCTCCAGCGCGTGGTTGCGGCTGCGGGTGCCGTCCGCCTCGGCGAAGAAGGCGTCCAGGTGCGCGCGGTCGCCGGTCACGGCGTAGCGGCGCGCCGCCTCGGTGAGCGTGTCGGAGCCGCGCTTGAGCAGGCGGGAGGCCTTGCCGATGGCCTCGTGGTAGCTCTCCTGCACGGCGGAGAAGTGCGCGAGGCCCTCGCGCTGGCGGGCGGAGGCGGAGACGAGCTGCCAGGTGAGGAAGAGCCAGGCGACGGAGAGGACGGCGACGAGGCAGAAGAGGATGCGGAGCGCCGGCGAGGGGCGCGACGCGGCGAGGGGGGCCTTGTCGGCGGTCTCGGGATTCGGGGCGGGCGTTTCCATGGGCGTGAGAAGCGGAACGCCCTCCATTCTAGCCGCCTCGCCCCGCCGGGTCAACCGCTTCTCGGCGCTTTCCTTTCCCGCGCGGTTGTTGTAGAATGGCGGGCCAATGGACACGAAAGCCCCCATCACCCTCGCCAAGAGCCTTTCCCCGGTCCACGTCGGCGCGCTCGCGCTCGGCTGCATCGTCGGCTGGATCGGGTTCGTCGCCCCCGGGGCGGAATACCTGCCCGAGGCCGGCCCGGGCGGGACGCTGCTCGCCATCGCCGTCGCCGCGCTCGCGATGATGGTCTTCGCCGCCAACTACGGCTACATGGTCCAGCGGCTGCCGGTCGCGGGCGGCGAGTTCGCCTTCGCGCGCAGCGCGTTCGGCGGGACGCACGCGTTCGTCTGCGTCTGGTTCCTCGGGCTGGCCTACCTCTGCCCGGTGGCCCTCAACGCGACGGCGATCGGCTTCGTCGCGCGGACGCTCTTCCACGACACGCTGATGGTCGGTCCGCACTGGACGATCGCCGGCTACGAGGTGTATCTGCCCCCGCTCGCGCTCTCGGTCGGAGCCATCGCGTTCGTGGCGGCGCTGTGCGCCCGCGGCGTCCGGGACACGGGCGTCTTCCAGACGGTCCTCGCGCTGGCGCTGTGCGGCGGCGCGGCCGTCGTCGCCGGCGCGCTGGCGCTGCAGCCCTCGGTCTGGGCGGCGGCCGATCCGGCGCTGCACCCCGCGGCGGAGGGCGGCCGCTCGCTCCTGCCCGGATTCTTCATGGTGCTCTCGGTGGCGCCCTGCCTCTTCGTCGGCTTCGACACGGTGCCCCAGAGCGCGGAGGAGTTCGCGTTCCGCCCGCGCCTCGCGCGCCGGATCATGGTCGGCGCGATCCTCGCGGGCGCGGCGCTCTATGCGGCGCTGGCGCTCGTTGCGGCCTCCGCGCCGCCGCCGGACGCGGGGGATCCGGAAAAGGGCATCCAGGCCTTCCCCGTCTTCCACGCGGCGTGGCGGCTGCTCGGGGGGACGGGCGTCGCGTTTCTCTCCTACGCGGCGCTCGCGGCCGCGCTCACGGGGCTCGTCGGCTTCTTCACGGCGGCCAGCCGCCTGCTCTGGGCGATGGCGCGCGCGGGCGTGCTCTCGCCGTGGCTGGGGCGCGTCTCGGCCGAGCATCGCACGCCGGTCAACGCGATCCTGTTCGTGGCGGCCGTCTCGATGGCGGCGCCGCTCTTCGGCCGCAACGCGCTGGGCTGGCTCTCGGACCTCTGCTCGCTCGGCGCGGCGATCGCCTACGGCTACACCTCGGCGGCCGCGTTCCGCTTCGCGCGCCGCGAGGGGCGGCGCGGGGTGCAGGCGACCGGCGCGGCGGGCGTCGCCCTCGCCGCGGTCTTCGCGCTGCTGCTCGTCGTCCCGCTCCCGGGCCTGAACTGCGCGATGAAGCCGCACTCCTGGGCGATCCTGGCCGTGTGGGCCGCGCTCGGGGGGCTGCTCCGCCTCGCGCGGCGCGGCGGCGGCGCCGCCGCCGCCGCGGAGCCCGGGTTTGACGAGGGGGGGCGCGTATCGTAGACTTGCCCCCCGCAACGCGGGTCCGTTCCCATGCCCCCCGAACCCTCCCTCCTCCTCGCCGTCGCGGAGACGACGCCCCAAGAATGGCTCCTGGCCTTCTTCGCGCTCGCCTCCTTCGTGCTGCTCGGCTTCTGGGCCATCGCCGGCCAGCGCATCCGCGCGGGCGTCGTCCAGGGCGCCCGCGCCGACTACGCGCGGCGGCTGCTCTCGCGCTTCCGCCTCGGCATGGAGTCCCGCATCGGCGAGGAGCGCTCGCCCGCGTCGGTCGGGGGCGGCGCGGCGGAGGACGGCCAGGAGTCGCTCCTCGCCTACGCCAGCATCGCGGAGGCGCTCTGCGGCGGCTACGCCGGCATCTTCTACGTCGATCTGGAGACCGGGGCCTTCGCGCCGTTCCGGTCCGACGGGCACCACGCGCGCCTCACCGAGCTGGCGGGGCAGGACTTCTTCGGCGAGCGCGTCCAGGCGGCGGTGCTCGCGCCGATCCATCCCGAGGACGAGCCGGCGCTGCGCGAGGCGTTCCGGCGCGAGCGGATCCTCGCCGCCACCGAGGGCGGGCGCGTGTTCGCGATGCCCTACCGCTACGTCGGCAGGCCCGGCGGGGAGCCCGTCTGGTACGAGGCCCGCGCCTCGCGGGCCGGCGGGCACCTCGTGGTCGGCGTCGCCAACATCGACAAGCGGATGAGGCGCGAGAAGGACCACGAGGCGCGCGCCGAGGAGTCGATCGCCCGGCTCGAGGAGCTGCTCGCGCAAGCGGCGCGCTCCCGCGACACGCTGGGGCGGCTGGCGACCTACGAGGACGCCGCGGAGCTGCGCGCCGTGGCGCTGCGCGAGACCGGCCTCTCGCTCGGCGCCGTGGCGGCCTACCTGTGCCGCCACCGGCTCGACGGGACGACCCCGATCGTCGGCAGCTGGGCCGTCTCGCCCGAGCGCGACGTGCTGCCGCGCGACGCCGCGCAGGCCGTCGGCGCGCCCGACTACCTCGACTCGCATTCCGACATCCTCTACGTGCGCGGCCAGGCGGAGGGCAACGACCCGGTCTGGGACTCGATGCTGGAGAAGGCCGGCGCCACGCGCTTCCTCGCGGGGCTGCTGCGCGTCGAGGGCGAGGTCTGGGGGCACGTCGCCTACCTCGTCGACCGTCCGGGCCCGCTCGACGAGGAGGAGGTCGAGCAGTTCCGCGAGGCGTGCGCGCTCGTGCAGATCGGCGTCCTGCGCGCCAAGCTGCTCGACGCGCGCGAGACGCACCGCGAGCAGCTCGTCGCCTCCGCCCGCGCCGCCAACCAGGCCGCGCGCGCCAAGACGATGTTCCTCGCGACGATGTCGCACGAGATCCGCACGCCCCTCAACGCCATCATCGGCTACAGCGAGTTCCTCGAGCGGCCCGGCCTCGCGCCCGGCGAGATCCGGGAGTACACCTCCGGCATCGCGCAGTCGGCCAACGCGCTGCTCGCGCTCATCAACGACATCCTCGACCTCTCCAAGCTCGAGTCCGGCCGGGTCGACATGGACGGCCGCTGCGACCTGGGCCGGCTCTTCGACGAGCTCGCGTCGCTCTTCCACTACCGCGCCGTCACCAAGGACCTGCGCCTCGGCTACTCGATCCGCAAGGACTTCCCCGTCCTCCGGCTCTCCGAGGAGCACCTGCGCCAGATCCTGCTCAACCTCGTCGGCAACGCCGTCAAGTTCACCGACTCCGGGCTCGTGGAGTGGCGCGCCGAGGCGGCCGACGACGGCCCCGGCACCGTCGCGGTCGACCTCTCCGTGCACGACACCGGCATCGGCGTCTCGAAGGAGAAGCTCAAGACGATCTTCGACCCGTTCGTGCAGGACGGCGCGACGCGCGGCGGCAAGGTCTACGGCGGCACGGGCCTCGGGCTCCCGATCGTCAAGCGCCTCCTCGAGGCCTGCCACGGCACGATCCGCATGGAGAGCGAGCCGGGCGAGGGCACGCGCGTCTACATCCGCATCGAGCGCGTCCCGGTCGTCCCCCGCTCCGAGCGCCCCGCCGCGCCCGGCGCCGACTCCGCCGGGTCCTCGGCGCTGCGGCTGCCCTCGCGCTTCCGCGCGGTGCTCGTGGACGACGTGCCGATCAACCTCAGGATCCTCGACCTTCACGTGCGGGGCTTCGGCGTGAAGGACGTCGCGCTCGCCGCCTCGGGCGAGGAGGCGCTCCGGGCGATCGCCGCGCGGAGGCCCGACGTCGTCCTCACCGACATGTGGATGCCCGGGATGAGCGGCGCGGACCTCGCCGCCGAGATCCGCAAGGACCACGACCTGGACGACGTGCCGATCGTCGCCGTCACCGCGGACAACGACATCGGCGCGACCTTCGACGCCTCGCTCTTCGCCGAGATCGTCACCAAGCCCGTCACCGCCGAAAAGCTCCGCCTCGCCCTGATGCGCCTCTTCCCGAACGCCCGCTAGATGTCCGCCGAATCCGAAAGCCAGGAGCTCCGCCTCGCCGCGCAGGTCCAGCGCACGATGCTGCCGCCGCGCTCGTTCGTCGGGGACCGGACGTTCTACGCGACGCTCTGGCGGCCCAAGGACGCGGTCTCGGGCGACTTCTACGAGGCGTTCCCGATCGCGGGCGGCGACTGGCTCTACGTGCTCGGCGACGTCCAGGGCCACGGCACCGTCGCCGCGATGGCGATGATGGCCGTCCAGGGCTTCCTGCGCCAGCTCTCGCGCCTCGAGGACCTGCGCGAGCTCGGCCCCGCGGACGTCGCCAACGCCCTGCAGGGCTTCGTCGCCTCCAACCTCGGCGCCGTCTCCTACCTCACCGCCCTCGTCTGCTTCCACCGCCCCGCCGAGGGCGTCGTGGACTGGATCAGCTGCGGTGCGCCCGACCCGGCCGTCGTCGACCCGGACGATCCCGCCCCGCGCGACATCAACCCGGAGAAACGTGGCGGCCTCCCCGTCGGCCTCCTCCCGGACACCGTCTACACGGCCGCCGACGCCGTCCGGACGCCGCTCGCCGGCGCCGCCGTGTTCGCCGCCTGGACGGACGGCGTCCTCGACCTCGCCCGCGGCCCGGACGGCGCCGGCCCGATGCCGGACGACCTCCGGCGCCGCGTCCGCGACGGGCTGCTGCTCCACGCGCGCCGCAACGGGTCGGTCTTCGCCGCGCCGTGGAAGTTCCTCGCCGCGTGCGGCGAGCAGGGCTACGGCGAATGTCCGGACGACGTGACGCAGCTCGTCTTCGGCCCTCGACTCGCGAAGCCCGGCGTGTTGGAGCTCTCCGTCCCCGTCCAGGCCGGCGCCATCGACCGCGCCGCCGAGCGCATCGGCGAATGGTGCGCCGCGCAGGGCTGGGGCGTCGCCGCCGCGGCGAAGGTGCAGATCGTCTTCCAGGAGAAGCTGATGAACGTCCACGACCACGGCCTCGACCCGGGCGACCGCGTCCGCGAGACGGCCTGCGCCCGCCTGCGCCGCGCCGGCGCGGACGCGGAGCTGGCGGTCTGGGACTGCGGCGCGCCCGAGCCGGAGCCCGCCGAGATCCCCGGCGGCGTCGCCGCTGCGCTCGAGCGGCGCAACCGCGAATTCAGCCCCCGCGGCCGCGGCCTCCTGATGCTCCGCGAAATCTGCTCCTCCATCCGCCTCGACCGCTACGGCGACCTCAACGAATCGGTCTACACGATCCCGCTCGGCGATCCGGAGTCAGCACTTGCTGGACACGATGGACTTGCTTGACTTGGCCTTTCGTCTTCTTTTGCACCGTCCATCAAGTCCATTCCGTCCATCAAGTCCGTCGGCCCGCCCATCGAAAATCCATGTCAACCGAAGTCATTTCCGCCTACGGCGGCTATCGGAAAACGCTTTCATTCGGGATGACGTGTCTCGTCTATCACGCGACGACCACGTTCTGCCGACGGAACTACAACTATCGGAACGACCCTCTGGGCAAGACAGTCGGGCAGATGATCGGCGCGGCTCGTTCGGCGCGGCAGAATCTGGTGGAGGCCTCGTCCCGGGCCGGCGTCTCTTCCGAAACCGAGCTCAATCTCCTTGACGTGGCCAAGGCGAGCCTTCAGGAGCTGGCCGGCGACTTCGAGTCGTTCCTGCTTGACCGTGGAATCTCTCCGTGGCCCGACGACCATCCCGGCGTTGCGGCCTTTCGCGCACTTCGCTTCGACCCGTTCGTTCCGATCGGAGGAGACGTTCGCCATGCCTTCGGGGAACACTTTCTCCGTATGAGGGCGCGATACGCGCCGGTGCTCGAGCCGGAGGATCCCGTGGCCGCTTCCAACGGAATCCTGCTTGCCATCGATACGGTCTCCGCGTTCTTGCGGCGTCAAATGGAACGCAACGTCAAGACGTTCGTCGAGAAGGGTGGCTTTACGGAACGAATGAGCAGAGCCCGCATCGAGGCAAGGGATGCTCGCGAGCTTGCTTCGACGGAAGAATTGGTGCCGTCCTGTCCGAAATGCGGCGCTCCGATGCGCAAGCGTCTCGCGCGCAAGGGCCAGAATGCGGGCAACCCCTTCTGGAGCTGTCGCAACTGGCCTGAATGCGATGGAACAAGACCCTGCTAGGAATGGAGCCGACCGGGTGTTTTTTGGACTTGCTGGACAAGATGGACTTGATTGACTTGTCCTTTCGTCTTCTCTTGCACCGTCCATCAAGTCCATTCCGTCCATCAAGTCCGTCGGCTCCTTGTCCGCCTTCGGGCGATTTGATAGAGTAGGAGCCGTTCAAAGACCGCCGCATTCCCATGTCCGACGACCGCGAAGCACCTGGCAACGCCGACCGCGCATCCGACGCCGACCTCGACGCGCTCCTGCGCGAGCTCTCGTCCCGGACGGGCCGCGGCGGCGCCGGGCGCGGGCTCAAGTTCGCCGCGTGGCGCGCCACGGTGCGCCTCTCCTACGCACTCAAGCGCGCGATGGACATCGTCGGCAGCGGCGTCGGGATGGTGCTGCTTTCGCCGGTGTTCCTCGCGATCGCGATCGCCGTGAAGCGCTCGAGCCCCGGCCCCGTCTTCTTCTCGCAGGTCCGCGTCGGCTGCAACGGACGGCACTTCAAGTTCCACAAGTTCCGCAGCATGCGGCAGGACGCCGAGGCGCTCAAGGAGTCGCTCGCCGCGCGGAACGAGTCGAAGGACGGCGTCATCTTCAAGATGAAGGACGACCCGCGCATTACGAAGGTGGGCAAGTTCCTTCGCCGCACATCGCTCGACGAGCTCCCGCAGCTCTGGAACGTCTTCATCGGCGACATGAGCCTCGTCGGCCCGCGCCCGCCCGTCCCGAAGGAGGTGCAGGAGTACACCCTCGAGGACCGCAAGCGGCTCGACGTCATCCCCGGCATCACCTGCCTCTGGCAGATCGGCGGCCGGAGCGACATCCCGTTCAAGGAGCAGGTCCGCCTCGACAAGGACTACATCCTCGCGCAGGGCTTCTGGAAGGACCTCGCCATCCTGCTCAAGACCGTCCCGGCCATCATCGGCGGAAAGGGGGCCTACTAGTGAAGGGCGTCGTCCTCGTCCCCGCCGTCCGCGGCCCCGACTGGCTCGCCGAGGTGCTCCCCGGCCTCGGCCCCGCCGAGCTGCCGCTCGCCGGCCGCCGCTGGATCGACTACGCCGTCGAATGGGCGGAGCAGGCCGGCTACGGGATGGTCGAGGTGCTCGACTGGCGCTTCTCCGAGGCCGTCGCCGCCGACTTCGCCGATCTCACCGCGCACCCGATCCCCGTCTTCTACCAGCGCGGCGAGGGGGAGCTCCCGGGCGCTGTCGCCGATCTCGCGCGGCAGTCCAGCCCCCTCGCGCCGGGCGCCGCCGCGGGCGACGCGGAGGTCGACGTCGTCTGGGGCCTCGAGCTGGCCGGCTTCCGCATCGACTCCGTCGCCGCGTGGCACCGCGCGAATCTCGACCTGCTCGCCGGCACGGGCTTCGGCGGCCGCCGCTTCACGCTGCCCGGCTACTCGGCCGAGGCGGGCGTGCACCTCGGGCGCAACGTCGTCACCGAGCCGGGCTTCGAGGCGAAGAAGCCCGTGCTCGTGCAGGACGACGCCTGGTGCGCCCGCAACGTCCGCCTCGACGGCTCCTGCATCGTGGGTCGCGGCTCGTTCGTCGGCGAGGGCACGCGCCTCGAGCGCACCGTCGTCGCCGACCGCACCTACGTCGGCACCGACCTCGAGCTCGTGGACAAGATCGTCGTCGGCCATCGCGTGATCGACGCCGCCTCGGGCGCCTGGGTCGACATCGGCGAGCGCGGGATCGCCCGCGCCCTCGGCGGCTGGACGTGGCCGCGCTGGGCCCTCGCCGCCGCGGACTTCCTCCGCGGCCGCGCCAACCGGGGGAGGCGGCCGTGAGCGCGCCCCACGCCTACGACTGCCCCGCGGCCGACCGCCTCGTCGACGACGCCATCCGCGCCATCGGCGCCGAGATCGACGCGCTCGCGATCCCGCGCCTCCTCGGCGTCGTCCTCGGCGGCGGCTACGCCCGCGGCGAGGGCGGCGTCGTGTTTGGTCGCATAGTCACATCGTCGCATGGTCCCATGGTCCCCGACCCTCAGACCCTCAGACCCTCAGACCCTCAGACCCTCAGACTATCCAACGACCTGGATTTCTACGTCGTGGCCGAAGACGGATCCTCCGGCGCGGAGCTCGCGGCGATCGCGGCGGCGCTGCGCCCGGTCTCGGAGAAATGGACCGCGCGGCTCGGCGTGGACGTCGACTTCAGCCCGCCCAAGACCCCGTGGCGCATCGCGCACGACGCCGAGCGCCTGATGATCCAGGAGCTGCTCCACGGTTACTGCGACGTCGCGGGCAAGCCCGGCTCCGAACTCTTCAAGGACATTCCCCGGAGCGAACCCTCCGCGCTGCCCGCGATGGAGGCCATCCGCCTCCTCGTCAACCGCGGCGTCGGTCTTCTCCTCGCGGCGGAATCCGGCGCCTCGCCGGACTTCGTCGCCCGCAACATCAACAAGGCGATCCTCGGCTGCGGCGACGCGCGTCTCATCGCCGAAGGGCGCTACAGCTGGCGCGCGCTCGACCGCGCCGACGCGCTTGCCGACGACCTCTACCGCGACGCCGTGCAGTGGAAATTCCGCCCGCGGCCCGAACCGCCCTGCGACTGGGAAACGGCTCGGAAGCTCTGGCTCGGAACGGTGGACACGGTCTACGCCTCCGGCGGCGGCCGCCGCACGCTCCGCGCCGCCGCGCGCTGGCTCGTGCGGCGTCGCTCGCTCGGCCCGGAGCCGTTCCGGACGCTGGGCCTCGATCCGCTCGTACGAATCATGAACGCGCTGTATCCTCTCGTCTGCGACCGCAAGCCCTTGCCCGCCTCCCTCCGCCGCGACTGGGAGGTCTTCAACTGACCCGGCGTACACCGAATTTCCGCTTTCCTCCTTTGCGGCCTTCTGCTACAATTCCGGCCCATACGCAACCCCACGGAAAAATCCGCCTTCCGACGCCACGCTCCGGCATCCCCTTTCCCCTTTTGACATGGACACACCCGCCAGCCCGCCGCATCCAGCGCCCTTGGTCCGCAACGAAGTCATCGTCTACGAGAACGGTGCCGACGTCCGGCTGGACGTCAAGACCGACGGCGAAACCGTCTGGCTCACGCAGGAACAGATGAGCCGGCTGTTCGGGCGGACGCAACCCGTCATCGCGAGACACATCGCCAATGTTTTCAAAGAAGGCGAACTTCCCCGCGAGGGTTATATGCAGATTTTGCATAAAACCTCCCCGGAGGGCGGCCGGCCGCTCGCGCTCTACAATCTTGATGTCATCATCTCCGTCGGGTATCGTGTGAAGTCCCGACAGGGGGTGATGTTCCGCCAGTGGGCGACCCGCGTTCTCCGGGAAATGCTGCTCAGCCGGCTCGACGAAGTCAAGCGGATCGGTGCGCTCGAACGCCGAATGGACGCCGCGGAAACTGGAATCAAACAAGTCAAGCAAGGCGTGAACTATCTCGCGAGGCAGCTCGCCGCCCCTCCTCCTGCGCCTTCGCACCCCAAAATCGGTTTTTGACAATCCCACTGGACGGCGAACGGAGATTGAGCCATGGCCTGGAACATCACGGAAGAAGGAAAGCTGATCAAGGTCGCGATCGAGGGGCGCCTCGTGGCGGCCGTCGCGCCGAACCTGCGCGAGGAGCTGATCGGGCGCGTCAAAGAGGGGACGAACGTGCTGTTCGACCTCTCGAAGATGGCGCACATCGACTCGAGCGGCCTCGGCGTGCTGGTGCAGGTGCTGCAGAAGGCGAAGTCGTGCGGCGGAAAGGTCGTCCTCGCCGCGCTCCAGCCCGGCCCGAAGATCGTCTTCGACATCACCAAGGTGAGCCGCGTCTTCGAGATCGTCCCCACCGTCGCCGACGCGAAGTTCTAGCGTTTCCGGCATGCGACTGCTCGTCTCCTGCATTCCGTTCGACGGCGGCAAGAGCGGTCTCTCCGTGTATGCGCGGGAGGTCGTGCGGGCGTTGCGCGAGCAGGGGCACGAGCTCACGCTCGTCGTCGAGCCGGATGTCGAGGCCGGTTCGCTCGGCGCGGAGGACGCCGGTGTCTGGCGCGCGCCGCGGTGGACGCGGCGCGCGGTGGCGTCGATGTTCTGGCACCTGTTCGTCCTGCCGCTGCGCATCCGGCGGCACCGGAAAGAGTTCGACGGGTTCGTGATCTGCGCGGCCAACCGCCGCGCGTGCGCCTGGTATCCGCTCCCGACGACGGCAACCGTGCACGACCTGGCGAACTTCCACGTCCCGGGCAAGTATTCGCGCTCGCGGATGTTCTATCTCGCGCACGTCCTGCCCTTCTTCGCCAAGCGCGCGCAGCGCCTCGTCGCCGTCTCCGGCGCCACCAAGGCGGACATGGTCCGCTTCTGGCACTGTCCCGCCGACCGCGTGACCGTGCTTTACAACGGTCTTCCAGACCGGTTCGAAAGTTCGAAAGTTCAAAAGTTCGAAAGTTCGAAAACGCGATCGGGAACCTTCGAACCTTCGAACCTTCGAACGGCGAGCGAAGCGAGCCTTGGAACCTGGAACGGCGAGCGAAGCGAGCCTTCGAACGGCGGCGAAGCCGCCATCCTCTACATTTCCCGCATCGAGCATCCGGGCAAGAACCACGTGCGCCTGATCGAGGCCTACGGACGGCTGCCGCGGGCGCTGGCGGAGAAGCATCCGCTCGTGCTGGCGGGGGCGGACTGGAAGGACGCGGCGGCGGTCCACGCGGCGGCGGCCGCGTCGCCGCACGCGGACCGGATCCGGTTCACGGGCTTCGTCGAGGATGCGGAGCCGCTCTGGCGCGAGGCGGGCTTCTACGTGTTCCCGAGCCTGTTCGAGGGCTTCGGGCTCTCGCTCGCGGAGGCGATGGCGCGCGGCGTGCCGTGCGCCTGCTCGGAGAACGGCTCGCTCGGCGAGATCGCCGGCGACGCGGCGCTGACGTTCGACCCGCTCGACGCGGGCGCGATCGCTGCGGCGCTCAAGGCGCTGCTCGCCGAGGACCCCGCCGCGCGCGCGGCGCGCATC
>CACWKU010000046.1:0-18314 GCA_902761575.1 uncultured bacterium
GGCGGCGGCGGCGCCCGGGCCCTGCCCGGCGGCGGCGAGCGCGGCCTCGGCCTTGTCCGCCGCGGCCTGCGCGGCGGGGTCGTCCTTGAACGAGCGGAGGTTCTCCGCGATGATGCGCGCGTGCTCCCAGTCCTTCTGGCGCACCAGGACGCCCGCGAGGCCGCCGAGCGCGCGGATCTGGCCCGCCGCGTCGCCGACCTTGCCGTAGGCGACGGCGAGGATCTCCAGCGTCTGCCGGTCCTCCGGCATCGCCTGGTGGAACTTCTCCAGCTCCGCGATCGTCTCGCGAAGCTGCTTCATCTCTTCTTCTTCGGCGCTCATGTGGAGGTCTCCTGCGGTGCGGAATGGGTGGAAGCGTCCGCGGCGCGGCCGCGGCCGCCGACGGCGAGGCGGTGGCAGAGGGCATAGACGGCGACGACGAGCGCGAGCCCGGCGAGGATCCAGCCGTAGTGGTCCGCGACGAGCGCCTTGCCGCGCGTCACGAGCTCGAGGTAGGTCATCTCCTGCGTCTCGCGCCCGAGCCACGCGCCGACGGCCAGCAGGATGAGGTTCCAGATGCCGGCGCCGAGGACGGTGAAGAACGCGAAGCGCCCGAACGGCATCCGCGCAAAGCCGGCCGGGATGGAGATGAGCTGGCGGATCACGGTGACGAGGCGGCAGACGAACGTCGTCACGTCGCCGTAGCGCCGGAAGAGCTCCTCCGCGCGCTCCAGCGTGGCGGGCTTGAGGAAGAACCACCTGCCGTAGCGGTAGAGGAACGGCCGCCCGAGCTTGAGGCCCAGCCAGTAGTTCACGCACGCGCCGGCGAAGGAGCCGAGCGTCCCGAAGAAAAGCGCCAGTGCGGCGTCCGGCCACGGCGAATGGAGCGTGAGCTCGCCGCGGAACGCGAGGAAGCCGGCCGGCAGCATCACCACCTCGCTCGGGAACGGGATGAACGAGCTCTCGACCGCCATGAAGAAGAAGATCAGCGCGAAGCCCCAGTGCGGGGCCAGCGCGGCGATCGATTCGAGGTGGGAGGCGATGGTTTCGAGCATGGAATGCTGAATGCTAAATGACGTGAGACCGTGTGACCGTGTGACCGTGTGACCATGTGACCTAAAAGAGCGGCAGCTGGCCCGAGACGACGAGCTTGTGGCCCTTCTCGACGTCGGGGTCGGACGTGTCGTAGACGACGAACTTCACCGACGGGAACCGCTCGGCGAGATTGTGGCGGATGAAGTCCGCCACGGCCGCGACGTTGCCCGGGTCGTCGTCGGAGAAGCCGACGGAGATCGGCTTGCGCGCGCCGATGCGCTCGATCATCCGGAAGAGCCACTCGAGGAAGTCGAGGATCGCGAACTGCTTGCGCGTCTCGGACTTCTCCGCGCCGGGCGTGCCCTGCGCCTTCACCGCCGCGATGAACGCGGGGTTGGTGACGGCGTGGTAGCGGTTCATCGAGAGGTAGTTGTCGACGACCTGTTCGTCCGTCATCGCCGCGTTGGCGGCCTCCCCCTCGTAGCAGACGATCCAGCCGCGCAGGTTGCGCACCATCTCGGCCTTCTCGGCGTCGGAGAGGATCCGGTCGATGAACATCTCCACGCCCTTGCGCAGCGTGGCGGGGTCGTGGCCGCGCGCGGTGACGATCGCGAAGATGCGCCCCTCGCGCAGGATCTTGCGGAAGGTGTTGAAGGATGGCGGCTGCTTCTCGACGCCCTCGAGCAGGCGGTCGATGGCGGTGCGCGCGTCGGCGAGGAACTTGCTCTCCGTGCGCTCGGCCGGGTCCCGGAACTCGACGAACGCCTTCTCCCACTGGCCCTGCGGCGGACGGTAGTTCACCGTGTCGTTGCGGATGACGGAGAAGAGCGCGGTCGACACTAGGTGCGGCACCCACGAGCCGTCCCGCAGGCGCCGCTCCAGATGGATGTAGGTCGGCATCCGCAGAATGTTGTCGTCCCAGTCGAAGATGTAGTACTTCAGGTCGCGCCGGGCGATGTCGGGATTGTAGTCGTCGACGGGCATGGTCAAGGGGACGAGTGGCGGGCGAAAGGCGGGGAACGATGTCGGCCCGGAGTCTACCACATGGCCGCTCCGCGCGCAAATCCCCGCGCGATTGGGGCTTGAACCGAGCGCCGCGGCGGTGTATCATCCGCCGCACGCGAGGAACACACGCACATGGCACTCAACATCGGCATCGTCGGCCTGCCCAACGTCGGCAAGTCCACCCTCTTCAACGCCCTCACCCGCGCTCAGAACGCGAAGGCGGAGAACTTCCCCTTCTGCACGATCGAGCCCAACACGGCGGTCGTGCCCGTCCCCGACCCGCGCCTCGCGGTCCTCGCGGACATGGTCCACCCGCAGAACGTCATCCACGCCACGGTCGAGTTCGTCGACATCGCGGGACTGGTGAAGGGCGCCAGCAAGGGCGAGGGCCTCGGCAACAAGTTCCTCGCGAACATCCGCGACGCGAACGCGATCCTCGAGGTCGTCCGCTGCTTCGAGAACGGCGACATCGTCCACGTGGAGGGGTCCATCGACCCCGCGCGCGACGTCGCGATCATCGAGAACGAGCTGCTGCTCGCCGACCTCGAGGTGCTCGAGGCGCGCGTCGCCCGCGTCGGCAAGCTCGCCAAGGTCGACCCGAAGGTCCGCCCCGAGCTCGAGGTCCTGGAGGCGCTCAAGGCCCACCTGGAGGGCGGCGCGCCGGTGCGCACCTTCGACCGCCACGACGACGACCTGCTCGCCGAGGCGCTGCGCGAGGGCCGCTACCTCACGGACAAGAAGGTCATCTACGTCGCGAACGTCGACGAGGCCGGCCTCCCCGCCGGCAACGCCCACGAGGCCGCGCTGCGCGCCCTCGCGGAGAAGGCGGGCTGCGAGTGCGTCCGCATCTGCGCCGCGGTGGAGCAGGACATGGCGGGCCTCTCCGACGAGGAGCGCGCCGAGTTCCTCGCCTCCTACGGCATCTCCGAGAGCGGCCTCGACGTCATCGTGAAGACCGGCTACCGCACGCTCGGCCTCGCCTCGTTCCTCACCGCCGGCCCCAAGGAGGTGCGCGCCTGGACGTTCCGGCGCGGCTGGAAGGCGCCGAAGTGCGCGGGCGTGATCCACAGCGACTTCGAGCGCGGCTTCATCCGCGCGAAGGTCGTGCGCTACGAGGACTTCGTCGCGCACGGCGGGGAGCTGAAGTGCCGCGAGCTCGGCCTTGTCCGCGAGGAGGGCAAGGAGTACGAGATGCAGGACGGCGACATGGTCGAGTTCCTGTTCAACGTGTAGGCGGGCTCCTCGCCCGCTCAGGCCCCCTCGACGTACCTACTTCCGGGGCGGTGGAACCCCGCGCGCGCTTCGGGCGCGCGCCGGGCCCTCGGGTCGGGGCTCCGGACGCGGATCGGACAACAAAAAGAAGGGGGCCGCGCCTCGCGGCGCGGCCCCCTTGCAGGCCTGTCGGCCGCCTTACTTCTCGTAGCCGATCTTGAAGAACTTGGTCGTGCCGGCCGTGGTCTCGGTGAGCACGACCAGGTCTCCCGCGGCGAACTCAACCGGCGTGCCCTCCGCCAGGTAGGTGCCGTTCACGGTCTCGCTGGTCATCAGCACGTACTTGCCCGCGGCGGGTGCCTTGAAGGCGATCTTGCAGAGACCGGCCGCCGTGAACTCGATCGGCGCCGGGGCGTTCTCGATCGTGTCAAGCCCGTCGCCCGGGTTCACATGGACCTCCACCGCGTCGTCCTCGAACACCGCGACGTAGGTCGCCGCGCCGGAGACCTCCGGGAGCGTGTCAAGGACCGTGGTGGGCGCGGTCGAGAGGGCCCAGCCCTTGAAGACCTTGCCCTCGGGGGCGGCCGGGTCGGCCGGGGCGTAGCCCGTGGCGTGCCACTCGGCGGCCACGGTGGCGTAGTCGACCCCGTTGGTCTGGAACGTGATCGCGTAGGTGCGCGCCGTCTCCGTCCACGTCGCCGTGTAGGAGGCGAAGCCGGTGACGGCGACGACCTCGGGATCCCAGGCCTTGAACGTGAAGTTCGTGGCGTCCGTGGGGTCCTTCGTCGGGTCGTCCGCGCCGTAGCTCGGCGTCGCGCCGTAGGCCCACTCGTTCGTGGTGCGGACGCCGTCCACGATCCACTCGACCTTGTACTGGTTCACGGACTCCGTGAACACGGCGTAGTAGGTCGCGTTCGCAGTCGCGTCCGGAAGGCTCTCGAGCGCCTCGCCGCCATCGGTCGTCGACCAGCCGGCGAACGTGTAGGAGTACTGGTCGGTCCCTTCCTTCACGGGCGTCTCGCCGACATAGGCGACCGCGGCATTCTCCACGATTTGCGTCGTGTAGAGAGTCGTCGCGCCGTTCATGAACGTGATTTCGACCATGTTTACGTCGGGCACGACGTTGTAGAGGCCCGTCGTGTCGTCGTAAACGGACTTGTAGCCCTCGGCCACGAACGAGCCTTCGCCCTCGCCCCACGAATCATCGCCCAGGGCGGGATCGACCTGGGCGAACGAACCGCCGGTGATCGAGATGAGCGGAGTCGCAACATTGCCGGTCTTGTCCTTGTTGGCCTGGTTCACGGCCATGCCGATCCAGGTAGACTTCCAGCGGTAGGGAGTCGTGGTGAGGTTCTTGTAGGTTCCGCTCGTGATCGTCACGGTAGAACCAACCCACGGATACACGCAAGAACCGCACTCGCTGTCGACCGTGATTTCAAGATCGGCGAGCGTAAGCGACGCACCGTTCTTGACATCGATGGCAAAGACGCCATTCGCGGCAACCGAGCTGTCGTCGACGCCGCTGCAGTCGATCACGCCGTTCGTGACCAGAACGACCACGTTACCATCCATGCGGAATACGCTACCGTTGTCACCGTCAGGATCCGCGGTACGGGAGACCACATGGCCTCCGAGGTTGATCGTCATGGATTTCGTAACGACAATCCGCGCATCGACCGTCACATCGGCAATCAGTTCGACCGTTTCGCCGTCCTGCGCCGCCTCAACCGCGGCCGCGAGCGTGGTGTAGGTGTCGTTCGTCGTCGTGCCATCGGCCGAAACGACCATCGCCACCGGCGGGGTGTACGGCGTGAACGTGTAGCGGCCACCATCTTCGGTCCAGCGCAGGTCCTGGCCTTCGGCGAGCGAGCCGACGCCGTAGGTGGCCGCCGCGAAGAGCGTGTCGGCCTGGAGCGCCGCGTTGGTCGTGACGGTCACCGTCGCGGTCTTGTCGGCGTATTCGAGCGTGGCGCCGTTGTAGAGCTGGATCGTGCTGAGCACGTTGCCGTCCTTCGTGGCCGGGAACTCCCATGTGATCGTCTTCGTGGCGCCCTGTTCCGCGAACTCCGAAGGACGCACCTTCTTGGAGTCGGTCGTCGTCGTTCCGCCGATCGTCGTCGTCGCCTGGGCGTTGTAGGTGCCGGGTTCGGAGAGGTTTTCGAAATAAACCTTCGCAATGACGGCGTCTGCGGTTGCACCGACAGTCGGAGCGAGAATCGTGAAAACACCCGTTTGGTATGTTACCTTGGTTATGTCTCCGGTTTCCTCGTCTTCATCGTCGTAAGTGTCCGTCGCGAACACGATGTTCTCCGAAGGAGTGTTTTCCGTGATCTGGTGGGCCGTGTTGTCGTACGTGTACGTGTACGTGGCCGTGGTCCCGTCCGACAGATTGATCAGTTCGATCTTCTCCAGCGAGAAGGTGGTCGCATGCGATCCGGCAACGAAATCGTGGAATTTGAAGCCCGTGAACGTCGCCGCCTTGTCGGACCCCGCCTGTGCGTGAACGACCTTCGTCTGGTTGACTCCGGTTCCCGTTTCGACAAGGCTGTCGTTCATGTACACTTCCGCCGTGAAGTCGTACTCGGAATACGACGTCTGCAGCGTCTTGCCGGTGAAGTTGTCGACGGCGCCGGTGCCGCGGAAAGCAACGGACGAAACTTTGTGGGCGTCACCGGATGTTCTTCCGTTTGCGGCCGTCCAATGATTGTCCGCGGAAGTTCCGCCGCGGGCATACATTTGAGTCCCATTCACGAAAACCTTGACTTCGGGAAGATCTCCCGTGTGATCTACGGAAACTTGGACATGCGCCCATGCGTTGTCCTTCAGTTCGACGCCGTCGAGTTCCTGCCAGTAGTTGCCGCCGCTTGAATTGCGGACATAGACACAGAGAACCGAATTGGTTGTCTCTCCCGTGGCTTCGTCCGTTTCGTTCTTGAGGTAGATAGCGGTCTGAACGTCGCTAGTACCATCGAAATCGCTCGCGTCGGGCGGCGAATCGGAGCCGACGAGGTAGAGGTCTGCGTCGACGAGCGTCGTGATGTCGGCGACGGGATTGTTCGTCGGCGTCCACGTCAGGTCGTTGCCCTGCGTGTCGAGTTTGATGCACCAGTCGCCGCCGAACGTGACGCCGTTCGTCGTAACGGTGTTGAACTCGTTGGTGACGTAGGATTCGTCGCCGTCGATCATCGACCACTGTCCGGAGAGGTAGGGCTTGACCGTTCCCAGTGCCTGGTTGTCGAAGTTCGTCAGCGCACCGAGTTCACCGATTTCGAGATTCACGCCCGTTGGTGTCGGCGACTCGAACCTGACGTCCCACCAGTCGTTCGTGGTCACGGTCTCCGCTCCCGAAGGGAGGGCGAGCGCACCCACGGCGAGCGCGGCGGCCGCCCATTGGAGTGTTTTCATGGTTTGGTTTCCTTGTTGGTTGGTTTTGGGCCGGTCGGCGGCCGGGAGGCGCAATGCGTCCTCCGGTGGCTTTCCGGTAGGGGGAAGTGTAGTACGTACGCGCGCGGGAGTCAAGGGGATTTTTTGTCTGCTCGGCACGGCCGGAGCAGGAGGCGAACGCCCGCGGCCGGGAGGGAGCGCGGGCGACCTACGCGAGGGAGAGATCGCCGTGGATCTTGTAGACGGCGCCGTCGCGGTCGACGCGCAGGTCGCGGCCGGGAAAGGCGCGGGCGAGGCCCTCGCGAAGGAGCGCGACGGCCGCCTCCTCGATCTCCGCCCGTGCGTTGGCCGGAATCGGGGAGAGCGTGGAGAACTCCACGCGAAAGAGGTAGCCCGGGCCCCACGTCGAGCCGTAGCCGGCGGTGAAGGAGGCGGTCACGCGGAAGAGGCCGTCGTACTGCGGGTTCGCGGCCGCGCCGCGCGGCGGCCGGGCCGGGTGCAGCGGCCACCGCGAGCCCCAGCTCTCCTCCAGCGCCCCGTCGATCTCCGACAGGACGCCGTGAAGCGTGTCTTCGAACGCCTCGAGCCGAATCATCCTAATGATTTTTCGGCGCCGTCGCCGTGATCCGGTAGAACCGCGACCCGGCGCCGGCCTGCACGGGCACGCGGACCGAGAAGTCCTCCGACCACGTCCCGTCCGCCGGGGCGGTGACCTCCGGCATGACCAGATGGTCGACCTTGACCATCGAATCCCACTCCTCGTCTTCGCCGACCGCCGCCGAGCGTTCCACGTCCCACGTGAAACCGGAGTCGGCTTCGAGGGCGACGCCGTTGAGCACGCGGACCTGGAAGGAGACGCGCATGAAACCGTCGCCGGCGGGCGCGATTTCCGTGATCCGCGGGCGGTCGAGTTCCGGCAGGATTTTGGGCTTTTCGTCGTGCTCTTCGAGCCACGGCAGGTAGCGCTCCTGCTCGCGGTTGTAGCCGCCGAGCGTGTCGGAACCGGTCGTGCGCCAGACCATCTGGCCGCCGATTTCGCCTTCGCGGTTGAACACGGACCAGATGTTGTCTTCCGTCCAGAACGCGTCGTAGCCGCTCATCGTGTTCGCCCACGTGAATCCCATGAGCTTCTCGAGATCCGTGATGACGTCGTGGTCTCCCCAGACGATCTTGTCGGCGTAGGCGCCCATCGAGCGGCGCAGGCGCATCGCGCCGGGGATGTTGAGGAACGGGTGGACGTGCTGGTCGATCGAGGTGTTCGACTCGGACTCGACCGGGAAGAGGTCTTCCTGCCTCCCCTCGATCCCGGAGCAGCCGAGGACGTAGGCGCCCCAGCCCTTGTTCGTCGTCGCGTTGTTCACGGGGAGGAACGCGGCGCCCTTCGCAAGGACGTTGGTGTAGAAGACGAAGGTCGGGCTCAGCGCGTTGTTCTCCACGCCGAAATGCTCGATCGACCAGCCGCCGATCTTCGCCCCCTCCGGCCCGAGCAGTTCGACGAACTGCGTGTCCTGGTGGTTCTGGTAGCCCAGCCAGGGGCGGAACTCGTTGAAGGCGACAACGTTCGTCGTGCAGGAGAAGACGAAGGCGTGGGCGACGGGATGATCTTCCGTCCCGAACGCGGTGTTGAGGTCGATCGGATCGTACCAGGACGGGTTGTCGAACCAGAAGCCGTTGCGGACCTTGCCCTGCTTCTCGGAAAGGACGTCGGAGGAGAACTTGCCCGTGTATTCGACACGGACGCAGTACTGGAACACCGTGTCCGCCGGGAACGTGTCCGTCGGAATCGTGTCCGTCGAATAGAACGTGTAGGCGTCGCCCGGGGCGTTCGTGAAGGCGATTTCGCGCATGCGGGGGTCGCCCTTCCACGCGTCGTAGCCCCACTTGCGCGCGGCGTCGTCCTTCATTTCCGGAGAGAGCCGCGTGATCTCCGTCGAGAGGTTCGTCACCGCGATCGTCTGGTAGCGCGTCCAGTTCACGCGGATGGACTCGCCTTCGATGACGATGTTGGTGTACATCGGGATCGCCTTCTCGTAGGAGTCGACCGTGACGGTCCGGATCGGGAAGGGCTCGAGCTCGGCGTCGGGCTGGGCGACGAACCAGTCGAGGTACACGTTGATGTTCTCCGGACCCATTCTGGGATTGACGAGCGTCACCTTTGCGCCGGTCGGCTTCGTGCTCAGCGGAATGGACGGCAGGAACTCGATCGAGCCCACGTCGATCGAAGCGCGGACCGGTTCGGTGATGAGGACGTTGTCGAGCATCACGCGGTTCCTCTCGGGGATGGACGAAACCTGCATGTCCGGGTCGCCCGTGACGACGCGCAGGACGCGGTAGTCCTTCTGGTAGAACTCGACGTTGAAGTACTTCCAGCGCGAGTTTGTGACGCTCGAAAGCGCGGCGAGCTGGGCCGCCTGCTCCTGCCAGTTCGGGTCGGACTGCTTGTCCTGGCCGTAGGTCTTGTCGTCCCAGCTCAGGTCGTCGGCCGTGAGTTCGTGCCAGTCCGGCGGGCCGTCCGGCCGGCGGCTCGTGTCCGCCACCATGAGCGAGATCTTCGCCGGCCGGCCGCCGTTCTCCGGCGCCGCGCGGTACCAGAACGAGACTTCGCCCACGCCCGTTTCGATGGAGGGCGTCTGGACGAACGGCACGTGTTCGTCGAACGTGTGGTCCTGAAGCGTGTCCTTCCGCACGCCGTCGTTGAGGACCATGGAGCGGTAGGAAGCGGCGCCTTCGGACGTGCCGTCGAACTTGATCGCGCGCCGGTCCGGGAAGCTCGAGACGAGCGCGTTGTAGACTTCCCACGAGGTGTCGCCCGTCACGGGATAGTCCGTCGCGCGGACGTTGTCCACGAACACCGTGCCGAGCGCGCCCTCGGCGGCGTATTCCGGGGTCCGCGCCTCGATGCGGAGGCGGCCCGTGATGTTGGAGAGGCACGGGACGTAGAGCGTCCCCGCGGCGCCGACGGGCAGGTTCGTCGCGAAGAGGTCGGCCGCCTTGGTGCCCGATTCGTTGACGACGCGGACGGCGACTTCGACGGGGCTCCCCTCGACGCGGTAGGAGAACAGGACGTCGCCCACGCCGCGGACCAGGAGCGGCGTGTCGATCGACTGCGATTTGCGGGGGTTGGCGCGCGAGCGGTTGAGCTCGTAGCGCCGGCCGGTGCGGCCGTCCGCCGCGATCGCCGCGTAGGTCGCGACGAACGAGTCGGTTTCGTTGCGTTCGGGAGCCGCGGTTTGGCGGTAGTCCTCGTCGTAGACCGTCACGCCGCGCCATTCGTCGCAGGAGAGATCGTCCACCGCCAGCACGCCGTGGGACATGTGCTCGTTGGACAGGGACGGGTCGTAGGAGGATCCGTCGTCCGGCAATGCCGACACGTTGAGAAACGTCTCGTCCCAGAACGAAAGCGGAATTTCGACGGGCGTCCATTTCCAGGACTCGACGGACTGAGGCCCGTCCTTGCGGGCCGCGCCGTGGTAGGCGTCCCAATCTTCGCGCCACGAGGCATAACCGCCACCGGACACGCTCTTTCCGATGGGAGCCATGAAATCTTCGGTTTCTTCCGCTTGGGTCCGGTAGACCTTCACGCGGTACCAGACCTTCGGGGCGGGACGGGTGAGCCGAATGGGATTCGAATAGCTGATCGTGCTATCGCTTTCGACGGCCCAGACGTTGATCTTCTGGTCTCTGTCGTACGTCGCCTTGTCGCTGAAGTCCCATCCCGTCAAGCTCGCGCACATGGTGCCGAGTTCGGCGGCCGTCGAATACGTGAAGAGGTTTGCCGTTCCGATACGGGCGTTCCATTCCGACAAGGTCATCGCGTAGGGATTGATTTTCAGGCCGCAGTCGCGCATGTTGTAGCCCGGGCGGCCCTTCGTCGAGCCTCCGGTGAGGTTGGAGGCGGCGGACGCGTCGTATTTGAAGTAGCGCCTTTTGTCTTCCGCCTGGCGGGCGGGATCCGTCAAATCGTCCGTGTAGAAGGCGTAGAGGGCCGGTTTGGCCACACCACCCTCGGTTTTCACCTCGAATGCAAACGTCCAGCCGCCTGTGCTCGTCCGGAGGAACGTTCCGTCCTTCGCGGGATTGTCCCAGTAGTTGTTGTTGCGTGCGCCGGTCGCCGTCGCCCCCGACCAGCCGGGGAACGTCGCCAACTTGGTGTCGTTCACCGTATAATTCTGGTCTCCCCACATGTTTTTGTGGGAGACTTTTCCGAAGACCTCCCTGCAATCTCCCTCCGTCCACTTGTAGATGTGAACTTCGAACCACGTGCGCTCCGGCCTCCTCGTGTCCCCCGTGATCCAGGACTTCTGGATGATGCGCGCCTCCCAGTAGTTGAAAGGATCCTCGTAGTAGCCGATGAGGGAGAGCGAATGCTCGGCGTCGGAGACGTCCTTCTCCGCGGGGTTCGCGATGCGGGCGACGACCATGTAGTCCTGCATTTCGCCGGCAGCTTTCCAGGTGACGTTGCGGTCGTCGTCGGAGGCGGAGCGCACGCGCAACGCGAACGTGCCGCGGCCCTGCGCGCCGCGCTGGGCCATCGTCGTCTCGAGGTGGCCGGGACCCTGCTTCGTCGGGTGCGTGTTGAGCCAGATCGAGGCGTTGCGCGACCGGGAACCGGCCTTGGCGGGCGTGCGGTCCTGGACGATGCGCATGCCCGTCCCCGCGAAGCCGTTCCAATAGAGGTTCGTGAGCGAGTCGCTCCAGCCCGTCGTGGCCGGGACGAGATTGTTGTCGTCCATCGTCGAGAAATCGAGGTTGTTCTCGAACTCCGTGAGGTCGCGGCCCTCGAGGTCGCTCTCGAACGTCTTCATGTCGTAGATGCCGAACGAGCGCGAGTACTTGGAGTTGTCCGCCTGCCACGTGTTGAAGTCCTGCCACGCGGCGCGGCGGATCTGCCAGGAGCCGTTGGTTGTGCAGAAGCGGTACATGAGGAAGCCGGCGTAGTCGATCTGGACGCGCGTGCGCGTCGACTGCCAGCCGGGGAACGCGCCCTCGCCCGGATGGTAGGCCGTCCACTCCGCCTCGCCTTCCGCCTCGAGGTCCTCGTCCGACGGTTCGTAGACGGTCCGGACCTGCTGCATCGGGACCTTCTCGGTGATGCGCTTCTGGTCGATGCTCTCCGCCACGCGCGTCTGGTTCGTCACGTAGCAGGCCGTCCCGCCGCGGCCGTTGTCGACGTCGGAGATGATCGACGCGAAGTCGCGCCGCTCGAGGATTTCGACGGAACGGTTGTCTTCGGAAACCCAGTAGTTTTCCTCGACCGTCACGGCGTTCGTCTGGATGTAGCCGGTCGCGCGGTCGTAGTCGAAGTGGAGGCGCCGGTGCCAGTAGACGACGTCCGCTTCCGTCGGGGCCTGCCCCTCCTCCAGTTCGTTCGTCACGAGGCCGACGTAGGTCCCGGTCGTCCACGTGGGCGTGTATTCGACGTAGTTGGTGACGCCCCAGACCGTCGAGACGAGGTTCGTCGGATACGCCTGGAAGCGCCGCAGGTGGGAACGGCCCGCGAGGTCGCCGTTCATCGGCGGGTTGATGTCCGTCTCCTTCTGGTCGAGCTGGAGCCACTCGAACGGACCGGGATCGTAGGCCGTGGCGCCCTCGGCGTGGTACATCGCGCCCGTCACGGAGAAGAAGTGGTCGATTGCGCCGGACATCGGGATGATGGCCTGCCACGTGTAGTCGCCGACGTGCTGCATCGGATAGGCGAAGTCGAGCCATTCCGGACGCGGCAAATCCTCCGACAGGTCGCGCGTCACCGCCGCGACGCCGTTGTAGTGCGACCGGAAGCGCCGGATGCCGTCCGGCGCGAGGAACGTCATGTACTTGTATTCGGCTTCGACTTCGATCGTGCGGGGTTGAGGGACGGCTTCGTTCTTCGTCGGAAGGACCATGTAGGTGCCTTGCGCGACCGGCCAGCCAAGGTCGAGTTCGTGCAGGTCGAACCGACTCGTGAAGTCCCACCAGGAGCCGGACGTCTCCGCCGGCGTGCCGGGAACGATGTCGAAACTCTGCGCGTAGTTCGCGTAGGCGCTGTTGTGGGCGCCCTCCAGGTACTTGGCCTTGAAGTCGGGGTAATACGCCGGCGAGCGGCCTTCGTTGACGTTCCCGTTGGCGTCCGTGAGCAGCGCGAGGGCGTTGGTGTGGATGAGGTAAGAAACTCCCCAACCGACCCGATCGTTGACAACGAGGTTCATGATGTCGTCTTGAGGACTCTTGATGGCCGGGAACGTCGGCGTGTAGCCCGTGAAGTCGACTTCGTAGAAGTACTCAAACGCGCCGTCCGTGATGTCCTTGTCGGTGAGGACGCAGGCGTACGTGCCGTCGCCGGTATCCGTGCGGCCCATGCGGTTCGTCATCGGCGTCTCCGTCCAGTCGTCCCAGTCGATGCCGGACTTCTGGCGCCAGACGAGTTTCGGCGTGAAGTTTGCCGCCGGCGCGGACGCGAACCGGTTGCTCACGGAAATGTGGAACTCGATCGGGTCGAGAACCGACGGATAACCCGGAGAATAGTCCGCCTCGTCCTTGTAGACCTCCACGTCGGGAATGACGGGCGTGAGGACGATGTCCTGGAGGTCGACGGCGACGGCTTCGCGGGCTTCCATCGACGAATCCGCGGCCTGCGTGTTGTTTCTGATTCGATAATAGGCGCGATCGGCCGTGGTCGCCGGACTGTCCTGGATGATCAAATGGAACTGGTACCACTCGAAACCCGCCGTGGCCTGAGGAACCGAAACTTCAGCCAATTTGTGGTATGTATAGATGGCGTTGATGCCCGACCCGACACTCGTGATCTTGTCGATGACAAGCGTTCCGCCCAAGGCGTTTGTGGTCGCCATTTTCGCTTTGAACCAAATACTTCCAACGCCCGTGACCAATTTGCCGTTCGTCCGAACGAATCCCGCGACCGCTCCGTCGGCATGTGTCGGGACCTCGTTCGTGTCCGTCGTTCCGATGATTCTGATCATCTGGGTCGCGCCGGATATGCGGCGAACTGATGCTCCATACCAATTGGAATCCAACGTTCCCAGATATCCGGCCGGTTCCGTCCATCCATCCATGTTCGGGTACCGACGGTTTGTCAATCCTTGATTGGCGTTTGAGGTGTTCTCGGCAATCGTGTAGTCCTGCGACGGGTAGGAATGGGTTCGTCCCAATTCGTCTTCGGCCGTCACGACGACGGAGGCTCTTCCGGCATGGCAGGAAGGTAGCGTCGCGGCCCAGATAGGAAATCCCGTTTCGTCATCCGTTATGCCGGTATCGGACAAATAGAGACGAACCGTCGTTTTGCCCTGCGTCCAGTCGGCGTAAACGTATTGAAATCCGGTTCCCGACACGCGTGCCGTCACCTCGGCCCCGTTCAACGCGTCGGAATCCGGCTCCACGTCCACACCCACGACGGCAAACCCGAGTTCGCCGTCCGTCGGAGCCGGGGCGTTCGGTTCCGCGGCAAATTGGAGCGACATCCGGGGAGAACGGACGATTTTCCGCCTGACGACGTAGGACCACGTTTCGTCGGAAAGGAAATCGTCACCCGCCGTGTCCGTCGCCCGGACCCGGACCGAATACTCCGCGGCGCGCTTGGTCGGCAACGTCCCCTTCCAAACGGGGGAATCCTCTTCTCGCGCGAGCGGGTAGACGTTCTCGCCGAAGCGGTCGGACGTCACGACCAGATCCGCGAACGACGCCCCGCCGAGAATCGTCACGGAAAACGGAAGGTCCGTGCCGACCGAGTACGTGACTCCGTCCCGGGCGGGAACGCCGTCGATGAAGTAGTTGCCAAACTGGAAGTCCGCGGCGGCGGGAGACGCCGCAAGCAGGGAGAGGAGAAGGGCTGGAAGGATGAATCGTTTCATGGCGGTCCTTTCCCCGCCGGGGGCGGCGGGCGGGGCACGACGCCCCGCCCCGCCGGAAGAGGCGGGTCGGGGGTAGTATACCAAATTCGCGCGCGCGAAACAAGGGGATTTTTCGGCCGGCAGCCGGAATGCTCCGGACGGGGCTACGCATGCATGCGCGCGCAGAGAACAAGCTGGACGAGATAGACGGCGTAGAGCGCGAGCAGCAGCAGGCCGCCCGGCCGCTCGATCCGCCGCTCCGCGGCCTTCCGATAGAGGCACGGGAACGGGAGGATCAGCAGAAGGATTCCCGTGAGGAAGAACGCCCACGAGACGTCGCGCTCGTAGACGGCGGGGTCGATCGCGTCCATCGGCCGGATCGCGCCGGCGAGTCCGACCACCGCGAGCGTGTTGAAGAGGTTCGAGCCGATGACGTTGCCGACGGCGAGGTCGTCCGCGCCCTTGCGCGCGGCGACGATCGACGAGGCCAGCTCCGGCAGCGACGTCCCCACGGCCACGACGGTGAGCCCGATCACGAGGTCGCTCACGCCGATCGCCTGCGCGAGCTCGACCGCGCCCCACACGAGGACGCGCGACGAGACGACGAGGACGACGAGCCCGAGGACCGTCCAGAACGCGGCCATGCGGCCCGAGAGTCCGGCGCCGGGCGCGTCCGCGGAGGCGGACTCCGGCGCCGCGCCGCCGCGGACGGCGCGGCGGACCGACGTGCCGAGCCACGCGGAGAAGGCGACGAGCAGGACGAAGGCGTCCGCTCGGGAGAGGGCGCCGTCCGCGAGGAGGAACCACGAGAGGACCGTCGTTCCGAAGAGGATCGGGAGGTCGAAGCGGAGCGCCTCCCGGCGGATGGCGAGCGGCGAGATGGCGGCCGCGACGCCGAGGATGAGCCCGATGTTGCAGATGTTCGAGCCCCAGGCGTTGCCGAGCGCGATGGAGGAGTTGCCGCGCCACGCCGAGATCGCCGAGACGGTGAGCTCCGGCGCGGACGTCCCGAACCCGACGACCACCATCCCGACGAGCAGCGCCGGCACGCCGAGGAGGCGCGCCGAGGCCGCGGCGCCGTCGACGAACCGGCCCGCGCTCCACACGAGCGCGGCGAGTCCGGCGAGGACGGCGAGGACCGGGAGCAGGAGGGACATCGCGCTCTACCTCTCCAGCGCCGCGGCGAAGCGGGCGCGGACCGCATCCGGCGCGTAGCGCTCCAGCGTGTAGCGGCGCCCCTGCTCCGCGAGGATCGCGGCCTTCGCGGGGTTGTCGAGGAGCCAGAGCAGCGCCTCCTCGAACTCCGGATAGCACCCGAACCAGAGCCCGCCGCACGAGCTCTCGCACTGCCAGCGCAGCACCTCGCCTCGCGCGTGGACGAGCGCCGGGGTGCGCGCGAGCCACGACTCCAGCACGACGATCGAGAGACTCTCGTTGACGGACGGGTGGACGAACGCGACCGCGCCGGCCATCGCCTCGCGCTTCTCCTGCTCGGAGACGAATCCGAGGTCGTGGAACGCCGGCGCGAGCGTCGGCGGGACGTCGACCGGACCGGAGCCGGTCATCACGAGATGGACGTCGCGCTTCGTGCGGCGGCGGAAGCAGTCGAGGAAGTCGACGAGGATCGGCGTCCCCTTGCCCTCCTCGCGCCGGCCGCTGTAGACCACGTAGGACTGCGCGATCCCGGTGCGCGCGGCGAAGGCGCCCTTGTCCGCCTCGAACGGCTCGATGCCCATCGCGACGACCTCCTCGACGCGCGGCGCGAGGCCGGGCATCAGGCGGTGGGCGAGGCGCCGCTCCGGATCCGTGTTGAAGAGGAAGCCGCGCACGCCGCGGAAGGCGGCCTGGAGGGCGCGGATGCGGGCGTAGTTCTCGTCGTGGAAGCACGGGACGAGAAGCATCTTCTCCGGCACGGCGAGGCACGCCTCTCGGATCAGGGCGAAGAGGTAGGGCCCCGCGACGACGCGGTCGTAGTCGGCGGCGTGCTCGCGCAGCCAGGCGACGAGGGCCGAGGAGTTGACGCCGGAGCGGAGCCACTCCGCCTCCTCGGCGTCGGAGAGGCGGCGGCCGCGGGAGAGGTCGATCTGCAGGCGCGCGAAGGAGTCGACCTTCAGCGGGTCGGCCGGGAAGCGACGGACCGTCATGCCGTCGCGCTCGAACGATCCCTCGGGCAGCTCGTTCGCCCAGTTGAAATGGTTCTTCGCGCAGGTGCAGAGCATCTCCACGCGGTGCCCGAGCCGGACCGCGTCCTGCGCGAGCGAGTAGATCAGCGTCTCGGCGCCGCCGACGGTGCCGGGCTCGTGCAGGCGCGGGGAGACGAAGGCGAGGTTCACTTCCCCTCCAGCGCCTCGATGCGGGCCTTGAGCTCCGCCACCTCCTTCTTGTGGCGGCGGTCCATGATCTCGATCGCCGCAAGGAGAACGTTGTTCGTCTGGTTCTGCTGGGACCAGAGGCGGTAGGTGTAGAACTTCAGGAGCTTCCAGATCACCTTCTTGATCGCCTTGGAGATCGGAGCGAAGCGGGATCGGCGCTCCGGAATCTCGAAGTCGTTGATGTCGACGGGGACGATCTGGCGGAGGCAGACGAGGTACTGCTCCATGAAGGACTCGTCGTCCTTCAGCGTAAGCAGGTTGTTTCGCTCGGCGCGGGCGACGAGGTCGTCGTCGTAGACGCCGGCGGCTCGCTTCTCAGCGACCGCGGCGAGAATCTCCTCCTCGACCTTGTGCACGTCGATGCCGTCGGCGCCGATGCGGATCGCCGGCTGGGTGGGTTCGGTTTCCATGGCGCGGGATTCTACCACGCCACGCCGCTTCGCCGCAAGGCGCCACCGGTGCGCTAGAACGACGCGTTGACGATCGGGAGGAACGGGACCGGACCCTCGGAGATGACGTTGCAGAGCCCGATCTGGACGCCGGCGAAGGTCCGCGCCTGGTTCCAGAGGCCGAGCTGGAGGCCCGCGCCGCTGTCGCAGACGTTCACGAGGCCGATCTGTGCGCCGTGCATCTCGCCGGCGCGCGGCGCGGCGTCGAGGTCGAGGCAGATGTTCACGAGCCCCGCCTGGAACCCGTCGACCGAGTCGGCGCGAGAGGCGAGCGCGACCTGTCCGCCGAGGACGCGGTCCGCCTCGGCGTAACCGCCGAGCTGGAGGCCCCGGAGGTCGTCGGCCACGGCGACGTAGCCGAGCTGGACGCCGCGGAATTCGCGGGCGCGGGCGGCGATGGCGGCGAGCTGCAGGCCGTAGGAGGGCTCGTCGCCCGCCGCGGTCCCGAAGAGTCCCGCGACCTGGATGCCTCGCAGTGTTCCGCGCGAGACGGCCGACAGTCCGCCCAGCTGGAGACCCGTCGTATCGCCGCCCACGAGGTCGAAGAGGCCGATCTGGACGCCGGTCTCGTCGCCGATCGTGTGTCCGGCGAGCAGGCAGACGTCGAGGCCGGAGACGTTCCGGTTCTCGGCCGAGAAAAGCGCGAGGCGGAGGCCGATCACGTCCGTGTCACCGTCGCCGATCTGCAGGCGCGGGTCGATGGCGAGGTCGGCGATCTGGGGGATGCCGTCCCCGCCTTCGCCCGCCTCCATCTCCGCGCCGAGCATCGCGTTGTTCCGGCCGAACTCGCCGGGTGCGACGAACGGCTTCGGCGGAACGTCCTGCAGCGCGCGGGACGTCTCGCGGAAGCCGACGTAGAACGATTCTCCGACGTCGAAGGCCGTGTAGCCGCCGACCACGACGGCGCCCACCCCGGCGATCGCGCCGACGAGGACGAGCGGCGAGGCGGCCCCGGCGTAGAGGGCGCCCTCGCAGACGGCGCCGAACGAGTCGGCGCGCGAGGGGGTGGGCGCGGCGGCGAGCGCGGCGCAGGCGGCGAGGACGAGGAGGCGGGA
>CACWKU010000046.1:18346-18983 GCA_902761575.1 uncultured bacterium
TCGCGCTTTTCCTCCGACGAATCCCGCCGGCCGAATATTCACTTTTCCTCGTCGTAGGCCGCGGCGATCTCCCGCGCGGCACGCTCCCACGTGAAGGAGGCCGCGCGGCGGAGGCCGGCCTCCCGGAGGCGCGCGAGCTCCGCGGAATCGGAAAGAAGGGAGAGGATCGCCTCGGCGAAGGCCGGCGCCCCGCCCGCGAGCGGGACGACGCGGGCGGCGACACCGGCGACCTCGGGCGCGGCGCCGCCGTCGGAGCAGATCACGGGCAGGCCCGACGCGAACGCCTCGGCGATCTGCAGGCCGAAGCCTTCGTAGCGCGAGGGATGGACGAGCAGGTCCGCCTCGCGGTAGCACGAGACGAGCTCCGGAAACGGGAGCGCCCCGGCGAACGCCACGGCGTCCGCGACGCCGAGCGCGCGGGCGCGGTCCTCCGCCTCCGGGTAGCGCGGGTCGCGGGACCCCGCCACGACGAGCCGCAGCGGCCACGGCGCGCGGGCTCGGGCCGCCGCGAAGGCCTCGACGAGCAGCGGGACGTTCTTGTAGGGGTCCGAGCGCCCGACGTAGAGGAGCGTGCGTGCGCCGGGGTCTTCCGCGCGGCGCACGGGCGCGCGTCCCTCCGCGGCGGCGGCGAAGGCGG
>CACWKU010000047.1 GCA_902761575.1 uncultured bacterium
GGCCGCGACGAGCCGCAGCGGCGCGCCGGCGGCGGCGCCGGCGCGGAGGCGCACCGAAGTGCGGACGGGCGTCGGGCGCGGCGTGTGCGGGGCGAGGAGGCGGACGGGGTTCGTGAGCGCGCAGTGCTTCGTCTCCTGCTGGCGCTTCGCGGCGTAGTCGCCGTCGTGCTCGCCGAAGGCGCGCGCGACGAGCCAGCCGCCGCTGGCGTCGCCCTCGACGTCGAACTCGACCGTGCCGCCGGGGAAGTTCTCGGCGCAGGCGAGGACGTCGCCGCCGGGGCCGAGCAGCTCGACGCGCGAGAGGACGGACTCTCCGGGCGCGGGCCAGGCGACGACGCGGGCGCGGTGCGCGGCGCCGGCGCCGGAGGGGATCTCCGAGCCCTGGGGGGCGCCATCGACCTCGAGCGTGAGGTAGGGGCCGCTCGACATCGAGTGGCGCGCGGCGCGGAAGGCGGCGAGCATCCCCTCCATCGTCGGCGCGCGGTCGGGGCCGGGGATGCAGCTGAAGAGCGCGGAGCCCTTGCCGTCCGGGCCGGTGCCGGGGCAGAGATCGAGCTCGGAGAAGCCCGGGGCGCGCCAGCCGCGGTCCAGGAGCTCGAACCAGAGCGCCTGGTAGTCGCGGTGGTAGGGGTCGTAGCCCTGGACGGTGAGGCCGTCGAGGAAGCCGTCGGCGTAGAGGTTCGGCGGCATCGCGGCGGCGATGTTGGTCGTGAAGAAGTCCTTGTACCACCACCAGCTCGTGGGGTGGGCCCAGACGGAGATCGCGCCGGCGGCGCGCTGGCGCGCGACGATCTCGGAGTAGGTGCGGCGGTAGTGCGCGCCGCGCGGGTCGAGCGGGTTCGGGTCCTCGACCGGGTCGAGGTCGCAGTAGGATACGCGGCGGTCCTGGTCGTAGTCGTGCCACGCGGGGACCTGCAGCTGGAACCCGACGTGCCACATGTGGCCGTAGCGCTGCTTGGGCGTCTCGTTGTCGAGGTAGTGCAGGACCTCGCCCGCGGAGGCCTCGTTCGCGGCGCGGACGGCGCCCTCGACGTCCGCGCGGCCGAGCGCCTCCTCGCGCTCGGCGTCGGAGAGGAGTCCGGCGAAGTAGCGGTCGCGCTCCTGGTGCTCCCAGTAGCCGTAGACGCGCGCGTTGGCGGCGGTCCAGGGCGAGCCCATGCCAATCGCGCGGACGCCGGTGCGCCTCTCCCAGGCGCGGAGCTGGGCGGTCGACTCCTCCTGCGAGATCTTCTGGGAGCGGACCATGTGGGAGTGCGAGGCGACCTTGGCCCAGGTGGGGCGCGGAGCGCCCGGCGCGGCGGGGGAGGGATGGACGGAGATGGCTTTCATAGTGCGCATGATACCACGGCGCGGGCAATCGGTTCAAGCCCGAAGGATTTGCGCCCCGGCTGGCGATCCGGTAGAATTCCGCGCGTTCCCGAACCCATTCCCCCATGCCCGTCAACCGCCAAACCGTCTCCCCCGCCCGCCAATGCGGCTACTGGGACTCCCTCTCGCCCGTCTATGCGCGCATCACGCGCATCCGAACGGACGACTTCCACTACGGGCCGCAGATCCCCGGCGAACGGGAGCTGGGCCTGCTTCCCCCGCTCGGCGCCGGCTCGTCCGCGCTCGAGCTCGGCTGCGGCGGCGGGCAGAACAGCGTCTATCTCGCGAAGCGGGGCGTGCGCTGCGAGGCGTTCGACATCTCGGAGGGGCAGCTCGCGCACGCCCGCGCCCTCGCCGCGCGCGAGGGGGTCCGCGTCGCCTTCCGCCGCTCGTCGCTGGAGGACTTCGCCGGCGCGCCGCCGCCTCCGCGACGCTTCGATCTCGTCCACAGCTCGCATGCCCTCGAGTTCGTCGAGGCCCCGGGCGACATCGTGCGCGCGATGGCCGCCGCCGCGAAGAGGGGCGGCACGGTGCTCGTCTCGACGGTCCATCCGCTCTTCAACGGCGACTGGATCGAGGGCGAATGGGAGGACGAGTCCGGTCGCGACGCTGGGGCCGCCGGCTCGGGGCTGTTCCTGCGCGACTACTTCTCCCCGCCGGACGACGTCCGCGACGACGCCTTCGGGCACGCCGTCTCCCGCGCGTGGCCGGTCTCGGCGTGGTTCGGCTGGTTCCGGGCCGCCGGACTCGAGGTGACGGCCCTCCTCGAACCGCCCGCGACGCCCGACGCGCCCTACACGAGCGACGACTGGGCCAACCACGGCGGGGAGCTGGACCGCATCCCCTCGACCGTGATCCTCGTCGGTCGGAAGAAGTAGCGTCCGGACGCCCGCCTACCGGGCGCCGGGCTCGACGCAGACGCGGCGGAAGACCTCCGCGCAGCGGCCGCAATGCGTGCAGTCGCCGGCGCAGAGCCCGCCGGTGCCGCTCGTCGCCCAGTCCGACGGGAAGCGCCTGTTGTCCACGATCCGCGGCGCGAACGCGGCGGAGTGGTCCGGGTCCATGAGCGAGACGAGGTTGCCGTCGAACGAGTACTCCGCGTAGGCGCGCAGCGTCTCGACGGGGCTCGGGTGGCGGCGGATCGCGACCTTGAAGAGCGAGATGCCGGCCTCCTCCCAGAGCGGGACGTCCTCCGGGCGGATCCACGTCGCGCGCAGGAAGTCCTCGAGCGCGTCGCCGCCCCGGGCGTAGTGCGTCTTGCAGCGGAAGAACGAGAAGTCGAACGCCTTCGCCGTCTCGACGTCCTTCGGCCGGCGGCCGTCGCCGTGGCCGTGCAGGTTGTCGTGGAACGTCTGGAACGGGCACTCGCGCAGGCAGCCGCTGTTGACCTGCATGCCGACGACCTTGCCGCGCTCGCGCGCCCATTCGGCGGCGCGCCGCGCGTAGCGCAGGTCGCGCTGGCGCTCGCGCGAGAGGTAGAACTCGTCGAAGAGGTCGGACGCGTAGTCGAAGCCGATCGTGCCGTGCATCCGCATGTTCACGGACGCGCGGACGCGCACGCCGGGGAAGCGGACCCGGAGGACGCGCGCGACGAACGGCGAGGTCGTGGTGACGACGTCCGGGAAGAGCCCTTCCGCGTCCATCTCGCGAAGGACCTTCGAGACGAAGTCCGCGAGCTCGGGCGAAATCGCCTCGTCGCCGTAGCAGTTCGCGTTGAAGAGCGTGTCGAGGCGAAGGCCGTTCTCGCGCGCCCATCGCAGGTCGCCGAGCAGCCGTTCGCGCACCTCGGGCGTGAACGTCGGCGCGGGGCGGCACGAGAGCACGCCGGGCCAGGCGAAGAAGACCTCGGCGATGCGCGGCAGGAAGGGCGCGCACGCCTCCCGGAAGGGGGCGTTGTAAAAATGGCCGACGGCCAGGTTCTTTCGTGGTGCGGGCATGGCGTGTGCGGAAACGGGGTCCATCATACGACATTAACGCGCGAAAGTCACGCCCGGTTCGGTGGCGCGGCTAGCGATCGGCGTCGGAGGAACCGGCCGGCGGCGGACGGAGGCCGGCGGCGGCGAGGGCGAGGTTGATCGTCTCCTCGAGGTCGCCGTTGAGGTTGAGGCGCAGGTTGACCGGCGTCCTCTTCTTCCCTTCGGCGGCGGAGCCGTCGAGGCGGATCGCGAGGCGGTTCCCGCCGTCCTCGCCCCTCGTGAGGTCGAGGCGGAGCACGTCGTAGTCGAGGTTGCGCAGCGCCTGCTCGAGCGAGGCGCACGCCTCCTCCGGAAGTCCGGACGCGCGGAGCTTGTCGACGACGACGGCGGGGTCCTCCAGCTCGATGCGTCCGACCTGTCCGGGCGGCGAGAAGAGGTAGGCGTCGCGCAGGCGCACGGCGGAACCCTTGCGGATCGCGAGCGGCAGCTTGCCGTAGAGCTTTCCGGTCGCGCTGCCGCGCACGTCCGGGAAGAGTCCGAGCACCTCGCCCGCCTCGAGGCCGTCCATGAGGACCGTGAAGCCGGCGTCGAGGCTCGCGAGGTTCATGTGCAGCGCGTAGACGCGGACCACGCCGCCGCAGAATCCGGCGCGCCCCTCGGTGAGCAGGAGCGAGGATCCGCCGCCGCGGAACCAGAAGCTGCCGGCATCGAGCGCCACGCGCCCGAGCCGCGCCTCCTTGAACAGGACGCCGAAGGGCTGCAGGTCGGCGTGGGAGCCGAAGCCGTCGACGCGGAAGTAGCCGCGCGCGCCGGAGAGCGAGGCGTCCTGCTCGCCGACGCGCCCCTCCGCCCGCAGGTCGACGAGCCGCGCCGAGGCGCTCCACTGCGGGACGGGGGCACCGGCCTCGCGCGCGACCGTGACGACGCCCGTGACGAGCCCGGCGAACCGCGGCGCGAGGTCGGGCGGCGCGAAGGCGCGCAGCAGCGGCGCGAGGAGGGCGTCGTCCTGCGTGAAGTCCGCGTGCGGCAGGCGCGCGGCGGCGGCGAAGGCGCCGCCCTCGGCGGCCGCGTCGGCGTCGATCCGCCACGAGGTGCCCTCGAAGCCCGCGTCCGCCGTCGCGGCGACGGCGAGCCCGTTCGTCGTGTCCGAGAGGCGCGCCTTTCCGCCCGCGCGCAGGGCAGGCAGCTCGATTCCGCGCAGCGCGGGATCGTAGGAGAGCGAAACCGATGGCTCGCGCCACGTCGGCGCGGCGAGGTCGCCGCGCAGCTCGCCGCCGAGGACCTGCCCGCGCAGCTCCCCGCGGTAGCCCTCGCCGCGCGTCCAGCCGAGGTCGAGGCGCGCGGAGGCCGTGGCGTTCGTCGTGCGCTCCAGGGCCTCGGGCGGGACCAGGTCGCGGAAATCCATCTCCGCGCCCTCGACGGCGAGGCGCAGCCCCTCGCCGCGCAGGAGCCCCCACGGCGTGTAGCGCGCGTCGACGCGGGCGACGCGCGGCTCGCCCGGGACGGCGCCGAGGCGGATGCCGTGCGCCTTCAGCCGGAAGAGCGAGAGCCGATCGACCGTGCAGGAGGACGACCCCTTCTCGTCGAGATCGAGGTAATGCCGTGCGATTCGCCCCGCGAACGCCGGACCCCAGGTGTAGGGAAAGAGCGCAAGCACGGCCAGGACGACCGCCGTGGCGACGTGTTTGCGACGGATTCTCTTCATGTTCTCCGTTCCCCCGTTTCTCAGGCCAGCTCCACCATCTGGTGGCAGAGCAGCTCGGGGACCGTGAAGCGGATGCCCTCGGGGCCGGAGACGAACGCGAGGGGCTCGCCCTCGGGCGCGAGCCGCACGGTCGAGACATGCCCGCCGGGCCGGACGCAAACCTGCACGTCCCGCAGCGGCACGAGGTCCTCGACGACCTCGACGTCCTTGTCCCAGATGCCGCCGCGCTTGACGGTCGGCGCGTAGAGCAGGTGCAGCACCTTGCGCTTCTGCGCGGGCTGGTCCTGTAGCGTGACGCGCCCGGTCGAGGGCAGCCCCTCGACCTCGACGGTCGGCTCGCCCAGCAGGTCTCGCAGCGCCTTCATCGCGTAGTCGCGCACCGCGACCATCCCGCGGCGCGCGTAGAGCGTGAAGACGGGGTGCGCCAGATACATGACGCTCCCCTTGCGCACGCCGCACGCGTAGCCGCTCGGCTCGGGCCGGTTCGGCGTGTGCTGGTGCGAGCAGAAGTGCTCCCACGTGCGGTTGAAGTAGGGGTCGTAGACGTCGCCGAGCGATTCGCCGCCGGCGACCGTCACGCGCTGCGAGTTGCCGCCGCCGGGGATCCAGTCGGAGGGGTGCATCACCATCGGCGTCGAGACGAAGCCGGGGCGCAGGGCCTCGCGCGGCAGGACGAAGTCCGGGCCGAAGGGCGAGACGCCCTCCGTCGTCGCGCCGACGTCGAAGAGGAAGCGCCTCCGGTCGGCGTCGAGCCCCGACGCGCCGGTGAGGAAGAGCCTGCCGCCGCCGGCGAGGTAGGCGTCGAGCTTCGCCTTCAGCGCGTCGTCGACGCGGATCGCGTCCGGCAGGACGAGCGCGCGGTAGGGCGCGAAGTCGCTCTCCGCGTCGAGCATGTCGAAGAGGATGTGCGACTCGAGCAGCATCCGGCCCGCGCCGGTGTCGGCGGGCGTGGGGCGGTCCGCGTCGCTCGCGCGCGTGCCGCACTCCATCAGCACGCCGACGTCGGCTACGTTGCGGACGCCGTCGCACCACGGCTCCTTCGCCTCGACCTCGGCGTAGGCCTGGCCGATGAGCGCGTAAGTGCCGCGGTCCATCTCGCCCGAGGGGTGGCACTGGTCGCCGACGGAGCACTTCGCGCCGTAGGCGAGCATCGCGGCGCATTCGTAGCGCAGCGCGTTCGGGTGCTTGAAGCCGCCGAACTCGCCCCAGCTCTGGTGGAACTTGCCGGTCATGCCGAGGTAGTCCAGGCCGAGGCCCGCGACGTACTTCGCGCTGAGCGGGAAGTGGTCGTAGCCCCAGCCGCCGGTCGGGAGCGACTCGAGCTCGAGGTGCGAGAAGAACGGCAGGAAGCCGTTCGCGCGGAACTTCGGGCCGACGTTGCCGCCGTTGTGGAAGACGCGCATCGACGGATCGAGCTCGCGAGCGGCGGCGGTGGTGCGCTCGTAGTAGAGGCGCAGCGTCTCGACCGCGGCGCGGTCGACGTCCTCGGGCCGGTCGAGCCGCAGCCCGTGCTCGCGCATCCAGCGCTGGCACCACTCGCAGCAGCAGGGCTTCTTGCCGACGATGTCGAGGAAGATGCCGTCCGCGTCCGGGAAGAGCCGGCACGCCTCGCGGATCTGGTCGCAGAGGTAGTCCAGGTAGGGCGAGCGGAAGCACATCGCGTGGAAGCCGGGCTTCGCGGGCTCGGCGACCCAGCCCAGATACTGGCCCTTGTCGTTCATCGCGCGCCACTCGGGGTGCTCGTGCGAGGCGACGTTGTCGATGCCGGCGGAGAGGTAGACCGGCGTCGCGACGCCGATCTCCTTCGCGGCGTCCACCTGGGCGCGCAGGAGGTCGAACGCCAGGTGCGGGTGCATCCGCCCGACCTTCGTCGGGTGGTAGGACCAGCCGTGGTGGCACTTGGAGAAGAGCGTGATCGAGTCGACGTGCCCCAGGCGCAGCGCGTCCTGGAACCGCCTCTTGTCGAACTTCGCCCCGATGCCGTCGATGTCGGGCGACGTGTGGAAGTCGAGATGGACCTGGCGGAAGCGCATGGCAAAGGAATGGACGAGAACGATGTCGGATTGTACACGAACGCTTCGTCCTCCGCAACCGTTTGCCGACCCCGAAAAGCCTTGCCCGCGAAAAGGGCGTTCTGATACAATGAGCCGCGTTCCGGAGATTCCGGACGCACGGGCACCGCAAACGATCCGACCATGACGAACGAAGAACTCTGGGCGCGCCGCAACGCGCGCATCGACGAACTGATCTCCCAGATGACGCTGGAGGAGAAGTGCTCCCAGCTCGTCCACGAGGCCCCCGCGATCCCGCGGCTGGGGCTCCCCGCCTACGCGTGGTGGAGCGAGGGCCTGCACGGCGTCGGCCGCAACGGCAACGCCACGGTCTTCCCCCAGGCGATGAACCTCGCCGCGACGTTCGACCGCGCGCTCGCGAAGGCCGAGGGCGAGGTCCTCGCCCGCGAGGCCCGCGCGAAGTTCAACGAGTCGCGCCGCTCCGGCTGGGACGGCGACCAGTACCGCGGCCTCACGTTCTGGTCGCCCAACGTGAACCTCTTCCGCGACCCGCGCTGGGGCCGCGGCCAGGAGACGCTCGGCGAGGACCCGTTCCTCTCCGGCGAGATGGGCGCCGCCTACGTCGAGGGGATGCAGGGCCCCGACCCGAAGAACCACCTCGCGGTGAGCGCCTGCGCCAAGCACTTCGCCGTCCACTCCGGCCCCGAGAAGGACCGCCATGTCTTCGACGCCCGCCCGCCGAAGAAGGACTTCCGCGAGAGCTACCTGCCGCAGTTCGAGCGCGTCGTGAGGGCCGGCGTCGAGAACGTGATGGGCGCCTACAACCGCACCTACGGCGACCCGTGCTGCGGCAGCAAGCTCCTCCTTCAGGACATCCTCCGCGGCGAATGGGGCTTCGACGGCCACGTCGTGAGCGACTGCTGGGCCGTGAAGGACTTCTGGGCGAACCACAAGGTCTGCAAGTCCCCCGCGGAGAGCGCCGCCCGCGCGATCAAGGCCGGCTGCGACCTCAACTGCGGCGAGACGTTCCCGCACGCCGTGCAGGCCGTCCGCGAGGGGCTGCTCGACGAGGCGGACGTCGACCGCGCGCTGCGCCGCGCCTTCCGCACGCGCGCCCGCCTCGGCCTCTTCGACCCGCCGGAGGAGGACCCGTGGAAGGGCGCCGGCGCCGCCGACATCGACGCGCCCGAGAGCCGCGCCCTCGCGCGCCGCACCGCGCGCGAGTCGATCGTCCTGCTCAAGAACGACGCCCCCGCCGCGCTCCAGGGCCGCGGCGGCTCGCCCGACCGCGCGCCCGGCGTCCCGCTCCTGCCGCTCGACCAGGCCCGCACGCGCCACGTCCACGTGCTCGGCCCCTTCGCCGCGAGCCTCCAGGCGCTCCTCGGCAACTACTACGGCGTCTCGAGCCGCCTCGTCTCCGTCCTCGAGGGGATCGCCGCGCGCAGCGACGGCCCAGGCGCGATCAAGGTGAGCTACTCGCTGAGCGCCTACCCGACGCGCCTCCCGCAGGCCCTGCAGCTGGGCGAGAGCTGGGGCGCCGACGTCGTCGTCGCGTGCCTCGGCATCGACGGCACGATCGAGGGCGAGGAGGGCGACGCGGTCGACTCGGACCAGAACGGCGACCGCCTCCGCATCGAGCTCCCGCTCGCGCAGGAGCAGCTCCTGCGCCGCCTCCGCGAGATGGGCCGCCCCGTGGTCCTGCTGCTCTTCGGCGGCGCGCCGGTCGCGGTCGACCCGACGCTCGCCGACGCGATCCTCTGGGTCGGCTACCCCGGCGAGGAGGGCGGCAACGCCGTCGCCGACGTGCTCTTCGGCGACGTCGCGCCGAGCGGCCACCTCCCGATCTCGTGGCCGAAGTCCACCGCGGACCTCCCGCCCTTCGAGGACTACGCGATGGCCGGCCGCACCTACAAGTTCGCCGAAAGGGAGTTCCTCTGGCCCTTCGGCTTCGGGCTCTCCTACACGACCTTCGAATTCGGGAAGCCCGACGTTCCGCCCGCGCCGCGCGCGGACGGATCGACGGGCTTCGCCGTCCCCGTCCGGAACACCGGCTCCCGCGACGGCGTCTGCACCGCGCAGGTCTACGTCGCGAAGGCCGACCGCGGCCCGGACGACGCGCGCTGCGCGCTCGTCGCCTTCGCGCGCGTCGAGGTTCCCGCCGGCGGCGAGGCGCTCGCGCGCTTCGAGCTGCCGCGCGAGGCGTTCGCGACCTACGACGCGGACGGCGTCCGCGCCGTGCGCCCGGGCCGCTACGTCGTCACGGTCGCCGACTGCGCGCCCGTCCCCTGCGCCCTCGCCGCCGGCCGCGTCGAGCCCGTCTCCTTCGAAATCAAGATCGGCGCCTAGCCGCCACGCCCTCCCCTCCCGCGCCATGAAGTTCGCAGCACCCGCCCCGGCCGCCGTCTCGCTCGCCGATCCCGTCCTCGCGCCCCGCGTCGAGGCGAACCGCGCCGCCACGATCCCCGCCTGCCTGAAGCACTTCGAGAAGGAGCACTGCATCGACGCGCTCAAGCTGAAGTGGAGGAAGGGCGACAAGTGGTTCCCGCACATCTTCTGGGACAGCGACGTCGCCAAGGTCGCCGAGGGCATGGCGCGCGAGCTCGCGCGCCGCCCCGACCCCGCGCTCGCGAGGAGGCTCGACTCCCTCGCGCGCCTCATCGTCTCCGCGCAGCGGCCCGACGGCTACCTCAACACGCACTTCACCCTCGTCGAGCCGGAAAAGCGCTGGACGAACCTCCACGACTGGCACGAGCTCTACTGCGCGGGCCACCTCATGGAGGCCGCCGTCGCGCACTTCGAGGCGACGGGCGAGCGCTTCTTTCTCGACGCGATGCGCCGCTACGCGGACCTCATCGCGAAGACGTTCGGCCGCGGGCGCGGGCAGAAGCGCGGCTACCCCGGGCACGAGGAGATCGAGCTGGCGCTCTGCAGCCTCGCCCGGGCGACGGGCGAGCGGAAGTACCTCGACCTGGCGGCGTACTTCGTCGACGAGCGCGGCCGCAAGCCCAACTACTACGTGAAGAAGGAGGGCTGGGACGAGTGGCGCCTTCCCTACCTCCAGGCGCACAGGCCGCCGCGCGAGCAGCGCGAGGCCGTCGGCCACTCGGTGCGCTGGGCGTACCTATGCTGCGGCATGGCGGACGTCGCCGCCGCGACCGGCGACAAAGGCCTGCTCGAGGCCTGCCGCGCGATGTGGGAGAACGCCACGGGGCGCCGGATGCTCGTCACGGGCGGCATCGGCACCGACCGCGGCAGCGAGGCGTTCGAGCGCGACTACAAGCTCGACAACCTCACCGCCTACGCCGAGAGCTGCGCCGCGATCGGGCTCGCCCTCTTCTCGCGGCGCATGCACGGGATCACCGGCGAGGCGCGCTACCTCGACGTTCTCGAGCGCGCGCTCTACAACGGCATCCCCTCCGGCGTCTCCCTCTCCGGCGACCGCTTCTTCTACCAGAACCCGCTCGCCTCCAGCGCCGACTCGCCCTACGCCCGCGAGCGCCAGGCCTGGTTCTACTGCTCCTGCTGCCCCACCAACTTCTCCCGCTTCTGGCCGCAGGCCGCGCAGCTGTGCTGGGCGGTGCGCCCCGGCGAGGTCCGCCTCTGCGTCCCCGCCGCGTCTGAGCTGAGGCTCGAGAGCGGCCTGCGAATCGTCGTCGAGGGGAAGTATCCCTACGACGGAAGGATCGTCATCCGCTTCGTCGGTTCTAGCGTTTCTAGCGCCCCTAGAAACCCGAGCGCCTTCGCTCTCTCCCTCCGCATTCCCGACTGGTGCGACAAGTTCTCCGTCGCGCTCAACGGAAAGCGCGTCGCCGCGAAGGCCAAGGGCGGCTGGGTTTCGCTCGAACGCGCGTGGAAGCCGGGCGACGAGGTCGCGCTCGATCTCGCGATGCCAGTGCGCGTCCTGCGCGCGAACGACGGCGTCGCGGCCGACGCCGGCTGCATCGCGCTGCAGCGCGGCCCGCTCGTCTACGCGCTGGAGAGCGTCGACAACGGCCCCGCCCTGCACCGCCTCTCGATCCCGGCGAACCAGGACTTCAAGCTCGTCCCCGCGAAGGGGCTGCCGAAGGGGACGGTCGCCATCGCGGGCGCGGCGCTCGAGACAACGCGCCCCGGCGACGCGCTCTACTCGGACGCCGCGCCGCGCACGCGCCGCCGCCGCTTCGTCGCGATCCCCTACGCGCTCTGGCAGAACCGCGGCCCGGCCGAGATGCAGGTCTGGACGCGCGAAGCCTGACTCCGGCGTATCTCCGGGCACGACGGCGCGACGAACCGAAGTTCGGCAAGCCCTACGGTTCGGGATTCTGGACGATGCGGGATCCGTTCACGTAGACCGGAATCGGGCGGGAGGCGCGGACGGTGACGCGCGGCGGCTCGTCGAGCGAGGAGCGCGCCGCGCATTCGAGGTCGACGAGCGTGCCGTCGCCGAGGCGCAGGCGGCGGACGCCGTGCGCCTCGGGGAGGCGGACCGTCCAGTCGATGCGGTCCACGGTCGCGCGGATGCCGAGGACGTGCTCGAGGAGGAGCGCGATCGGCGCCACGCCGGAGAAGCCGACGAACTCGTTTCGCACGAGCTGGCCCCAGATGCGGCCGGGCTCGAGGGCGGTCGGGCTGTAGCTCTCCCAGAACGTCCCGGTCTTGCGGAAGACCTCGGTCACGGCTTCGACGTGTCGGCGCGCGAGGCGGTGCGCGGCGTCCGCGAGCCCGCACGCGGCGAGGCCCTCGGCGATCATGTACTCCATCATGCACCAGACGCCGCCGCGCCAGTAGCAGCCGCCGTCGGGGTCGAACTTCGGATCGTCCATCGACGTGCTCGCGGTGCCGCACGCGGAACGGAAGCGCCGCGGGTCCTCGAGCGTCTCGAGCAGGCGGCGGGCGCGGTCGGGCGGCGCGACGCCGGCGAGCAGCGCCCAGAACGCTCCGACGTGCTGGCAGGCGACGCGGTTGCCGTCGCGATCGAGGTCCTTGTAGATGCCGGCCTCCTCGTCCCACATGCGCTCGTTGGCGAGGCGGGTCAGGCGCTCGGCCTCCTCCGCGAGCTCGTCGCGCCCGGTCTCGATGCCGGCGGCCTCGGCGATGCGCAGGAGCAGGCGGGCGTCGAGGATCTGCTGGAAGGTGATGTCGACGAACGAGAGGTGGCCGTGGTCGAAGCACTCGTTGTAGAGCGTGTCGTCCATGCGCGGGATGTTGTCCATCCCGCAGCCCCAGCCGGAGCAGAAGTAGGTGCCGTCCTTCCAGGTGCGGTGCTTGCGGATCCAGCGGTGGTAGGCGAGCAGGTGCGGGTAGACGGCGGCGAGGCGCGCCTTGTCGCCCGAGAGCCGATACCACTGCCACTCGGCCCAGGCGAAGAGATCGCCGCCGACGCTGCTCGGGTCGTCGCGCTCGAAGGCGGAGCGGCCGTTGCGGATGTCGAGCTCGCGCGGGATGAAGCCGTCGGAGTCCTGCGCGCCGTAGAAGTTCTCGAGCGAGCGGATGAACGGGAACGCGCCGGTCCCGTACTTGCCGAACATCGTGATGAAGCAGCAGCCCCAGACGAACACGGCGCCGGAGAACTTCGTGAAGACGTAGTTGCGCGAGAAGCCGCTGCCGGGCTCGGGCGCGCGGACCTTCGCGCCGCAGATCTCCCAGGCGCGGTGCCAGGCGGCGACCTCGTCCGGATGGCCGTCCCAGAAGACCTCCGGGACGGCGTCGCGCCACGCCTCGGGCGGCGGGATGTCCTCGGGGCGGTCGAGCGGGGCGTCGCGGCGCGCGAACGCGCGGTCCTTCAGGAGCGGCGAGTCCGCCCAGGTGCGGTGGTGCTCGTAGGGAGCGCGGACGATGTCCTCGACGATAGAGTCGCGTTTCATGCCCGTCATCATACCATGCGGCCTCCGCCCCCGTCCAGCGCCGTTTCGCGCGCGTCTGGACACGCGCGGGGGCGTGTGGTAGACTCCGCCGCCGTTCCGCGCAACCCGGCACGCCTCCCATGAAAGAGATCGCCTACGTCCTCGTCAATCCCTACACCATCCGCAAGTCCCGCCTCGGCGGCGTCCTCGCCCGCTACCTGAGCCGGACGGACCTCAAGCTCGTCGCCGCCCGCATGTTCGGCGCCTCGCAGGGGCTGGTGGAGGACTACGCCCGCGCCGTCGTGGAGCGCACCGACTCAACGCCCCACATCGACACGCTCCTCGACGCCTACATCCGCAAGGAGTACGCCCCCAAGAAGGAGACCGGCCGCCCCCACCGCGCGCTCTGCCTGCTCTTCGAGGGCGAGGACGCCATCCGCAAGATCTGGGAGTGCACCGGCTCCGTCACCCTGCGCTGGGGCGGCGGCCAGACCGTCCGCGAGACGTTCGGCGACTACATCGCGGAGGACGACGGCTCCGTCTCCTACTTCGAGCCCGCGGTCCTCGTCGCCCCCACGCGCTCCTTCGCGATCAAGACCCTGAGGATCCTCCTCGACCACATGGAGGACAGCGGCATCGTGAACTCCCACTTCGGCGAGCCCGGCGTGGAGCGCACGCTCGTGATGCTCAAGCCCGACAACTTCCAGCGCCCCTCGCTCCGCGCCGGCAACATCATCGACCTGCTCTCCTCCTCCGGCCTGCACATCGTCTGCGTGAAGAAGTTCGCCATGACGGTCGCTCAGGCCGAGAAGTTCTACGGCCCGGTCGTCCAGTCGCTCACGGAGAAGTTCCCCTCCTTCGGCGCGGGGCGCGTCGCGGGCGCCGTCTCGCGCGAGCTCGGCTTCGACGTCGCGCCGGACGCCGTCCGCCCGCTCTGCGAGGCGATCGCGCCCGAGTTCGCGAGGAACCAGTTCGAGGACATCGTCGAGTTCATGACGGGCTTCCGCCCCTCCGCCGTCCCGGAGGAGGAGAAGGCGACGCGCGCCGGCGCCGAGTGCCTGGCCCTCATCTACGAGGGCGAGAACGCCGTCGCGAAGATCCGCGACATCCTCGGCGCCACCGACCCGAACAAGGCGCGCCCCGGCTCGGTCCGCCGCGAGTTCGGCACGAACATCATGGTGAACGCCGCCCACGCCTCCGATTCGCCGGAGAACGCCAAGCGCGAGATGGACATCATCGACATCGCCGGCGACAACATGTCCCCGATCCTCCGCAAGTACTGCAATGAATAGCGTCCTCCAGGCCATCCAGCCCTCCGCCACCCTCGCCATCTCCGCGCGGGCGAAGGAGCTCGCGGCGCAGGGCGCGAGCGTCTGCAACTTCGCCGCCGGCGAGCCGGACTTCGACACGCCGGACGTCATCAAGCGCGCCGCCATCGCCGCCATCGAGGCGGGCAAGACGAAGTACACGGCGGCCAAGGGGATGCCCGAGCTCTGCCGCGCCGTCGCGGAGAAGTTCGCGCGCGTGAACGGCATCGCCTACGACCCCGCCACGGAGATCCTCGTCTCCTCCGGCGGCAAGCAGTCGCTCTTCTACGCGTTCCTCGCGCTCCTCGAGCGCGGCGACGAGGTCCTGATCCCCTCCCCCGCCTGGCTCTCCTACCCCGAGCTCGTCCGCGTCGCCGGCGGCCGCCCGCGCTTCGTGAAGACCACCGCGCGCACCGGCTACAAGCTCACGCCGGCGCAGCTGGAGAAGGCGATCCGCCCGCGCACGAAGGTCCTCGTCCTCAACTACCCGAGCAACCCCACCGGCGCGGTCTACTCCGCCTCCGAGCTGCGCGCGCTCGGCGAGGCCGCCGTCGCGCGCGGCCTCTGGATCGTCGCGGACGAGATGTACGAGCGCATGGTCTACACGGACGAGCCGTTCGCCTCCCTCGCCTCGCTCACGCCGGAGCTGCGCGCGCGGACCGTCACCGTGAACGGCTGCTCGAAGGCCTTCTCGATGACCGGCTGGCGCATCGGCTACGCCGGCGCCCCGAAGGAGGTCCTCTCGCTCATGGCCGCCGCGCAGAGCCACTGCGCCTCCAACCCCTGCACGCCCGCGCAGTACGCCGCGCTGGCGGCCTTCGTCGACCCAGCCTCCGAGGAGGCCGTGAAGCCGATGATCGCCGCGTTCCGCGAGCGCGCCGACCGCATCTACTCGCTCCTGCGGAAGATCCCCGGCGTCCGCGTGCTCCGGCCCGAGGGCGCCTTCTACATCTTCCCGAACGTCAAGGCGTTCGGCCTCGACGCCGTGACGTTCTGCCGGCGCCTCCTCGAGGAGAGGCACGTCGCGGCCGTCCCGGGCACGCCCTTCGGCTCGGCCGACCACGTCCGCTTCTCCTACGCCTGCTCGATGGACACCATCGAGGAGGGCATGTCCCGCTTCGCCTCCTTCTGCGCCTCGCTGCGCGGCTAGTTCCGTCTCCCCCACCCCGCCCTCCTCCTGCCATGAAAGTCTTCGTCACCGGCGGCGCCGGATTCCTCGGCATCAACCTCGTGCGGCACCTCCTCGCCAACGGCGCGGAGCAGGTCGCCAGCTACGACATCGCGGAGTTCGACTACCCGGAGAAGGACGACCCCCGCGTGCAGGTCTTCCGCAACGACATCCGCGACATGCCGGCGCTCGCCGAGGCGATGAAGGGCTACGACCTCGTCGTGCACTGCGCCGCGGCGCTGCCGCTCTACACCGAGGCGGAGATCCGCAGTACGGACGTCGACGGCTCCCGCAACGTCTTCCAGGCGTGCGTCGACCTCGGCGTGAGGCGCTGCGTCTACATCTCCTCGACCGCCGTCTACGGCGTCCCGGACCACCACCCACTCTTCGAGACGGACAAACTCGACGGCGTCGGCCCCTACGGCAAGTGCAAGGTCGAGGTCGAGACGGACCTCGTCCCGGAGTTCCGCGGGAAGGGCCTGTGCATCCCCGTGATCCGCCCCAAGTCCTTCATCGGACCGGAGCGCCTCGGCGTCTTCGCCCTCTTCTACGACTGGGCGCACGACGGCCACGACTTCCCGATGATCGGCGACGGCTCCAACCGCTACCAGCTCATGGACGTCGAGGACCTCTGCGGCGCCATCTGGAGCTGCCTCACGCTCGATGCGGCGACGGTCGACGACGTCTTCAACGTCGGCGCCGCCGAATACACGACCATGCGCGAGGACTACCAGGCGGTCCTCGACCGCGCGGGCTTCGGCAAGAAGATCGTCGGACTGCCCGCAAAGCCCGTCATCTGGACGCTGCGCTTCCTCGAGAAGCTCCATCTCTCGCCGCTCTACATGTGGGTCTACGAGACGGCCTGCACCGACTCGTTCGTCTCCATCGACAAGGCCCGCGAGAAGATCGGCTTCGCGCCGAAGTTCTCGAACAAGCAGGCGCTCGTCCGCAACTACGACTGGTACGTGGAGCACCTCGCGGACTTCAAGGGCAAGAGCGGCGTCTCGCACCGCGTCCCCTGGAAGCAGGGCATCCTCGCCCTCGCGAAGGCGTTCTTCTAGTCCGCGGAGTTCGCCTCGAGCGTCGCGACCGGCTCGGTCCCCTCGCCCTGGCGGAAGACGAGGCGCTTCGGTCCACCGAGCGCGTTGTAGAGGCGCGCCGCGCCGGCGGGCGAGTGCGCGGTGTCGAGCAGGTCCGCCTCGATCTGCGCGGGGATGCCGACGCGCCGGGCGAAGTTCACCGTGTCGAAGTAGCGCATCGACGGCTGGAACGAGGGCTGCCACGACGTGTCGAGGCCGAGGCCGCAGAGCCACGGGGCGGAGAGGCGGAGAAAGGTCGCGTCGGAGTCCAGCGCCGCGCACGCGACGGCCAGGAACGCGCCCTGGCCGCGCCCGGCGAGCGTGATCCGCTCGCCGTCCCACATCGGAAGCGTCTTCGCGAAGCGGATCGAGGCGAGGGCGCGCTGGACCATTCCGCGGAAGTAGCAAGTCTCCGGACGGGCGTTCTCCTCGTCGCGGAAGCCGTAGGCGCCTCCGCGTCCGCCGTTGGAGATGGCATTGAATGCAGCGATGTAGGTTCGCTGGTCCTTCCCCGGAAGAAAGCCGTGCGGATGGACAAGAACGAACAACGCATCCCGGTCGAAGTCGCCGGGAAAGGTCTGAGGCCCCATCCCGTAGTCGTCGAAGCGGACGACCAGCGGAAGCGATTGCCGGGCGGCCCGGATCGGCCACGCGACCCAGCCCGTCGCCGGGGCGCGCCCCGGACCGAGCGGAACATGGAAGGTCGCCAGACGGTAGTCCGGAACGCCCAGGGCGGACTTGTCCGGCGGCGGCTGAAGCGAACCTCCGGGCAGCGTTGGATCCTCGACCTCCGCCTTCGCGTCGCGCCAGAACGCGTCGAAGTCCGCGGGAACCTCCGGCGGAGCCAGCTCCGCGGGCGAGGCGCCCGCGGCGGCCGCGCCGGCGGCGATTCCGCCCGGGACGCGCAGCGCCCTGCCGCTCTCCGCGTCGACGATCGAGGCCATGGCGCGCAGGAATCCGGGCGCGGCGAACGAGTTGGTGAAGACGAGAGGCTCGCCGGGGACGAACGGCGCCGTCCCCGTTGCGGCGGGGCCGTCGCCGGCCACCGTCCAGCTCCAGCCGAGCGTCCGGCCCGCGGCGGACGGCGGAACCTTCTCCGCACGGAACGTCCAGACGACTTCGTCGCCGACGGCGTAGGACACGGGATCGGCGCGGTCGGGCGCGCCGGAGACCCACCCCTCCCCGTGCGCGATGGCGGCAGACAGGACGAGAACGGAAGAAAGTCGGAACAGGGTCTTCATGGCATCTCCGGTGGCGGGGTTTGCGTTTCCGGCGAGTATACCAGACCGGCCCCGGAAAATCCATTCCCCGAGCCGCGTCAGGGCGCGGGGAAGTCGAACTCCCGGGCCAAGACGCCGTCCGCGCCGGGGTGTCCGTCGGGGACGTTCCCGACCGCGAACATCGCGAAGACCTGGTGGTGACCCGCCTCGGCGATCCAGGTCGGGCGGTCGTGGTAGGGCATCCCCACGGGGACGTTGGCGCGCGCCTCGAACGTCTCGCCCGGCGCGAGCGGAGGCAGCGGAACGAAGGCGAGCGCGACCGGCAGGTCGCCGTCGAGCTTGAAGTCGACGCGCAGCGTGGCGTCGGTCGGCACGGGGGCGTCCCCCGCGTTCCGCACGACGCACGAGAGCGCGGTCTCCGCGCCGGCGACGGCGGGGCCGCCGAGCCGGATGTCGTCGGCGGCGAGCCGCCACGCGGGCGGCCGCGGCGCGGCGGACTCGGGCGGAACGGC
>CACWKU010000048.1 GCA_902761575.1 uncultured bacterium
GCTTCGGCGCGGGCGCGGCGGGGGCCGGGGCGGGGGAGGGCTTCGGCGCGTCGGCCGGGCGCGCGGGGACGTCCTCGCCGTCGAGCGTCACGGCGAAGTCGCCGAACCGGATCTCGTCGCCGCGGTAGACCTTGACGTCCCTGTCCGCCTCGACGGGCTCGCCGTTGAGCGTCGTGCCGTTGGTCGAGGCGAGGTCCTTGAGGAGGAACGCGTCCGGGCCGCGCGACATCGTCGCGTGGATGCCGGAGACGGCCGCGCCGGGGACGACGACGTTGCACTTCGTCGCGCTGCGGCCGATGACGGCGGCCTCGCCGCCGGGGAGGTCGAACGTCCGGGCCGCGGCGCCGGCGGGGGGCTTGCTCTCGATTAGGCGGGCCATGTCGCGAGGGCTCCGGCGCCTATTCCGCGGCCTCGGCCGCGGGCTTCTCCTCCGCGGAGGGCGGGGCGGGGACGGCGATCGGCTCGGAGACGACGGTCTCGCGGACGAACTCGAGCTTCGCGGCGTCGCGGAGGCCCTCGATGTATTCGCGCTGCGCCTTCATCACGGCCTCGGCGCGGATGGACTCGACGATGTCCTCGCGGAAGTCCTCGAGCGTCGGGACGTGGGCGGGGATCTTCTCCGTCACTTTGACGATGTGGTAGCCGAACTGCGTCTTCACGACTTCGCCGATCTCGCCGACAGGCTGTTCGAAGGCGGCCTTGTCGAACTCGGGGACCATCTGGCCGTGGCCGAAGGCGCCGAGGTCGCCGCCGCGGGCCTTGGAGGGGCAGTCGGAGTTCTCCTTCGCAAGCGCGGCGAAGTCCTCGCCGGCGAGGGCGCGCTCGCGGATCTTCGTGATCTTCTCGAGCGCCGCGGCGTCGTCCTCCGGCTTGTCGACCTTCACGAGGATGTGCGAGGCGCGGACCTGCTCCGGGGCGGCGTTGGTGAGGGACGGGCGCATCTTGAGGCCCTCCTCGAAGCGGGCCTTGATCTGCTCCTCGGTGATTGAGTCCGCGGCGGGGGCGGCCTTCTCGAGCTCGCGGAACTTGACCTGCAGGAGGAGCTGGTCGTCGATGTCCTTCTGCACGCGCTCGACGGGCATCCCGAAGCGCGCGGCGATCGCGGCGACGTTGGTCTCGCCGCCGGTGGCCTGCTTGAAGAACTCGGCGCGGTCCTCGTCGGTCGCCTGCACGCCCTTGGCGCGGAGGTCGCGGAGGATGAGGTACTTGTCGGCGAGCTGGCGGGCGGCGCCGCGGCGGATCTGGCCGGCGTACTCGGAGACGGCGTCGGCGCCGAACTGCGCGCCCATGCGGGCGAGCTGGGCCTGGACGATCTCGTCGACCTCGGACTTGAGGACGGCGGGCTCGCCGTCGACCAGGACCTCGACCTCGGGCTTTTCGGGCTCGGCGGGCTTGGCGGCCTCGGCGGCGGGGGCCTCGGGCTTGGCCTCGGCGGCGGGGGCCTCGTCCGCGAGCGCGGGCGCGCCGAGCGCGAGGAGGGCGGCGAAGGAGAAGGGGAGAATGCGTTTCATCTTGTAGGTTTCCTTTTCGGGGGACGATTCCGGCTCCGGTGCGGGGCCGTGTCATGGCAGTTCCGCGGATTGTCCCCCATTTTCCCGCGGAGGTCAAGCGGTTATTTGGAATTCGCCGCGCGGAAGCGCTCGATGAGCGCGTTGGTGGAGGAGTCGTGCTTCAGCTCCGAGCCGGACGTGAGCTCCGGGATGATCTTCTTGGCGAGGACCTTCCCCAGCTGCACGCCCCACTGGTCGAACGAGAAGACGTCCCACAGCGCGCCCTGCGTGAAGACCTTGTGCTCGTAGAGCGCGACGAGCGCGCCGAACGTCGCCGGCGTGAGCTCGTCCGCGACGAGCGTGTTGGTGGGCCGGTTGCCCTCGAAGGTCTTGTGCGGGACGAGCGCCTCGGGGGCGCCCTCGGCGCGGACCTCGTCCGCCGTCTTGCCGAACGCGAGCGCCTCGGTCTGCGCGAAGAAGTTCGCCATGAGGTGCACGTGGTGCGGCCCGATCGGGTTGTGAGAGCGGAGGAATCCGATGAAGTCGGCCGGCACCAGCTTCGTGCCCTGGTGCAGGAGCTGGTAGAAGGCGTGCTGGCCGTTGGTGCCGGGCTCGCCCCAGACGATCGGGCCGGTCTGCCACGCGACGCGGCGGCCCCGCTTGTCGACGCTCTTGCCGTTGCTCTCCATGTCGAGCTGCTGCAGGTAGGCGGGGAAGCGCGCGAGATACTGGTCGTAGGGCAGCACCGCGAGCGACTGCGCGCCGAGGAGGTTGTTGTAGAGGATGCCGAGGAGGCCCATCGTGACGGGCAGGTTCTGCTCGAACGGCGCCGTGCGGAAGTGCCTGTCCATCGCCTCGTAGCCGCCGAGCATCTCGCGGAAGCGGTCCGGGCCGATCGCGATCATGAGCGAGAGGCCGATCGCGGACGGCAGCGAGTAGCGGCCGCCGACCCAGTTCCAGAAGCCGAACATGTTCGCCGTGTCGATGCCGAACTTCGCGACCTCGTCCGCCGCCGTGGAGATCGCGACGAAGTGCTTTGCGACGGCGGCCGCATCGCCCTTGTAGTGCTTCAGCACCCACTCGCGCGCGGTGTTCGCGTTGTCCATCGTCTCGAGCGTCGTGAAGGTCTTGGACGCGACGAGGAAGAGCGTCTCCTCCGGGTCCATGTCGCGCACGGTCTCGGCGAAGTGCGTGGCGTCGACGTTCGAGACGAACCCGAGGCGCAGGCTGCGCTGCGAGAACGGCGCGAGCGCGATGGCGGCCATGCAGGGGCCGAGGTCGGAGCCGCCGATGCCGATGTTGACGACGTTGCGGACGGGCTTGCCGGAGAGACCCCGCCACGCGCCGGAGCGGACCTGCTCCGCGAAGGCGGACATCTTGTCGAGCACCTCGCGGACGCCGGGCATGACGTCCGTGCCGTCGCCCTGGTCGACGACCGCGCCGCCGGAGAGGGCGCGCAGCGCGGTGTGCAGGACCGCGCGGTCCTCGGTCTCGTTGATGTGCTCGCCGCGGAACATCGCCTCGATCTTGTCCTGGAGGCCGCACTCTCGCGCGACCGCGTAGAGGTCGGACATCGTCTTCCCGTCGACGAGGTTCTTGGAGAAGTCGAGCGTCCAGCCGGCAGCCTCGATCGTCATCTTGCGGGCGCGGTCGGGATCGGCCGCGAAGGCGGCGCGGAGGGAGAAGTCCTGGTTGGCGGCGACGTCCTTCTGCAGGGCGGCCCAGGCCTTGGTTTCGGTGAGGTTCATGTCGGGTGTCGGGGTGGGTTGAAAACGGGCGCGGAGTCTACCACACCCCGCGCCCGTTGGCAAAAGCAACGCGATCCCCTACGAGTGCGGGACGAGATGGCGGTGCAGAACGAGCTTCGAGCACATCTGCACGTCCTGCGTGTGGCCGGCGCGGTAGGAGACGATCGTGCCGGCGAAGCGGGCGCCGTCCATGAGCGCGACGGCGGCCAGCAGGTCCAGCGTCGAGCGGTGCCAGACGGCCTCGAGCGAGCGGTCTCCGTAGATGAGGTGCGGCTCGTTGTAGTAGCTGCGGCGGCCGTGGATGAGGATGTTGCCTGTGGTGTAGCCGAGGTTGCGCGTCTCGGCGAAGAGCTTGCCGACCGTGCGCGCGTAGAGGTACTCCTTGTAGGGGGCGTTGGTGCGGGCCTGGGCGCCGATGCGGAACGTGTCCGGCGTGAGGTCGTAGACGATGCGCTGGTCGCCGATCGCGCTGCGCCAGGAGATGGCGCAGTCGACGCGGAGCCCGAGCTCGCCGGGCCTGGCGGGAAGGAACGTGAGGAAGTCGCCGCGCGTGCCGCCGAAGGTGAGCGGCTGGTCGACGGTGACGAACTTCGCGGGCTCGTCGGAGGTCGCGATGCCGACCTTCTCGATCGCCTCGTAGATGTCGAGGTTGCCGCGGTCGAAGAGGGGCGGGTCGCCGGAGGAGACGGAGACCTCGACGTCGTCGAGCGCGAGGCCGACGCGGAACGCGACGATGTGCTCGACCATGCGCAGGTAGTTGTGCGGGTTTCCGGAGCGGAGCACGATGTTGCGGGCGGTCGTCCAGACGTTGCGCACCGAGACGCCGATCGGGAACTGCTCGGGCATGTCCGCGCGGTCGATCCACCAGCCGGGTTCGCGCGAGGGGCCGAAGGTGAGCGTCGAGCGCTCGCGGCCCTGGAACGTGCCGGGGCCGGAGACGGACGTCGTGCCGCGCAGCGTCGTGCGGAACTTCGGGAAGGGGTAGGGCCCCTCATGGAGCAGCTCCAGATCGACGGGCTGCGCGTGGAAGCGGTCGTAGGCGGCCTTGACGGCCTCTTCGTCGCCGGCGAGGAGCCGGCCGATGGGGTATTCGTGCATGGAGGAGAGTCGGTGGCGGGGATGCGGCCATTCTAGCAGAAGGCGTTTCCGGAGGCAAACGCGCCCGTCCTGCGCCATGTGCGCCTGCGGATACGGCGTTCGCATTGCTTTCCGGACCCGTTTCCGGTAGAATCGGCGCCGATTCCCGGATGCTCCATGAACGCGCGCCGTTCCCTTCCCGCTCCCGCCGCATGACCCCGCCACGCCCCCGCTTCGTCGAAGATCCCTGGCTCGCGCCGTTCCTCCCCGTTGTCGAGCGCCGCGCCGCGAAGGCGCGCGCGCTGGAGAAGAAGCTCGCCGGCTCCGGCTCGCTCGCCGACTTCGCAAGCGCCCACGAGTGGTACGGCCTGCACCGCGTCCGCGGCGGCTGGACCTTCCGCGAGCACGCGCCGAACGCCTCGCGGATGTGGCTCGTCGGCGACTTCAGCGGCTGGAGGCGCGAGGAGCGCTTCGAGGCCGGGCGAATCGAAGGCTCGGACGGCGACTGGGAGCTGCGCCTCCCCGCCCGCGCGCTCGCGCACGGGCAGTTCTACCATCTCGAGATGGAGTGGCCGGGCGGCGGCGGCGTGCGGCTCCCGGCCTACGCGCGCCGCGTCGTGCAGAACCCCGACACGAAGATCTTCGCGGCGCAGGTCTGGGCGCCGGCGCGGCCCTACCGCTGGAGGCACGACGGCTGGCGCGTCCCGAGGCGCGATCCGCTCGTCTACGAGGCCCACGTCGGAATGGCGCAGGAGGAGCCGAAGGTCGGGACCTGGCGCGAGTTCCGCGAGAACGTCCTGCCGCGCGTCGCGAAGGCCGGCTACAACACGCTGCAGCTGATGGCCGTCGCCGAGCACCCCTACTACGGCTCGTTCGGCTACCAGGTCTCGAGCTTCTTCGCGGCGTCGTCGCGCTTCGGCGAGCCGGAGGAGCTCAAGGCGCTCGTCGACGCCGCCCACGGCCTCGGCATCGCGGTCATCATGGACCTCGTGCACTCGCACGCCGTCGCGAACGAGGTCGAGGGCCTCGCGAGGTTCGACGGCACCGCGCACTGCTACCTGCACGACGGCCCGCGCGGCCGCCACCCGGTCTGGGACTCGGTCCTCTTCGACTACGGCCGCCTCGCCACGCAGCACTTCCTGCTCTCCAACTGCCGCTTCTGGCTCGACGAGTACCGCTTCGACGGCTTCCGCTTCGACGGCGTCACCTCGATGCTCTACTCGCACCACGGGCTCGGCTTCGACTTCACCGAATACCGGCAGTACTTCGACGAGACCGTCGACGAGGACGCCTTCGCCTACCTCGCGCTCGCGAACCGCGTGATCCACGCGGTCCGCCCCGACGCGATCACGATCGCGGAGGACGTCTCGGGCATGCCCGGCCTCGCCGCGCCGGCGCGCGACGGCGGCGCGGGCTTCGACTACCGCATGGCGATGGGCGTCACCGAGGCGTGGGGCAGGCTCCTGCGCGAGGTGCCCGACGAGCGCTGGGACCTGGGGTGGCTCTGGCACGAGCTCACGAGCCGCCGCGCCGACGAGCGCACGGTGAGCTACTTCGAGTGCCACGACCAGGCGCTCGTCGGCGGCAAGACGATGTTCTTCGAGGCGGTCGGCCCCGCAATCTACGACTCGATGCACCGCGGCAGCGGCAGCCTCGTCGTCGAGCGCGCGGTCGCGGTCCACGAGATGGCGCGCCTCGCGACGCTGGCCTCCGCGGGCGGCGGCTACCTCTGCTTCATGGGCAACGAGTTCGGCCACCCCGAGTGGATCGACTTCCCGCGCGAGGGCAACGGCTGGAGCTGCGACAAGGCGCGCCGCCGGTGGAGCCTGCGCGACGACCCGAAGCTGCAGTTCTCCTACCTCGCCGACTGGGACGAGGCGATGGTGCGGCTCTTCGCCTCCGACCCGGACGTGCTCGACGGCCCCGCGAAGCTCCTCGCGTGCGACGATGCGGCGAAGGTGCTCGCCTTCGCGCGCGGGCGGTTCGTCGTGATCCTGAACTTCCACTGGCGCGACTCGCACGCGGACTGGCCGCTCGCCGTCCCGCCGGGCGACTACCGGCTCCTGCTCGACACCGACCGGCCCGCCTTCGGCGGCCAGGGGCGCATCGCCCAGGGGCAGGTCTTCCGCGCCGCGTGGGAGATCCGCGACGGGCAGGCGCTGCCCCGCATCCGCGTCTACCTTCCGAGCCGCACGGCGATGGTCCTCGAGCGCGTCCCGGGCGGCGCCCGCCGCGCCCCCTCGATCCCGAGGGCGAAGCGCCGCGCCCGGCGGTAGCCCGCGGCGGCGGGCGCGTACAGGCCTACGGAACCGGGAACTTCGCGACGAAGTCGGCGACCTCGGCGCGGACGCGCGCCTTGACGGCCGCGTCGCCGACGTTGGCGAGGACGAGCTTGATGCGGTCCGCGATGAACTGCATCTCCGGCTCCTTCATCCCGCGCGTGGTGACCGTCGCGGTGCCGATGCGGATGCCGGAGGTGACGAAGGGGCTGTTCCTGTCGAACGGGATCGCGTTCTTGTTCACGATGATGCCGGTTTCGTCGAGCGCCTCGGCCGCGACCTTGCCGGTGAGCCCCTTCGCGGTGACGTCGACGAGGAAGAGGTGGTTGTCCGTCCCGCCCGAGACAAGCCGGAAGCCGTCGGCTGCGAGGTCGGCCGCGAGCGTCGCGCAGTTCTTCACGACCTGGTGCGCCCACGCCTTGTACTCGTCCGTCATCGCCTCCTTGAAGCAGACGGCCTTCGCGGCGATGACCTGCTCGAGCGGGCCGCCCTGCAGGCCGGGGAAGACGGCGCGGTTGACGTCCTTGATGTACTTCTCCTTGCAGAGGATCAGGCCGCCGCGCGGGCCGCGCAGCGTCTTGTGCGTGGTGGTGGTGACGAAGTCCGCGTAGGGCACGGGCGAGGGATGCGCGCCGCCGGCGACGAGGCCCGCGATGTGCGCCATGTCGACGAGGAGGTACGCGCCGACCTTGTCGGCGATCGCGCGGAAGCGCGCGAAGTCGATCGTGCGCGGATAGGCGCTCGCGCCGGCGAGGATGAGGCGCGGCTTCTTCTCGACGGCGAGCGCCTCGAGCGCGTCGTAGTCCAGACGCTCCGTGGCGGGGTCCACGCCGTAGGGGACGATGTCGTAGATCTTGCCGGAGATGTTCGCGGGCGAGCCGTGGGAGAGGTGGCCGCCCTGGTCGAGCGCCATTGAGAGGATGGTGTCGCCGGGCTGGAGGACGGCGAGGTAGACGGCGAGGTTCGCGGAGGCGCCGCAGTGCGGCTGGACGTTGGCGGCCTCGGCGCCGAAGAGGGCCTTGGCGCGGTCGATCGCGAGCTGCTCGATCTCGTCGACGAACCGGCAGCCGGAATACCAGCGCTTGCCGGGGTAGCCCTCGGCGTACTTGTTCGTGAGAACGGAGCCCTGCGCCTCGCGGACGGCGCGGCTCGTGAGGTTCTCCGAGGCGATGAGGTTGATGCAGGAGCGCTCCTGCTCCGCGTGGTCGAGGACGGCGCGCCAGACCTCAGGGTCGGCGTCCTTCAGGTGCGCGACCTCGAGCAGGCGGTTGCCCTCGCGCGAGAGCTTCGCGACGCGGCGCACGTGGCGCTCCACGGTCGGGTCGGGGCCGGCGAGGAACGCCTCGACGATCGCGGGGATGGCGGCGGCCGGGGTCTTGCCGGCGGCGAGGACGAGGACGTTGGCGCCGTTGTGGTCGCGGATCGTGGCGGCCTCCTCGGGCGACTCGGCGAGGGCGGCGCGGACGTGGGGGAAGCGGTTCGCGGCGATCGTCATGCCGGCGCCGGTGGTGCAGACGAGGATGCCGCGGTCGACGGCGCCGGTCTCGACGGCGGCGGCGACCTTCTCGCCGAAGTCCGGGTAGTCGCAGGACTCGGCCGAGGCGCAGCCGGCGTCCTCGAGCGCGACGCCCTCGCGGGCGGAGAGGAGGGACTTGAGGGATTCCTTGACGGCGAAGCCGGCGTGGTCGGAGCCGAGGGCGATCTTCATGGCGGGCAGGCGGGCGGGGGAGGGGATGTGGCGGAAAAGGGGCGGGGTTTCGGAACGGCGCGGGAGTATAGCGCAACCGTTCCGTTTTCACAACGGCGATTTCCAGTCCGCAAGGCGCTCCTCTACGGGGCGTCCGGGCGGACGAGATCGGCGGCGGAGACGCGCCGCGGACCGCCGCGGAGGGAGACGACGACGGAGACGCCGTTCGTGTCGGAGGCGTCGAGCGTCGAGAGGTCGGCGGCGTCGGGCCATTGGATCGGCGGCTCGTGGATGCGGAGGTAGTAGTCGTCGACCGCGTCGGGCGTCACGTTCGTAACGCTGTCGCGCCAGCCGCGCGAGACGTAGTCGCGCGCGGCGGCGTCCCATCGCTGGGCGGCGCGGGCGGCGAGCTCGACACGGATCGCGTCCCGCGAGCGGAAATAGTCGGGGACGACGGCATGGTAGCCCATCGCGGCGATCGCAAGGAGCAGCAGAAGGACGATCGGCGTCGGCCTGCCGTGAATCGCGTCGCGACGCGCCATCGCTAGAGCTCCGTGGAGAGGAACGCGGCGCCGGCGGCGGCGTCCGCCGGCGCGACGGCGCCCTCGCCGAGCGCCGCCGGCAGGAGGCAGCTGCGGCCCTCGGGGACGAGGGTCTCGCGACCGCCCTCCTCGCGCACGAGGAGCGCGCCGCGCGCGGCGAAGAGGACGCGGAAGGAGCGGCCGTCGAGCGCGAAGGGCTCGGGCGCGGCGAGCTCGTAGCGCTCCATCGTGAAGTAGTCGCTGCGCACGACGCGCTCGCGCTTGTTGCGCGGGTCGGCGGCCTTCATCGCGTAGGGGACGCTGAGCGACGCGGGGGGCGCCTTCCAGTCGATGACCTCCATCGCGCGGGCGACGTGCAGCTCGCGCGGGCGGCCGTCGGGGCCGACGCGGTCCCAGTCGTAGACGCGCCAGGTCGTGTTGGAGCTCTGCTGCACCTCAAGCACGAAGCAGCCCTCGCAGATCGCGTGGACGAGCCCGCCGGGGATGTAGAGCGCCTTGCCGGGCTCGGCGTCGACGACGCGGACGAGCGAGGCGACGCCGTGCTCCTTCACCGCGTCGGCGAAGATGCGCGGGCCGACGCCCTCCTTCAGGCCGGCGCAGACCGTCGCGCCCGGCGCGGCCTCGAGGAAGTACCACATCTCGGTCTTCGCCTCGCCGCCGTGGCGCGCGGCGCCCTCGTCGTCGGGGTGGACCTGGAGGGAGAGGCGCTTCTTCGCGTCGATGAGCTTCACGAGGAGCGGGAAGCGCGTACCCTCGGCGAAGGAGCCGACGAGCGCCGCGCCGAACTCCTCGCAGAGCGAGGCGAGGTCGCGCCCGTCGAAGGGGCCGCCCTCGACGACGGACATGCCGTCGGGGTGCGCGCTCACCTCCCACGACTCGCCGCAGAGCGCGGGGGCGTCGGCGCGGCCGAAGCGCTTGGCGATTCGATCCCCGCCCCAGAGATAGTCCTTGTAGACGGGGCGGAAGAGCAGCGGCCCGGGAAGGGAGCCCATGGAGGGACCGTTCGGCCTAGAGGCTGAACGTGCTCCCGAACGTGCCGAGGACGTCGTCATCGGCGGCGGCGGCGGCGGGCGCCGGCGGGGGCGTCGGCGGGACCTCCTCGACGGCGGGCTCCGGCTCCGGCGCCGGGGCGGGCGCGGAGGCGGAGGGGACGTAGATCGGCGTGCCGGCGCGAAGCTTCGTCGGGTCGGCGATGCCGTTGGCCTCCTGGAGCGCCTTCACGGTGGTCTTGTTGCGGATCGCGATGCGGCCGAGGATGTCGCCGGGCTGGACGACATAGACCGTGTAGCCGGCCTTGGGCGGGAGCGTCACGGCCTTCTTCGTCGCGGCGGACTTCTTCGCGCCGGGCTTCTTCGGCGCGGCGGCGCCGAGGCCGGTCCCGCGCGGCGGGACGTTGAGCTTCTGGCCGATGCGGATCCTGTTCGGATCCTTGAGGCCGGGGTTCGCGTCGAGCAGCGCCTTCTGCGAGACGCCGTGCTTCTGCGCGATGCGGCCGAAGATGTCTCCGTCCTGAACGACGTACACCGAGGCGGAGCCGGGTGCGGCCGGAGCCGCGGGCGCGGCGGGCGCGACGACGGGCGCGGGGTCCGGCACGGGCGGCGGCGCGGGGACGTGGACGCCGGTCTGGCCGGTGAGGCCGTTCGCCTCGACGGCGTAGGAGCGGTCTCCGTCGTCGGCGGGGTTCACGATTTCCGTGTAGGTACCGGGCGTTCCGACCTGGGAGGCGTCGAGGACGACGGGCTTGGGCTCGACGCCGTCCGTCGCCACGGAGGCGGGGGCGGGGTCGGCCGGCTTGGGGCCGCGATGGATGGTGCGGCAGCCGGGAGTGAGGAGCGCGGCGGCGGCGAGAAGGGCGCCGAACGCGAAAGAGTAGGTGGACTTCATGGATGTGCCTCGTTTTGTTTCCAAGTGGAAGGAACGCCCTCTATCATACCCGAAACGGGGGCGCGATGTCCAATGGAAAAAAAACGGCGGCTATGGGGCGGGCGCGCGCGAAGCGCGCGTGCGGCGCGCGAGCAGGAAGATGTCGCGCAGCTGCTGCGGCGTGCGCGCGCGCAGCCACCGCTTGGCGAACCCCGGCGCGAGGATCGTCTGCGCCACCATCGCGAGCGAGCGCAGGTGCGCCCCGCGCCGGTCCTCGGAGGCGAAGAGGAAGACCGCGGTCCGGACCGGCTCCTCGGCGCCGGCGGGCGCGTCCTCGCCGAACGGCACGCCGTCCTCGCACTTGGCGATCACGACGAGGAACCGGCCCTCCGCGCCCGGTAGCACCAGGTGCGGCACCGCGACGCCCGGCGCGATGACCGTGCTCGACGAGCGCTCGCGCTCGAGCAGCCGGTCGCGCAGCGCGTCCGCGTCGGCGCCCGTCGCGGACGAGGCGAGCTTTGCCGCCTCGTCGAAGAGCTCGTCCAGCGTCGCGCTGCCCGGCAGCAGGAACGTCGGCGCCTGCGCCACGGCGCGGTCGAACGCGTCCTCGACGAGCCCGTCGCGCGTGCGCACCACCTCGCGCAGCTCCGCCTCGAGCCCCGCCGCCTCGAAGTCCGGCTTGGCCATGCGCCCGACGAGCTGCTGCAGCGCCGTCTCGCGCCTCGCGCGCAGGCCGTAGCGCATGTAGAGCAGGATCGAGAAGGCCATGATCCCGCCCGTGACGCCGAGCGAGGCGTCGCCCTGCTTCACGACGAGCAGCGCGAAGAGCATCATGCATCCGAGCGGCAGCGCCGGGTAGAGCGGGGTGCGGAAGCTCGGCTGGTAGTTCATCACGCCGCTCTCGCGCAGGATGACGACGGCGAGGTTCGTGAGGACGTAGGAGAGCATCACGACCGTCGAGGCGACCTTGACGATCGTCTCGAGGTCGAGGAACTGCACCGCGGCGACGACGGCGCCCGTAAGCAGCAGCGCCGGCACCGGCACGCGGCGCGGGCCGACGGTGCGCGCGAAGATGGCTGGCGCGTATTCGTCGCGCGCCAGCGCCACCGGGTAGCGCGCGGCTCCCATCAGGCCCGCGTTGCCCGTCGTCACGAACGCCAGCAGCGCGCCGAGCGTGAGCGCCGCGAAGCCCGCGCGCCCGTAGTAGTGGCGCGCCGCCTCCGCGAGCGGCTGCTCCGACGCGGCGAGCGTCCCCGCGTCGATCGCGCCGACGGTGACCGCCATCGTGAGCCCGTAGAGCACGGTCGTGACGCCGAGCCCCGCGAGGATCCCGAGCGGGATGTTGCGGCGCGGGTTCCGCACCTCCTCCGCGACGCTCACCACGCCGAGCAGGCCGCCGAACGAGACGAAGAGGAAGCCCGCCTCCCACAGCACGTCGGACCAGCGCTTGCCCTCCGCGACGAACGGCGCGAAGCGCGCGAGCTCGACGTGCCCCGCCCCGAGCGCGACGTAGGCGGCCATCACGAGGAGCAGCACCGCGACGAGCAGCTGCTGCATCTTCGCGGCGGCGGCGGTGCTGAGGAGGTTCACGAAGAGGAACACCGCGGTGAGCGCGACGCCGTAGGCGGGCACCGGGAGCGCCGGGCCGAAGGCGTGGGCGATCTGCGCGGTGCCGAAGATCGCGAAGGCGCCCTTGAGCGCGAGCGCGGCCCAGTTGAGCAGCCCCGACATCGTCCCGGCGAGCGGACCGAGGCTGCGCGTGGCGAAGTAGTAGATGCCGCCCGCGCGCGGCATGGCGGTGGCGAGCTCGAGGACGGCGAGGATGCCGAGCGTGGCGATGCAGCCGCCGAAGACGTAGGAGACCGCGACCGCGGGGCCGACGTGGGCGAACGCGCGGCCGGGCAGCAGGAAGATGCCGGCGGAGACCATCGCGCCGACGGAGATGCAGAAGACGTCGGCGAGGCCGAGCGTCTGCGGCAGCGATTCCCTTTTGGTCTCTTTCCCGGGCATGCCCCTATCCTACCACGCCCGCGGCGCCGCGCGCAAGCGCCTTGCCCCCGCGGCCCGGTTCGTGTATCATCCGCACCGTCCATGCGCATCCTGCACCGCTACATCCTCTCGAACTTCCTCGTCACGTTCGTGATGGCGATGGCCGTGCTCACCTTCGTCATGATGGTGGGGCTCGTCTTCGAGTCCCTCAAGTACATCGCGCGAGGCATGGACGCGATGCTCGTCCTGCGCTTCCTCTGGCAGAACCTGCCCGGCACGCTCTCCTATTCGGTCCCCGTCGCCTCGCTCGTTTCGTCGCTTCTGGTCTTCTCGCGCCTCTCCTCCGACAGCGAGATATCCGCGATGCGCTCCTGCGGCGTCCCGCTCGCCTCCATCATGCGGACGCCCGTGCTCCTCGCGGCGCTGCTCGCGCTCGTCTGCCTGCACGTGAACGACAACGTCTCGCCCGACGCCGCCTACACCCGCGCTCTGCGCCGCAAGGCGTTCAAGGCGAAGGACGTGATGGCGCTGCTGGAGCCGCGCACCTGGATCTCCATGGGCGAATACGACGTCTTCGTCGCCCGCCGGGACGGGGAGGAGCTGCTGGACCTGCGCGTCAACCAGCCGCTTCCCGGCGGTCGCACGCGCGAGATCCGCGCCGCGTCCGCCTTTGTCGCCACGAACGGCGAGGGCCGCGCGTTCCTGAACATGCGCGACGTGACGATCGACCCGTGGCGCGACGACGAGCCCGGCATGTCGCACGCCGAGACGTGGCAGCTGCCGCTCGCCGCGCTCGCGGGCTACGACGACTCGATCCGTGGCCGCGGCCGCGAGCCGCCGCGGCGCGCCAAGGACCTGCGGACGTGGGAGCTCGTTCGCGACATCGCCGTCGCGCGCGCCTACCCGCCCGTTCGCCCCGCCGACCGCGATCGCCTTTCCAAGCTCGGGAGCCGCCTTGCCGAGGCGCGCTCCGACGTCGAGCATCCGGAGTGCTTCCGCGCCGCCGCGGTCTCCAATGCGGTCGTCCGCGCCGCGCGCGCCGCCCTCTCGGCCGCCGAGGCGGACCTCGCGGCGCTCGCCCCGGATGGCGCGTCCGCCGCGTCCGCCGCGGTTCCGCTCCTCTCCAATGCGCTCGCCACCGCCTCCGCGCCCGCGCTCACCAACGCCCTTCGCGCCGCCGCCCTCGCCGGGCTCACGAACGCCGTCGCCGCCGCGGACGCGCGTCCCGTCCTGGAGCCGCCGGACTCCGTTCTCGAGGCGCGCGTCGAACATGCGGAGGCGCGCCTCGTCCGCGCCCGGGCGGAGCTGGAGCCTCGCTTCCGGGCGGAGAAGGATCTCTCCCGTGCCAAGGTCGAGATCGGCGTGCGCGCGACGCTCGCCGTCGCGTGCTTCTGCTTCGTTCTCGTCGGCATTCCTCTCGGCATCCAGAGCCATCGGCGCGAGTCCTCCGTCGGCATCGGAGTCTCGCTCGCCATCGCAGGCGCGTTCTACCTCTTCTGCATCACGGCCGAGTCGCTCTCCAAGCATCCCGAGCTGCGCGCGCACTGGCTGCTTCCGGTCCCCGTCGTCGTCTGCCTCGCGATGCACGTCTGGCTCATGAACCGCCACGAATGAATCCCATGCGCGCCTCCGTCCTCCTCCTGCTCTGCGCCGCGGTCGCGCGCTCCACGCGTTGCGGCGCGCGGGGCGCTGTGGCATAATCCGCCCCGTTCCGCGCATCCCGCGGACATAGAGGACTCCCCCCCATGCTCGACCTGCGAATGAAGGGCCCGACCGTCCGGTTGGGCGTCATCGGCCTCGGCGGCCGCGGCCGCGACCACGCCCGGCGTCTCGCCGCGATGCCCGACGTGAAGATCGTCGCGGTCTGCGACAACTGGCAACCCCACCTCGACAAGGCCTTCGAGGACCTCTGGACCGGACCGCACGCGATTTACCCGAAGCAGAAGAAGCCCGCCGGCACGTTGCGGTACGAGGAAGTGCTCGCGCGCAAGGACGTCGACGCGATCTGCGTCTTCACGTCGTGGGAGACGCACATGCGCATCGCGATGGACGCGATGCTCGCGGGCTACCCCGTCTGCATGGAGATCGGCGCGGGCCAGTCGCTCGAGGAGTGCTACGAGCTCTGCCGCACGAGCGAGCGCACGGGAAAGCCCGTGATGCCGCTCGAGAACTGCTGCTACGACCGCCGCGAGCTGGCGCTCCTCAACATGATCAAGCGGGGCGTCTTCGGCGAGCTCGTCCACTGCCAGGGCGGCTACGAGCACGACCTGCGCGACGAGGTCGGCAACGGCGACCGCACGCACCACTACCGCCAGCCGCACTTCCTGCTGCGCAACGGCGAGCTCTACCCCACACACGAGATGGGCCCCATCGCCAAGTACCTCGGCATCAACCGCGGCAACCGCATCCTCACGCTCTCCGCGATGGCGTCGAAGGCGCGCGGCCTGCACGCGTGGCTCGCGGAGCACCGCCCCGATCTCGCGGACCGGCCGGTGAACGAGGCCGACGTCGTGACCTCGATGCTCAAGTGCGCGAACGGCGAGACGATCGTGCTCACGCACGACTGCACGCTCCCGCGCCCCTATTCGCGCGGCGGCCGCGTGCAGGGCACGAACGGCCTCTGGCAGGAGGACGGCAACCTGATCTACCTCGAAGGGCGCACCAAGATCGACAAGAACGACTGGATGCACTCCTTCGAGCCCGCCGAACCCTACCTCAAGGAGTACGAGCACCCGCTCTGGGCCGCGTACGAGGAGATGGAGCGCCGGCTTGTCGTCGGCGGACACGGCGGCATGGACTGGCTCGTCGAACGCGCGTGGATCGAGAGCGTCCAGACCGGCACCGAGCCGCCGCTCGACTGCTACGACGCCGCGACGTGGATGTCGATCACGGTCCTCTCCGAGCGGTCGATCGCGATGGGCGGCGCGCCGCAGGCGATGCCGGACTACACGCGCGGCCTGTGGATGACGCGCGGTCCGTCGAAGTGCATCGGGACCTGGACGCTCGACGCGATCCCCGCCGCCGGCGCCCCCGCTCCGGGGAAGCGCGGGGCCGCGAAGAAGTCCGCGCGCTAGAGCGCGGCGCCCTCGGGCTTCTCGAAGGCGGCGACGAGGTCCTCCTTCGTCGCGGCCTCGAGCACCTTCTCGCGCACGCGCCGGTTGGCGAGCTGGCGCGTCACGACCGCGAGGAAGCGGATGTGCGAGTTGGCGTCCTCCGGCGGCGAGAGCGTCGCGATGAAGATCGAGGCCGGCTCGCCGTCGAGCGTCTCGAACGGCACGCCCGCCTTCGAGACGGCGATCATCGTCACCAGCCGGTCGACGAACTCCGTCTTCGCGTGCGGGATCGCGATGCCGTACTGCATCCCCGTCGACATCTTCTCCTCGCGCTCGACGAGCGCCGCGAGGATCGCGTCGCGGTCGGCCGCCGGGACGATCCCCCGCGCGACGACGACGTCCGCCAGCTCGGCGAGCACGCCCTGCTTGTCGGTCGCCGAGAGGGAGGGCACGAAGAACGTCTGCGAGAGGAATTCGGAGGGGGAGGTGGTATCGTTCACGTTCGCGTCCGGCGTGCGGCGCCGGTCCGGGGGTGCATGGTGCGGAAAGCGCCGCGCATTCTCCCAGAAATCAACGGAATTGTCCACCGCAAACTTGCACGCGCGGGGCGATGTGGTAGAATCCGGCGCCATGCATCCCCTCCGGGCCTTCCTCGCCGCGCTTCTCGCGCTCCTTCCCGCCGCCGTGCTCGCGGCGGGCGGGCTGGAGGCGTCCGTCTCGAGGCGCGACGTGGTGGAGGGCGACGCCTTCCGCGTCTCGGTCGTCTGGTCGGGCGAGGACGACCCCGAGGGCGTCCCGTCGTTCTCCAACCCCGCGGCCGCGCCGCTCGCCGGCCCGCAGACGGAGCAATCGCTCTCGATCGTGAACGGCCGCCGCTCCGCGCGCCGCGCGTGGCACTGGACCGCCGTTCCCGAGGGCACGGGCGTCGTCGCGTTCGGCGCCGCCACGCTCCGCGCCGGCGGCCGCGAATACCGCGCCGCGGTGCCGCCCGTCCGCGTCGGCGCCCCGCCCCCGCAGCCCTGGGCGCGCGTGTCGCTGCGCTCCGACAAGGCGGAGGTGCTCGTCGAGGAGTCCTTCACGGTGACGGTCGACGTCGACCTGCTCGCGCTCCCGCCGGGCGCGCCGTCGCCGTTCGACAAGTCCCCGCTCATTCCGCGCGAGCCGCCGCACCTCGTCGCGCCGCACCTCTCCGCGGGCGCCGCGTCCGGCCCGTGCGAACCGGCGGAGGACCCCTCCGCCGCGCTCTCGCGCCTCCTCGTCTCCGGCCAGTCCGCGGGCTTCACGGTGAACGACCTGCGCGAGCGCGCGCCCGACCCGTTCGAGTCGATGGGCTTCGGCGGGTTCCCGTCGATGCCGTCGCTCTTCGACTCCGGCCGCGCCGCGGTCGTCGCGCCGCCGCCCGAGCCGTTCTCCGAGAACGGGACGAACTACGTCCGCCACTCCTTCGCACTCGCCTTCCGCGCGACGGCGGAGGGCGTCTGCCGCTTTGCCGCGCCGCGGCTCGAGGGGCACGTCGCGGCGCGCGAGGGGCAGTCGCTCGTCCGCTCCTCCGACTTCGTCGCGCTCGGGCGCCCGCTCGAGGTGCGCGTCGTGCCGCCGCCCGCCGAGGGGCGCCCCGCGTCGTTCTTCGGCGCGCTCGGGACGCAGCTTCGCGCGGAGGCGACGCTCGACGCGCAGTCCTGCCGCCAGGGCGACCCGCTCGCGCTCACGCTCTCGCTCGAGGGCGACCTCGTCGACTCGACGATCCGCGCGCCCGACCTCTTCGCGGACCCCGTCTTCGCCGCGCGCTTCCGCGGCTGGGGCGAGCCGCGCCGCACGAAGGCCCCGAACGGCGCGCCGGCGTTCGTCTACCAGATCCGACCGCTCGAGTCCGGCACGATCGAGGTGCCGCCGATCGCGCTCTCGTTCTACGACACGTCCTCCCGCGCCTACCGTACCGTCCGCACCGCGCCCGTGCCGCTGCGCGTCGCCCCCGTGGCGGGGTTCGACGCCGCCGCGCTCTTCGCCGAGGCCGCGCCCGAAGACGCCCCGCCGCCCGACGTGCCAACCGCCGCGCTCCCCTCCGCCCTCCGCGCCTCTCCGGATTCCTCTTCGCACGTCATCTCCCCTCTCTCCACGTTCGTCACTCGTCACTCGTCGCTCGTCACTCTCCTCCCGCCCCTGTTCTTCGCCTTCGTCACGCTCCTCTCCTCCCTCGTCCGCCGCCGCCGCGACCTCGGCGCCGCGCTGCGCCGCGGCTCCGCGCGCGGCCGCGCCGCCGGG
>CACWKU010000049.1 GCA_902761575.1 uncultured bacterium
CCGGCCGCCCCCGCCGCCGAAGTGGCGGCGGCCGGGCCCGCGCGCCCCTCCGCCCCCGCGCCGTCCGAGCCCGCCGAGCCGCCGGAGCCGATCGTCGCGGTCTTCCCGCCGCCCTTCTCCTGGGCGAAGTAGCCCCCTGCCCTACCCTCCCACACCCGTCCTCCAAGCCCGCGATGACGAGTCTCCGCCTCCCGCTCTCCGAAGCCGACGTCCGCGCCCTCCGCGCGGGCGACGAGGTGGCGCTCTCGGGCCTCGTCCACACGGGCCGCGACCGCTTCCACAAGTTCCTCGCGGAGGGACACCCGTCCCCCGTCGACCTGCGCGGCGGCGCTCTCTTCCACTGCGGGCCCGTCGTGGTGCGCGACGAGGACGCGCCCGGCGGCTGGCGCGTCGTGGCGGCGGGCCCGACGACCTCCGCGCGCGAGGAGCCCTACATGGCCGGCATCGTCCGGCGCGAGGGCCTGCGCGCCATCGTCGGCAAGGGCGGCATGGGGAGCGCCACGTCGGAGGCGTGCCGCGAATGCGGCTGCGTCTACCTGCAGGCCGTCGGCGGCGCCGCGGCGCTGCTCGCGCGGCGCGTGCGGCGCGTCGCCGCCGTCCATTTCCTCGACGAGTTCGGCGCGACCGAGGCCTGCTGGTCGCTCGAGGTCGAGAACCTCCCGGCCCTCGTCGGCGTCGACGCCGCGGGCCGCTCGCTCTTCGACGACGTCCGCGCCTCCTCGCGCGCCGCGCTCGACAGCCTCCTCTCCCTTTCACAAACTCCATAGGAGACCCCGCAACATGTACAACCGGCTCTGCGTCACCGACCGCTCGATGCCCTTCTGGTGCGTCGCCAACCCGCTCTCCGACCCGTTCGGCGGGCCCGTCCAGGGCAAGCCCGACTCGCTCGAGGTCGCCCACACCCTCGCCTGGGCCAAGACCCAGGGGCTCATCGAGGCCACGAGCTTCCACGACGACGATCTCGTCCGCTGGGATCCCAATCGGCCCGACGACGACCTCGACCCGACCTCCGAGACGTACAAGCGCCTCCGCGACATCCGCGCCGTCCTCCGCAAGGCCGGCGTGAAGGTCAACGCCGCCACGTGCTCGCTGCACGGCAACCCGCTCTTCCGGGCCGGCGGCCTCACGAACCCCGATCCGCGCATCCGCGCCCTCGCCGCGAAGAAGGTCGAGCGCACGCTGCGCATCGGCGCGCTGCTCGGCGCGCGGCACTACATCTACTGGGTCGCCCGCGACGGCTTCGAGAGCTACCCCGGCACCGACTTCTCCAAGGTCTACGACTGGCTCGCCGCCGGCCTCGACCACGTGACCGACTACATCGAGTCGCAGAAGCTGACGAACTACAAGGGCGCCACCGTGGAGCCCAAGCCCAACGAGCCGCGCGGGCAGATGTTCCTCCCGACCGCCGGCCACGCCGTCGGCTTCATCATGACGCGCCTCAAGAAGCCCGAGTTCTGGGGCGTCAACCCCGAGCTCCTGCAGCACGAGGGCATGACGCTGCTCAACTCGGTGATGACCGTCTCCTACCTCTGCGCCGTGAAGAAGCTCAAGTTCCTCCACTTCGGCTCGCAGGTGAAGGGGCAGTTCGACGACGACTTCCCGCCCCTCGTCGGCCCCGAGGGGCTCAAGGAGACGGTGTGGATGTTCCGCACGCTCGCCAACTGCGGCTGGAAGGGCGTCGTCGAGTTCGACTGCCACATGCTTCGCTGCGACGGCGGGGCGGAGAACGCCGAGGAGCTGCGCCGCCGCTTCATCCGCGCCTGCTCGGAGGCGGTCGACATCTGCGTCGCGCTCGCCGAGCGCATCCGCCCGCCGATCCCCGGCCTCACCCAGGGCGAGGCGGATCTCGAGGCGATCCGCCAGATGTGCGCCCTGCCGCACTAGGCCCCGCGCGGGAGCCCGTTCCCGCCATGCGCCGCCGCTCCGCCGTCCTCCCGGTCCTCCTCGCGCTCGCCGCGGCGGGTGCGGGCGCGGACGCGCCGCCGCCGGAGCCGTGCTTCCGGAGGCCGGACACGCCCGTCGCGTCGCTCGACCCCGCGCTCGCCGGCGACATGGCCAGCGGCCGCGCCGCAAGCCTCGTCTACGAGACGCCGCTCCAGTTCGACTACGCCGCGCGGCCCTACCGGCTCCTGCCCTACGCGGCCGAGGCGATGCCCGAGGTGTCGGAGGACGGACTCGAGATCACGCTGAAGCTCCGCAACGACATCTGGTTCGGCCCGGCAGACTGCTTCGACTCGCCCGACCGCCGACGCCGCGCCACGGCGGAGGACCTGGTCTACTCCCTCAAGCGCATCGCCGACGCGAAGGTCTCCTCGTCCGGCTACTGGCTCCTCGACGGGAAGGTCGAGGGCATCGGCGCGTTCCGCGCGGCGTCGACGAACGCCGGCCCGACCGACTACTCGCTCGACGTCCCCGGGTTGCGCGCGCTCGACGAGCGCACGGTCCGCATCCGCCTCGTGCGACCCGACCCGCAGTTCCTCTGGGCGCTCGCGATGCCCTACGCGGCGCTCGTCCCGCGCGAGGCGGTCGAGGCGTGGGGACCGCTCTTCGGCACGCGCGAGGCGGGCTCCGGGCCGTTCACGCTCGAGTCGTGGCGGCGCGGCCACCGCATGCTCTTCGTGCGGCGCCCCGGGCGCGACGCAGCGCGCGACCGCACGCCGCCGCCCGAGCCCGGCGAGCCCGCCGGCACGCCCTACGCCTCCGTGGAATACCTCGGCATGGCCGACGCCTCCACGCGCTGGCTCTCGTTCCTGCGCGGCGCGTTCGACGTCGCCTTCGACATCTCCCGCGACAACTGGGACGCCGTGATCGGCCCCGACGGCGCCCTCGCGCCCGACCTCGCGGCGCGCGGCGTGCGGCTCGTCTCGGAGCCCGCGCTCGAGAGCTACTACCTCGGCTTCAACATGGACGACCCCGTCCTCGGCCCGAACAGGAAGCTGCGCCAGGCGATCAGCTGCGCGTTCGACTCGGCGCAGTGGTGCGCGCTCAACCGCGGCCGCCACCTCCCGAGCACCGGGCCGCTCCCGCCCGGCGTCGACGGCCGCCTCGAGACGCCCCACCCCTACGCCTTTGACCTCGAGCGCGCGAAGGCGCTGCTCGCCGAGGCCGGCTACCCGGGCGGCACCGACCCCGCCACGGGGCGCCGCCTCGCGCTGCGCCTCTCGCTCGGCAAGTCCGACCAGGAGACGCGCGAGGGCGCCGAGCTGCTCGCCAGCTTCCTCGACCGGATCGGCATCGCGCTCTCGCTCGACTACTCGACCTTCCCGCAGTTCATGCGGACGCTCAACAAGCGCGAGGAGCAGATGTTCCTCATCGGATGGGTGGCGGACTGGCCCGATGCGCTCAACTTCCTCCAGCTCTTCGTCTCGCGCAACGCCTCGCCCGGCCCGAACCGCGTGAACTACGCCAACCCCGCCTACGACGCGCTCTTCGACGAGGCCGCCGCGACCGCCGACCCCGCGCGCCGCCGCGAGCTCGTCGGCGCGATGCAGGACATCGTCCGCGAGGAGTGCCCGTGGGCGTGCCTCTACTACCGGCGGGAGTTCGTCCTCGTCGGCCCGTCGATCCTCGGCTTCCGCCTGCACGACTTCCCGCTCGGCGCCGAGAAGCACTGGAGGAAGGCGCAATGAACAAGACCCTCATCCAGGCCCTCCCCGCGCGCGACTGGCGCGAGGCGACGCCCCTCGGCAACGGCCGCCTCGGCGCCCTCGTCCACGGGCGCGCGTCCGACGAGCGCGTCGCGCTCAACCACGAGGCGCTCTACAACTGGGCCCGCCGCGGCGAGATGCCCGACCTCTCGGCGCACCTGCCCGAGCTGCGCCGCCTCCTCGCCGAAGGCCGCTTCGCCGAGGCGGAGCGCCTCTACCCCGACCTTCTGAAGGCGTCCGGCTACAAGGGCTCCTCCGGCAAGTTCTTCCCCGCCTTCGACCTGCGCCTGCGCTGCGCGACCGACGGCGCGTTCCGCGGCTATTCGCGCGAGCTCGACCTGGAGCGCGGCGTCTGCACGGTCCGCTGGACCGACGACGGCGGCGCGTGGGAGCGCACGGCGTTCGTGCACTGCGCCCGAAGGGCGGGCGACGAAGCCGGTGCAAGCGGCCCGCTCGTCCTGCGCGTCCGCCGCGTGGGCGCGCCCTTCTCCGTGGCGGCGTCCCTGCCCCGCCACGACCTGATCGACTTCCCCGGCTACGGCGGCTGGGACGACTTCTCCACCGAGGCCCGCGGCCGCGCGGTCCTCTCGACCGTCAGGACGCCCGATGGCCTGCACTTCTCGGGCATGGCGCGCCTGCTCGACACGGACGGCGCGGTTGGTGGGGCGAGCCCTCCGGGCGAGCCGCCGGACCCGAGTGGCGGCTCGGCGGGGACGCCTCGCCCCACCGTTCCCGCCACGGCGCTGGTCGTGGAGGACGCGACGTTCGTCGACCTCGTCGTCGACGTCGACGACGAACCGCGCTCCTTCGATGCGTTCGAGAAGAAGCTCGCGCGGTTCGACGGCGAGTCGTTCGAGTCGCTCCTCGCCGCGCACGCCGCGTCGTTCTCCGGGCGCTTCGGCGCGACGCGCCTCTCGCTCGCGCCGCCGGACGCGCCGCAGGAGAGCAACGAGCGGCTGCTCCTCGACTCCTACTCCGGCGCGGTGGACGCGCGGCTCGTCGAGAAGATGGCGGACTTCGGCCGCTACCTGCTGCTCGCCTCGTCCGGCTTCGGCTGCGCGCGCCCCGCGAACCTGCAGGGCGTCTGGAACGGCGACTACTCGCCCGCGTGGGCGGCCGCCTACTTCTTCAACGAGAACGTCCAGCTCATGTACGCCCAGGCGCTGCGCGGCGGCATGCCCGAAACGCTGCTTCCGCTCTTCGACCTGCTGGACCGCTTCCGCGACGACTTCCGCGCGAACGCCCGCCGCCTCTGGGGCTGCCGCGGCATCCTCCTCCCGGTCTTCATGGGCGACCGATCCGGCCTCAAGGACAACTTCCAGCCGCACTGCGTCCACTGGACCGGCGCCGGCGCGTGGATCGCGTCGTTCCACTGGGACTACTGGCTCTGGACGGGCGACCGCGCGTTCCTGAAGGACCGCGCCTGGCCGTTCCTGCGCGAGGTCGCGCTCTTCTACGAGGACTTCCTCGCGCCCGGCCCCGACGGCCTCCTCCACGCCGCCCCCGCGATCTCGCCGGAGAACAAGCCGACCGTGGACGGCCGCGCCGAGAACGGCGTCAGCGCCGACCCGACGATGGAGATCGCGCTCGTGCGCGAGCTGCTGACGAACGCGCTCGCCGCCGCCGCGGAGCTCGGCGTCGACGACGCGCAGACCGCGCGCTGGCGCGAGATGCTGGGCCGGCTTCCGTCCTACCGGTCGCGGCCGGACGGCGCGCTGTGCGAATGGATCGACCCTCGCTTCGGCGACAACGACCGCCACCGCCACCTCTCGCACCTCTATCCGCTCTTCCCCGGGCGGGAGATCGCGCCGCACCGCGACGCCGCGCTCTTCGAGGCCGCGCGCCGGGCGGCCGAGGCGCGGCTCGCGACGGGCATCGCCGACCAGACCGGGTGGAGCCTCGCGCACCTCGCGTGCGTGTGGGCGCGGCTGGGCGAAGGCGACCGCGCGCTCGGGTGCCTCGAGATGCTGCTGCGCTGCTGCACCGGGCCGAACCTCTTCACGAGGCACAACGACTGGCGGGGCATGGGCGTCACGCTCGAGGCGCTGCACGGCACGCAGCCGGCGATCCAGCTCGACGCCGCCTACGGCTTCGCCGCCGCGGTGCAGGAGATGCTCCTCGGCGCGGACGAGACCTCCCTGCGCATCCTCCCCGCCCTGCCCTCCCGCTGGACGCGAGGGAGCGTCGCCGGCCTCCGCGCGCCCGGCGGCCTCCGCGTAGACATCGAATGGGGCGACTCCGGCTGGGGAGCGGAACTATCCCTCGACCCCTCCTCCCCCCCGCGGAACGTCGACGCGTTCGTTCCCGGGAAAACGACACCGGAACGGATCGCTCTCGTCCCCGGCGGACGCGCGGAATTGTCCGGATCCATCCGATAGCGCCCGCGGTCCCCGCGGGCATGGTGGCCGCCGGGGCGGCGGCCGCTACAGGCTGGCGCAACCGCGGCGTGGCGGGGTGCGCACCCCGCCACGCTGCGCACAAGGGACGAAAAGCTAGAACACCCGGAACGAGCGGATGTACCAGTTGTGGTAGGCGACGGGCCCCTCGCCGTCGGACGGCAGCAGGACGCCGTCCGGGCCGTGGGCGGGGACGGGGTCGCGGAAGAGCTCGACGATCGCGTGCGTCGTGGCGAGCGTGGTGCCGTCCTGCACGGAGTCGTTCTCGCCGAACTTCGGCGAATAGGCGTCCGCGCGGATGATCACCAGGTAGGTCTGGCCGCGCGTGGTGAAGGCGTCGACGATTCCGCCGAGCATTCCTTCCCGTTCGACGTCGCACTTGGGATGAGCGAGATTCACGAAGTCGTCGAGGAGCGTGTTCATGTCGTCCTCGCCCATTCCGAGGAACGAAAGGTTCCGGACGACCTTGCGTTCGGTGCCCCATACTTCCGACTTCACTTTCATGTCGGGAAGATTGCTGTTTTCCACCATCCGGCAAAGGGACGAAGCGAGAATGAGCGCTTTTTCGTCCGAAATGGTGTCTGTCGAATTCGTTCCGGGCGACGCGCCGCAAAGAGCGGCCGCAATGGGATAAGGATTCAGGCAACCGCTTCGCCGTCCCCGCTTGCCTCCGTCCTTCGTGAGTTCGACGAGAGGCGGCGCGTTGAGGTTCACGCGGCCGTTGTGGATGGCGGAATAGAGGTCCTTGCCGCCTTGGCCGAGAGCCGTCCAGTTGACCTCGCCGTTGACATCCGTCTTCGCTTCCACCTGGGACTGTTTCGGATAACGGTCCTCGTCCATCGTGAAGTAGTCCATGACGGGGTGGAAATCGGCCCGCCCGGAATTGGGACGCCAGGTCTTGAACAACGACAGCGTCTCGTAGGGACCGCACATGACGCGGCCCAGATCGGCGACCGTGGCGTATCCGCCGACGGGAATGCGCGAATAAAGGTCCTCACCACGACGTTGCGAACTAATTGTATCTCCTTCAGCAACAAAAGGACCACCTGCTTTCGAAGCCGAATGCAACAAATCAGGCACCCTGCCTCCACTCTTGGACATCCAAGAGGTGACCCGCGTAGTATTGACTTTGTCCGAGTCATTAAACAACCAATACTCGAGCAAGTATCCAAAACTACCGCCGCCGCGAGGACCCAGACACCTCGATCGAACTGCATTGTTGGGGCTTCCGCTTTCACCAGTCGTCCAAAACTTAGTTTTGAGTTTGGAGAACATGGGATTGCCGCCACCGCCGCCGCCGTCCGGACGCCCGACGACGCCGCCGCCGCCGCCTTCGTCCGCAGCTTGACGGGCCATTTCGTCGTTCACCCAGAAATTCATCTGGTTGCCCGCGTTGAGGAGGCTCGTCGTGTCGAACGCGAAGGCGGGAGCCGCACAGAGCGCCCAGCCAGCAGCAAGTTTTGGAATGCCAGAATTCGCACTACCACTTTCCATCCCGATTGGATCACCTTTCGCCCCCCCGTACTTGGACTTCTTCGAGGCGTCGGGTATCCCTGGGTTGTGGTAGACGCCTGGGTTGACACGGACCCAATACTTGTTCTCGGTGCCGTTGTCTTTCGAGTCGATCGCGGGACCGGGGACCTGCTGCTGAACCTTGTCGTGATTGTCGGCATCCAGGATCGAGACCCGGACCCGGATCGGGAGGAACACGTCCTGATCGCCCGTCTTGGCGTATTCGACCGCCGTCATGGGATAGGGCTTCCACTCGACGGTCGTCGTGCCTCCGCCCTGTCCGGGACGGCCGACTCCGCCCCCGGAGCCGCCGGACGCGACGAGATTCGAATAGCAGTGGCAGACGACCTTGATGGTCTGGGACGACGTCGCTCGCAGGAAACGGGAGCCCGATGAAGACGAATCGTTCACCGTATCGCTGGACGTACCATCTCCGCCCATCACACTGCCGTCTTTTTCGAAGACTCCGCTCCAGTCGATCGCCTTCGTCGGCGTTCCGGCCCCGCCGCCTCCCTGCCCGGGCCGGCCGGTTCCGCCGCCGCCGGCGACGGTCATGTTGCCTTCGAGTTTCTGCCGGATGCTGTCCCCGCCGTCTCCTGTAATCGTTCCTCCCTGCGGTTTGGTTTCCATCACCTCCCATTCCACCATGATCTTCGAACTGTGGGAATGGTCCGATTCCGTCTTGTTCAGGCAGTGGGCGTACGCCTCGACGGTGATCGTCCCGTTGTACGTGACCGTCGAAGTGGCGGAAAGCGGAAGACCGTTCGTCGTTGGTTGGTCGAACTGAACATGGGCATAAACCCCGTCGATAAGCGGGACGGATTCGGTGCAGGGAAAATCCAGAGCGCTCAAGTCGGCGTATCGGGCCGTATCCTCCGTGACGGTCGTCCCCTCCACCTTGACGGACGAGGAGGCCAGGTTCTTCCAATAGCCGAGCGAACTGGAAGAACCTTCGAAACGGCCGGGAACGTTGTCGGAGTCGAGTCCGTCCATCAGCGAAACTGCGGCGAGCGCCGCCGGGCTGAGCGCGTATTCGGCGACCGACTGGTAGATGGGCATGTCGTCCGAACTGGTGTCGGAAACGCCGATACCCGCGACGGCGCGGGATCGTGCGAACACGGCGACCATGGCGCGGAACACCCGGCCCAGGAACTTCTTGACCCGGGCATTGGAGTATCCGTCGAACTCGGAAGAAGGGGGCAGGCGGATTTTCGGGGTACCTCCGGGACTCGTTTCGGCGAGGGAAGGCGCAAATCCGGCGTAGAGGTCGGCAGGAAAGAAATCGCCCGCTTTCGCGGGTTTCGCCCCTTCGTTGGACGGCGTTTTCGTTTCGTCGATGGCGAGGACGGATTTGCCGCAAATGGTCTTTGCGTCCGCCATCGAGTGGAAGAGGTGGGCAGCCTCGCGTTTCTTCTTGAACTCGTCGGGATCGAGAACGAAGGGCGGCGCGTCGACCGAGGAATTGCCTTTCGTCACCTGGGCGACACCATAAGCCGGAAGAAACGTCATGGGATCTCCGGAACTCTTGGCGCGGGCGGTGGCGTTCGAGACCCCCGTCTGGTTCATGTCGAGCAGCCCCGTCGTATCCAGGGCGATGAATGCGTAGCGGCCGATGAGGGAATCCTCCGTCGGACGGCCGAACTCTCCGTAGGAGCCGCCGCGGCGGGCCGAATTCGCCGGAGAGGCGGAAATCGAACTGTAGATGGGCGCCCAGTTGCACTTCGCCGAGCGGGCGAGCGCGAGCTGCGCCGGCGTGAGGTGCTTCGCGATCTTGTCCGTGAGGACGTGCGCGCCGGCGGTCTCTCCCTCGCCGAGGGCGGCGGACTGGAAGTGGTCCCCGCCTTCGGCGGAGGCCAGCCAAGGCTCGGGCCAGGCGGCGACGGGGTCGTCGTTCGTGGCCGAGCCGAAGGAGAGGTCGATCGCCTCCATCGCGCGCCCGAGGGCGGTGAAGAGGGACGTCCGGGCGACGAAGGAGTTCTTGAGGTTCGTCGAACCGCCGCGCTCGGTGCGGACGAACGTCGAGAAGGCGACGGCCATGAGCATCATGACCGCCAGGATGCCGAGGACGATGACGAGCGCTGAGCCGCGGCGGCGGAGAGAGTTCTTTTCCATGATTGGTTCTCCCATGTTCTAATGGCTTTCGGATTTGTAGCGATCCCAGCCGAATTTCGCGCCCGGGACGTAGACGCCCTCTTCATAGTAGTGGCGCATGTAGTTGGGAAACGAAACGACCCCTTCGAGAGTGTCGGAGGTCGTCGTGTCCTCGACCTTGTCGACGTGGACCGCGTAGGGGTTGCCCCAGGGGTCGAGGAACGGCGCGTCCTCGCCGTCGCCGTCGAAGTTGTCGGGCGGGACGTCAAGGTAGACCGTCCCGTCGGAATCCCCGCCCATGAGGGGCTTGAGGTTTTTCCGGGTGAGGGCCGTGTACCCGCCCCCCGAGAAACCGGTGGGCCACTTGTTCTTGGCGATCCAGTAGGACTTGAAGGCGGTGGCGATCTGCTGCGCCTCGGCGTTCGCCCGCGTGACGTAGGCGCGCTGGTGAGCCGAATAGGCGGCCGATCCGACGAGCGCCATCAAGATGCCGATGATGGCGACGACGACGAGCATCTCGATCAGCGTGAAGCCCCGGAGGGCGCGGTTGGCGGCGTTTCTCATCGGTTTCCCCTACCTCACGACGATATCGTCCTTGGCCTTTTCTCCGGCCGTTCCGTTTTCCACGCCATTCCGGCCCAAGGACCGGACGGCGAGGCCGGAAAAGGACCCGCTGCGTTTCAGCTTGCAGCGGACCTTCACATAGGGGATGGTCCAGGCCACTTCGCCCGGAAAGCGCGTCTCGGCCTCGTAGGGACGGGCGCCCGCCGAATCCCGCGTTTGGTCCGTCTCGGGCCCCGGCACGAATTCGAACTCGGCGGAGTAGGACTTGTCCTCCGGTTTCTTGTAGAGCGTCGACGCCGGTTCGTTGCCGATTTTGCGGGTCACCGAATCGCCGCTGGCCGAGTAGACGACCTGGAGAATGTCGCGCTTGCCGTCCGCCCCGGGAAAGAGGCGGTACATCTTGATCGTCGAATCCGAGACCTCGACCGGGGCCGAAAGGCCGAACCGGCGGCCGTCGACGGCCGTCGCGACGTCGCGCATCAAGGCGCCGACGACGGCGCGGATCGCCATGCCGCCCTCGGCGCGGATGTAGCCGGCGTCCCACGATGAAGACGCCTGCTGGAAGAGTCCGCCGATCATTACGATCATGATGGCCATGACGGCGGTCGCGACCATGACTTCGATGAGAGTGAAGCCCGCCGGACGGAATCCCGGTCTTTCGGTCTTTCGGTCTTTCGGTCGGAAAACGTGCATGGAAGAAACCTTTCGCGCTAGGGGCGGTGGATGAAGGTGAACTCCTGGGAGTAGAGCGGCTCCCGGATGTAGACGTCCGGATATCCGCGGTTGGAGGAGACGACCGAAACGATGTAGACGTTCGGAAGGCAGACGGCCGCCTTTTCGTTCGGATTGTCGACGGCGGCCGCCTCCATGGCCGCGGCGCCGCCGCCCTTGGGACGCGCGTAGCGGCGGACGACCGCCAGGCGGATCAGGTACTGGGCCGGCTTCGCGATCTGGTTCTTGTTGGACGAAGACGGCGTCTTCTCCTCTTCCTCGCCGAAATACCAGATGTTTTCCCCGAGGTCGTTCATCTCGTCGGTGTTGGGCTGCGGGCTCCACGTCTCCGCCACGTAGGTGGTGGCGGGGGAAAAGGGAGACGTGTCGCCTTCGTCGATCGCCGACTGGTACTGCTGGTACATGTCCGCCCCGGAGACGCAGCTGCGGCTGCCCCACGTCGGGAGCCCCGTATCCCCGACGGCGACGTTCCAGAACTGTTCGGGGTCGTTCCAGACGGAGATGCGGTCGATGGTCCGGATGTTCCCGGCAATCGTCTCGAGGACGGTCGCGGCGAACGTCATCTGCCCCATGTCGGCGCGGGAGTTCGAACTCTGGCGCAGGGAGACCGGGAAGACGCCGAAAATCGCGAGCAGGCCGCCCGCGGCGACGATGAGCGCCAGCGCGACCTCGATCAGGGAGAAGCCGGTCCGGGACCGGTCCGCCGGACGGCGGTTTCGTGTTTCGTCCATGGTTGGTGCCCTCAGTTTCCGCCCTCGCCGCCGCCGCCCTGGTCGTCGCCCTCGATCGTGATGGTGACTTTCCCGGTTCCGTCGACGGAGACCTTGTGCGTCTTCTTGGCGGCGGTTTCGTAGAGTTCGAACGTCTCCGCCCTTTCCACCGACCCGTCGGAAAGGAAGTGGATCTTCTTGTCGTAGTTCGACTTGAAGTCGCCGGCGGTATCGTCGGACGTGGAGTAGGAGCCCTTGAAGACGTATCCGCCGGGAAGGGACTGCTCGGGATAGATGAGCCAGCCGTAGTCGGAACCCGCGTCGAACCCGGAAACGGACGAATCGATGCCGAAGACCCAGGCGTCGTCGTCCCCTTCGAACCACGGCGGAACCTCGACGTCCGCCATCGAAGCCGTGTTCATGTCGAACACCTTGATGCCGTCGTAGCTCTGGATGAGTTCCTCCAGCCGGTCCGTCTCCTCCCCGTACTGCTGGGAACTGGATTCCTCTTCCGATTCGTCCATCGAGTTGAGGGAAAACGACTGTCCGGCGCCGGCCAGGTCCGCGTAGTCGTCCTCGATCCACTTGAGCGTGATCCAGACTTCCCGCCCGTTCTTGTTCTTCTTCTTCCTCGAGACATCGACCCGGACGGTCGCGCCCGGCTTGTCGGGATCCGTCCGGGATTTGGTCCGCTGGCTGAACGTCCGCTGGCCGGAAGCCGTGCTCGAGATCGTGCCCGCCTTGCGGACGACGGCGAAGGTGTTCACGCCCGTCACCCAGACGTAGGTGTCCTCGCCGTCGACGCAGGCCTGCTGCCGGGCGAGATTGAGGGCGCGGCGCATCGCGTCGGTGCCGGAGGTCGCCGAAACGGCCTTCATGATGCCGCTGAAGCCGGCGACGACGACGACGGCCATCAGGGCGATGATGCCGATCACGGCGACGAGCTCCAGGAGCGTGAAGCCGGCCCGACCCGGGGCGGCGGGCCGGCGGCGGGGGCGGCGGAAAAGGGGATGTGGTGCCATGGGTGGTCTTCCTTGCGGACGTTCCGGGCTACGGCGCCCGGACGTTGACGACGTTGCTGAACAGGTCGAAATCGATGACGAAGGGCATCGCCTTGGAGACGGGGTGCGCCTTCTCCGACTTGGTGAAGCGGTATTCCTTTCCGCCGTTCGCCTCCTTGCATGCCGAGTCGGTGCAGAAGTTCCGCGAACCGGTCGCCGCCCAGTACGTGTGGCACTTGGGACACTCGAGAAAGGGCGCGAAATAGACGAGCGTGACGGGGCTGCCCTTGTTGTCCTCGTGGTACTGCCACGCGTCCACGACCTCCTCGTAGGGGGGCGTCGCGGAAGGGTCGGCGGGCGTCATGTAGCCGTGAAGATCGAGAAAAGTCTTGACGGTTCCGTCGTCCAGGGGGACATCGAGCAGGTTGTTCACGATCTTGTGGTTGTCCGACGAATAGGACTTCGTGTAGGTGTACACCGTCACGTCCCTGTCTTCGTCCCTCGACCCCTTGAGCCCCTTGTAGCCTTTCTCGATTTTCTTGTGATCCGGCTTTTCGCGCAGCGGGAGGGGCCAGCGCCCCTTGTCGTGCCAGTATTCGACGATGGCGGCTTCCAGGCGCTCGGCGTTGTTCGTGTTGCGCTTGTTGGCGGCGGTTTTCGTGAGTTTCATGATGGCGCTGGAAACCAGGGCCGCGAGGATGCCGATGATGGCGACGACGACCAGCAGCTCGATCAGCGTGAAGCCGGAACGGCGGAGGGGACGGAGACGTTTCATGGGTGGGTTTTCCGGAACGGGTTACCAGGTGGTGAGGAGTCGCTTGCCGTCCTTGGACCAGGTCCAGGCGGCGGCGGTGCCGGGCAGGAGGCCGTCCGCCACGCCGGTGCGTTCGGCGATGTCGTCGGGCAGCTTGACCTTGCCGTCGGCGTTCGCGTCGACGACGACGGTCACGATCCACTTCGCGTTCTTGGTCCGGATCTCGTCGACGTCCCCGTCGTTCCCGCCGCCGCCTTCCCCGCCGGCCGCTTCCTTCCGGTCGAGCCATTCCTTGAGCTGGCGGTCGACCCAGGGGGCGAAGACGCCGTAGCACCGCTGGACGTAGGATCGCTCGAAGAGCTGGTCGGCGGGCCAGCACTGCACGTCCGCCGGATCGGCCCTGTCCTTCATCGAATCGGCCGTGATTTCCTGCCCCTTCTTCGGCCCCATCGTGTATTTCGGGTGGAACCAGCGCGTGTCCGCCTCCGGAATCGGGGTCTTCGCGTCCCACCAGTTCAGCACGGAGACGACGCCCGGATACATGCCGAAACAGAGGTCGCCGTCCAGGTTCTGGGCGTTCTTGGCGTATTTCGAGAAGACCGCTTCGGCCGGGAACCGGTGGTTGGTCAGTTCGAGCGTCGACCAGGCGGCGGCGGCCTGCGCGCAGAGGTCCTTGGCGGCCGTTTCCATCGCGTGGTCCTTCGACTTGGAAAGCACCGGCATCAGGAGCGCGGCGATGATGCCGATGATGGCGATGACAACCAAGAGCTCCAGCAGCGTGAAGCCCGAACGACGGAACCTGCGGATTTCGGAAGTTTGTTTCATGTCCGGAAGAAGGGCTAGTTGGATCCGCTCACGATGTCGTCGGACGTGCCTTGGACGCCGTCCGGCCCGTTGGACCAGAGCTTGTAGGTCTCGTAGGGCGGCATCGAGACGTAGTGCAGTTCGCGGCGCCAGGCGTCCGCGAACGTCACGTTGAGGTTCGTCACCACCGCCTCGTCGTTGAACGGATGGTGCCGATGCGCCTCCCAGTAGGAAAGACAGCCGGAATCGGCGATGCGGTTGTCGGGACCGAGCTTGCCGCCGAGGTGGGGCAGGATGCGCCGGACAGCGTTGAGGTCGCGGTCCGAGTCGCCGAGCTTGCCGTTCACGCGGCTGTTGAACTGCGTCCACTGCGGAACGCCGTCCTTGTCGTGCTGCTCGTAGTTCTTGACGCCGCAGAACGCCTTGGGGCCGCGCTCGGCGGTGCCGTTGTAGCGTGGGATGAAGAACGAAGCCAGGCCGAACGTGTAGACGGTGCAGTTCCCGCCCCAGTCGGAGAGCGTTCCCTTGCCGTTCTCCACGATCCGCTTCGCCATCGCCTCGGAATTCTCGCCCCACGTGATCTCCGTCGGGAACTCGTAGCCGGTCTGCTGCTGCCCGTGGTAGAAGGGCACCGGCGGGTACTTGCCGTAGATCGCTTTGAACTCCTCCAGGGCGTGCGAGACCTTCTCGATCTTGGCGCGCGTCTCGGCGATGTCGTTGCTCTTGCCGATGGCGCCGACCATGCGGAACACCAGCCCCGCGAGGAGCACGATGATCAGCACGACGACGAGCATCTCGAGGAGCGTGAAGCCTTGTTCCTTCCGTTTCATGTCGGGTTCCTCCGGAATCCGCGGCGCTAGGTCGCGGACATGCCTCCGATGATCTGGGTGAGCGGCGAGAACATCGCGATGACGATCGTGCCGACGATGACCGCCAGCAGGACGATCATGAGCGGCTCGATGACCGAGGTCATCGCGCTCACGGCGTCGTCCACCTCGCCGTCGTAGGTGTTCGCGATGCGGTTGAGCATGTCCGGCAGGGCGCCGGTCTCCTCGCCGACGTCCACCATCGAGACCACCATCGGCGGGAACTGCCCGGAGGCCTCCATCGAGGGCGTCATGTTGTCGCCCTCCTTCACCGCGTCGTGGATGTCCTGGTAGGCCTTGGCGATCACCGCGTTGCCCGCCGTGTCGCGCACGATGTCCAGCGCCTGCAGCACCGGGACGCCCGACTGCATCAGCGTGCCGAGCGTGCGCGTCGTGCGGCCGATCGAGGACTTGCGGATGAGCTGCCCGAAGCCCGGGAGCTTCAGCTTGATCCGGTCGAAGAACATGTTGCCCCACTTCGTCTTGTTGATCAGGCGGCACGCCACGACGATCACGGCGACCGCGATCGCGAGAGGGATCGAATAGTCCATGAAGTTGTGCGCCAGGTTGATCACGAACTGCGTCACCGCCGGCATCTTCGCGTTGTCGCCCATCATGTCCTTGAAGAGCTTCTCGAACTTCGGGATGACCGTCACCATCATGAAGCCCGTGAGGCCGAGGGCCACGACGAGGACCACGATCGGGTACGTCATCGCCGCCTTGACCTTGCTCTTGATCTTCTGCGCCTTCTCGAGGAACTCCGCCAGGCGCGAGAGCGAGACCTCCAGCGAGCCCGCGGCCTCGCCCGCGCGCGTCATATTGACGTAGAGGTTGTCGAAGACCCGCGGGTGCTGCGCCAGCGCGTCCGAGAACGTCGCGCCGCCCTCGACCGCCTCGCTCATCCCCTGCAGGACGGTCCGGAGCCCCGGCACCACGCTCTGCTTGGTGAGGATGCGCAGGCCGCGCAGCAGCGGAAGGCCCGACTCCACCAGCGTCGCGAGCTGGCGCGTGAGGACCGTCAGGTCCTTGGGCTTCACGCGCTTGGACTGGAGGAACTTGGGCATCTTGAGCTGAATGTTCAGCGCGCCCTTCTTCTTCTTGCCGCCGCCCTCCGCGACGAGGGACTTCGCCGTGAGGTTGTTCTGGCGCAGGACGAGCTGCGCCTCGGCCATGTTCTGCGCCTCGACGACGCCGCGCTGCTCGTTGCCGGCGGCGTCCTTGGCCACGTAGTTGAACCGTTGCATGGGGATTTCTCGGGTGGGTATGGAAAAGGGGGCGGATTCCCGCCAACGCCGGGCATTGTAGCACACGCCTCTCGCGCGCGCAACCGCAAAACGGCGCGGTGCGCGACGACGAAAATTGTGCTTGCTTTGGCGGGGGGCATCTGCTATTCTCCCGCCCCGTCGCATGCGACGGACGTCCTTGCGGCCCGTGCGCCTCTCGCCCAATTGGATAGAGCATCTGACTACGGATCAGAAGGTTGCAGGTTCGAATCCTGCGAGGCGCGCCACCCATTGCGGGGTAGAGCAACCCGGTAGCTCGTCAGGCTCATAACCTGAAGGTTCGATGTTCAAATCATCGCCCCGCAACCAACTTCCGCGGAAACGCGCTCCGGAACGGACCTCCGGGGCGCGTTTCCGCCTTCTCCGCGCCGGGGCGCGGAGAGCCTCGCTCGCCGCACGCTTGCGCGAGGCGGGCGTTTGTGGTAGAAGAGGGCCCATGAAGATTTTTCCCGCGATCGACCTGCGGGGGGGACGTTGCGTCCGCCTCCGCCAGGGCCGGGCGGAGGACGAGACTGTTTACAGCGACGACCCCGTTCGGATGGCGCTCTCCTGGCAGGACCAGGGCGCCGAATTCCTCCATGTCGTGGACCTCGACGGCGCGTTCGCCGGCCGCCCGGTCCACACGGACCTCTTCCGCGATCTCACCGCCGCGCTGCGCATCCCGTTCGAGGTCGGCGGCGGACTGCGGACGGACGACGACGTCCGCGCCGTGCTCGAGGCCGGCGCCGCGCGCGCCATCCTCGGCTCGCGCGCCGTCTCCGACCCGGACTGCGTCGCGCGCCTCGCCGCCGCGTTCGGCCGCGACCGCATCGTCGCCGGCATCGACGCGCGCGACGGCCTCGTGCAGGTGGCCGGCTGGACGGAGACGACGCGAACGCGCGCCGTCGACCTCGCCGC
>CACWKU010000050.1 GCA_902761575.1 uncultured bacterium
GCCGCGGCCGCGTTCGTGACGGCGGCGCGGACGGCGGGGTCGTGTCCGGCGCCGTGCCACGCCTCCGCGAGCGCGAGCAGGCCGAGCGCCTGCGCGAAGCCGTCGGCGTCGGCGGGACGGAACGCGCCGTCCGGCCCCAGCGAAGAAAGGAGGAAGCGCGCGGCGGCGTCCGCCCGGGCGTCGCGGGGCGGCACGGCTTCCAGAAAGGCGTCGGCGGGCGTCCGGAGCCGGACGAGCAGGGCGAGCGAAGTGGCGGAAACGTCGCCGCCGCCCCAGGAACCGTCCGCGCCCTGCCGGGATTCGAGCCACCGCATGGCGAGCGCGGCGGCGCGGTCGCCGGGACGCGGTTCGCGACCCCATTCGCGCACGACGCGCGTCCAGTGGGCGTGGAGCGCCCGGTGTCCCGCGAGACCGGGCCGCGGGAACCGCTCCACGTCCTCGACATCGTCCTCCACGAAATCTTCGGAACGAACGGAAACGACGGGCCCCTCCACCTCTTCCAATGCCGGCGCCGCATCCGTGGCGGGGTCTTCGGCCCGCGCCGGGGCGGCGGCGAACGCGAGGAGGGGGAGGAGGAGGGCGAGGCGTTTCATTGCGGGCGGGGGCGGGGTCAAGGGCAGTGGTTAGTGGTTAGTGGTTGGTGGTTGGTGGTTGGTGGCGGGGTGCCGCCACGCCGTGCAAGGCCGGGTGTCGCGGCTTCGCCGCTCGGGAATAGGACTTCAGATTTCATTCTTCAGAAATCTGACGAGCGAGGATTGGACAATTTCGGAATCCGTCGGACGAAAAACCACATGTTTGATAAGCGACCCCGGTTCCGCAAGGACAAAATGCAGAATGCTTATGTATGCGCTTACATCGTGCTCTGACGAAATCAACGGGATGTCCTGGTGAATGATGCTGAAGGTTTGTCCTTCGGGATGCCAGTCGCCCAAATCGAGCAAGCATTCATGGAGCGCATCCCAGTTGTACCCGAAATACTCGGGAAAGTTGAATGCGTCCGCATAGAACGAGAGAAGAGCGTCCTTCTCCGTCACGCCGGCAGGCACCGTAATGATGGTTCCGGAAAGGTTGGACGGTTCGTACTCAAATGTCGGCACAATCATCAGTTCCATCGTCATCGGGCGTCCAGGTTCGAGCCAGGTCGTGGCGGGCGGCGGCGGTGCCGCGCCCGCGCCGAGGGAGCTAGGGGACGGAAGGGGCGGGTGTTTCATTTTCGGTTTCCTTTCGGGGGCGGGGGCTTTTCGCAATGATGAATGCTGAATGATGAATGGGGCGGGGCTAGGGTTGGGCGGCCTTGCACGGCGTGGCGCGGTGCCGTCACGCCGGCTGCGGCCGGGTGTCGCGGCTTCGCCGCTCGCGGGCAGGAGGGTTCACGGGGCGGGCTCCTTCGCGCCATCAGCGGAGTCCGCGTGGGACGCGGCGGGGGTGCAGACCTTGCCGAGGAAAAGGACGAGACCGATGCGGGATTCCCGGATCAAGAAGAGGAACGGCCGGTCGGCGATGAATTCGCGCGGCTCTTTCCTCAGGATTCCCATGGGGCGGCCGAGAGCGCTGGTCGTGGCCATCGCCGTCGTTCCCTCTTCGTCGACGGAAACGGCCGTTTTCTGGACGGCGGCGGAGAGATGGATCCCGGGCGCGATTCCACCGAAGTCGGCGTCCCATTCGTCGAAGGCGCCGGACATTCCCGCCGCAGAAAAGAGCGACTTGAGATCGTGTTCCGAACGGATGTCGAATTTCGGCATCGCGATCGTCGCTTTCCCGTACCACTCCCGCGAGAGGAGTCCGTCGAGCCACGGACCTCCGAGCTTGGCCTCGACGTCGGCGACCGTGTTGGAAGGCGACGGAAGCAGAACGAGCATTTCCAGCGGGCTGAACCGGTAGCGCAAACGCAACGCGCAGCATTCCGGCGCGTCGTACAGCTCGGCAAGATTGCGGACGGAGTGAAGGAAGGGAACCTCGACGTTCCCCCCGGGAGCGCGGAAAACCCGGTTGGACGTGCCGGATTTCAGGAACTCTTCGGACCAGCGCGCCTTGAGGTGGACGGAGTCGGCGACGGCGAGTTCCGCAAGCGGGTCTTCGGAAAGCAAGGAGTCGGGGAATCCCGGTCCGCGACCGTCGTTTTCGGCGATGCGAACGGCGGCGCCGAAAGAGTGTTCTGCGCGGGTGAGAAAGTCCGGCTCGGGTTTGAAGCCGGGGCGAATCAGGAGAGAATCGGCGAGTTCGATTTTCACGTCTTCGCCTGCGGCCCGGAGAAGGGCCGCGCGGCTTTTTTCGAACGTGGCGGCGACGGCGTCCGGCGCGGGATTCCCGCCGTCGCCGAGTTGCAGGACGGAGGCGATTTCGCGGGCGGTTTCGCCGTGCGCGCCGGTCTGGAGCAGGGCGAAGACCGAAGCGGCTCCCCACGGAGAAACCACGGTGTTTTCGTCGGGGCCGGAAGCTTCTGCGGCATGGCGGTAGAGTTCGGCGGCGAAGTCCGCTTGCCTCCACGCGACGCCCGGAAGAGGCGCGTTCGTGGCGGGGTATTCGGCTCGCGCCGGCGCGGCCGCGAGGGCGAGGAGGGGCAGGAGGAGGGTGAGGCGTTTCATTGCGGGCGGGGGCGGGGGTTTGCGGCCTTGCACGGCGTGGCGGGGTGCCGCCACGCCGGCTGCGGCCGGGGGTCGCGGCTTCGCCGCTCGCGGGCAAGAGGGTTCACGGGGCGGGATCCTTCGCGCCCTCAGCGGTTTCCGCGTACGGGGCGGGCGCGGCGGGCGTGTTCGTGGCGGGGTCGGGAAGCACGAGAGGAAAATCCAATGCCGAAATGTCGATTCCGAAGTTCTCCAACCGTTTCGGTTCCCAGTTCGCATCCTTGGCTTCGTAGTAGTTTTCCGGAAGAACCGATTCGACCGAATCGCCGGACGAAGCGAGGGGAACGTTCGACAAGAACAGGAAATCGTACAGCGAATTGCAAACCGGCAGGTAGAAATCGGACCAGGAACAACCCGGGAAGACTTCCTCGTGCGTGACGAAGCCGATCTCGAACGGAATCCGTTCCGGTTTCATGACGATGAAATCGCCGTCGGAACAGCAACCGATGATGTGGAAACCGCTTTGGCGGGATTCCGGGAACTCGTCGCTTAATACGATCTGCTTCGAGATTCGGTAGACCAAACCGCCGCCCGCCCACAGGTCGCGAAGAGGAACGAGACGCCGCGCGAAATCGAGGAGGCATTCCGGCTCCCGTTGATTTCGGAGCGATGTGAGAACATCATCCGAGGCGGGGCCGAAGACGCCGTCTTGGAACAACGCTCTTATTCGATTCGCCAGAAGTTCAATTTCCATTGCGGGCGGGGGCGGGGTCAATGCTGAATGCTGAATGCTGAATGCTGAATGATGAATGATGAATGCGGCGTGGCGGGGAATTCGGGAAGGCCGCTCCGCGGCGGGCGGCGGCTGCGCCGCGCCCGCGCGGAGCGGAGGGGGCTAGGGCGTGGCGGGAGGGGGTGCAACGGACGGGGGCGGCGCGCCCGAACGAGGATTGTCCCTGGGCGCCAAATAGGAATCCAGATGTTCAAGAAAGAGCGGCGTCAACGCGATTTCCTCGCCGCCCCGGAAGACGATTTTCAAGACGGTTTGCATCTGGTTCGTCGGGGTGGTCCCCGCGGCCATCGATTCCATTTGGGAGATGAACTTCGCGGCTGTTTCATCCTCCAGCTGGTAGTATTCCCTGTTAACGTAGAGAACAATTCCTCCATTTCGGAGAACGTCCGAGACTTTGGCGATTCGGTTGTCGAGGAGCCGGGCTTCCTTTTCTGCCAGATTCCATTTTGGGGTCGTATGGTACAGAATGTCCAAACGCTCCGCCTCGTTCGTGTCGGCGCGCCATTCGATGTAGAGATACTTGGGCTGGGGGATGATCGGATTTTCGAAGATGGCATTCATCTCTTCGGTCCAGGCGCGCGAAACGGCCGGGATGGCGCGAACGAAGGGAAGGAAGTCGTCGGCGGCCAGGGGCTTGTCCGCGTTGGTCGTGACCGTTCGAAGATACGCCTCGCAGTCCCCCCAGTAGTCCTGTCCTTGATCCGATTCGAACAGCGAGACTGCATTGGCCGGAAAATCCACGGGGACCCGCGGAGGCTCTGTCCGGGGCTTCCAATAGTAGACCGGCCATCGATGTCCGAACAATCGGTCGTTGATCTTGATGGCGTTCGCATTTCGGAAAATGCGATATGGTGGATGGAGCAGCTCCCCGTCGACGACGACCCATCCGTTCGACACCACAATTGCTTCGGAATCGCCCATCACTTCAGCCACTTCTGGATCCGGGACATCGGATAGAAGAAGGTCGAGCTGGTCCTCCGCCCGCGCCGCGGGCATCGCGGCGAGGGCGAGGAGGGGAAGGAGGAGGGCGAGGCGTTTCATTGCGGGCGGGGGCGGGGGCAAGGGCAGTGGTTAGTGGTCAGTGGTTAGTGGTTGGCGGGCGCGTTCGTTGCGGGGTCAGTTGTGGCTGTAGTGTCCGTAGAGGATGCCGCGGTCGATGTCGTAGAGGACGGCCCATCCGCCGTAGTTGGAGTAAACCCAGCCGTGGAACCAGAACCGTTCCGGGCGCTGCCCGTCGGGAATGCAAAGAAGGGTCGATTGTCCGATTCCCCGGTACGCCGGATTCCCGTTGGTGTCGGGATTGGCGTTGAATGTGTCGTCGTCGCGGCGGAGCTCGACGCCGTTCGCGGCGGCGTGGGCGAGGAAGTTCGATTCGCCCACCTCGCAGGAGAACCGGACGGTCCCGCCCAAGCCGGAGAACCCTTCGCAGCGGAAGTTCCGCGCGCCGGCGGGAACGAACTTCTCGACGACCCACCGCCCGTCCCAGGATTCCGCCGGGTCGTAGACCTCCGCCGAGCGCTCGATCGGCTCGTGCGGCATCGCGACGAAAAAGGCGGAAACCATCCAACCGAATCCGAAAAGGATGAAGGCGGGGACCAGCAGACCGACGAGGCAGCCCGTGTGCGGACCGGCCGGTCCGTTCGCGTAGCGACGCGGGCGGATGGCCCCCCAGACGAATCCGGCCAGGATCAGGCAGGGCGGGACCACGAGAAAGAGAAAGGCGAACCGTTTCCCGAATTCCATCGTGAGACCGGCCAGAACGATTTCCGCCGCCGTGGCGACGAGGACCGCCAGCAGCCCGCGTTTCATCGCGGAATGCCAACGGCTGCTCCAAGGCCGGGGCGGATCGGACGGGATGGGCGGAGATGGCGTTTCGTTCATCGTTCGGGATTCTACCACGAGCCGGGGGAAATGACGATGGGAAAGTGCGGGGAGGGCTAGATTCCCGAAAGGGCGTTGCAACATCCTTCGAAATGGAACAGGAGGACGCCGAAGAGAAGATAGGGGAGCCATTTTCCGGCCTTTCTTTGAACGCCGACCCCGATCAGCCAGAGCGGGAGCAGCATCAAAAGAACGACGACGGCGAGATCCGCAAGACGGAACAGGCGCCACCCGGAGCCGGTCGAGAGGGTCTCGCCGACGCTGCGGGCGATGGCGGGAAGGTCGAAGAAGGGCCAGAGGACGAAATCCTTCCACTCGACGATCAGGTATCCGTTGTCCTTGAGGAAGAAGAACCACTCGACGGCGGTCAGCGCCGAATAGAGCGCAACGGCCAGCGCCAGCCGCGCGATTCGCGGCGGCGGCTTGGAGTTCCCTTTCGAGAAGAGGGAGACGAAGGCCGCGACGGCAACGAGGGGCGTGAGAAGGAGGAGAAGTCGATTCATGTCGGGGCATGCGTCTGCGCGGCGGGGCGGTCGCTTCATCCTGCCATAGACACGCCGTGCCGATTTTTTACGGTCCCGCCGACCTCCGGCTTCGGGACGCGGTCGCGGAGCAGGGCGGAGAAGGCGCTCGCCATCGCGGCCGGACCATGTCGCAACTTTCGCCTTTACACTTCGCCCCTTCGACCGTAAACTCTCCACCCGTCGCCAACCCCACGCCCGAAATCCAGGCGGGCCACCCCCATGAAACGACTCCTCCTCCCCTTCCTCCTCGCCGCCACCTCCGCCTTCGCGTTCGACGTGCAGCTCGAATGGGGGCATCCGCTTCCCGAGGACCGCGACGCCAAGTGGTCTCTTTCCTACGGCTCGCTGCTCGACATCTCGGGGCACGTCGACGAAACCTTCCGCGCCTACTACAAGGCCTCGGGGCAGAACTGGAAGCAATCCCTCGCCGAGTCCTACTCGCTCTCCGACTTCGGCGTCGACGCCCCCTACTCCACGATGGGCCTGCGCTACGAGAAGCAGTGGACGTTCTGGAACTTCCGCTGGGACCTCGTCCGGCTCTCGCTCGACGCCTCCGCTACCGCCAAGCGCAACTACTACCTCGGCGTCGGCGACGACATCCACTACGGCGGCCGGTCCTACGACCACCTCAAGATCCCGAAGGGATCCCGCTTCTCGCTCGACTTCGACGGCTTCCTCACGACCGGCGCCTTCGCGCTCACTCCCTTCACGTTCTGGCTCGGCGAGGAGCTGAGCTTCACGCCCGAGCTCGACGCCGGCCTCGTCCTGGTCCTCGGCAAGTACAAGATCGACGCCGGCAAGGCGCGCGGAACGGCGGTCTACCAGAACCCGCCCGTCGACTTCGTCGTCGGCGGCTCGTCCGACAGCTTCATCGGCGCCGGAGCGCCCATGATCGGCTTCGGCGGCGAGCTGCGCCTCGGCGCGGAGGACTGGATCCAGTGGATCTTCCGAGCGAACCTCGGCTACTTCTCCTACAGCGGCAGCACCAAGCCCTTCACGAGCTCCGGCCACCGCGCCAAGGACCTGGACCTGGACTACTTCTCCCTCACGTTCGACGCCGCCGTCGACCTCCCGATGACGGAGACGACCTGCCTCGAGCTCGGCGCGCGCCTCCAGTACATGGACATCGCCGCCGAGATCAAGTCCAAGGAGAAGGACGACGCTGCGATCGTCGCCGCGCGCGAGCGCTTCGACAAGAAGGCCGACTTCGACGCCGTCTCGCTCCTCTTCTACGCCGGCGTAACGTTCTAGTTTGCCTCGCACCCGCGATTCTGCTATCCTCGCCCTTGAACCGCAATCCGCGTCAACCGGGAACCCCGCCATGATCCTCGCCATCGCAAACCAGAAGGGCGGCGTCGGCAAGACGACCACCGTCGTCAACCTCGCCGCCGCGCTCGCCGCGCGCAAGAAGACCGTCCTCGTCGTCGACCTCGACCCGCAGGCCAATGCGACCTCAGGCCTCGGCGTCGAGCCGAAGGAGGGCGTCTCGCTGTACGGGGCGCTCATGCGCATCGCGGATGTGAACGACTTCATCGTCGGAACCGCCGTCGACCGGGTGAACCTCATCCCGTCCGAGGTGAACCTCGCCGGCGTCGAAATCGAGCTGGCGCGCATGGACGACCATCTGGGCGGCGTCCGGAAGGTCCTGAAGCCCGTCGTCGACTCGAAGGTCTTCGACTACATCCTCGTCGACTGCCCGCCGTCGCTCGGCATCCTCATGAGCAACGCGCTCGCCGCCGCGGACGCCGTCCTCGTCCCGATGCAGTGCGAATACTACGCGATGGAGGGCCTCTCGGTCATCCTCAAGCTCGTCGAGCGCATGCGCGCGACGGGCGCGAACCCGGGCCTGCGCGTCGAGGGCATCGCGATGACGATGTATTCGCACACCCGGCTCGCGGACGAGGTCGTCGCCCAGGTGCGCGACCACTACGGCGACGCGGTCTACAAGACCGTCGTCCCGCGCAGCGTGCGCGCGGGCGAGGCGCCCTCCTACGGCATCCCGCTCGTCGCCTACGCGCCCTCGACGCCCGTGGCGCAGGCCTACTTCATCCTGGCCAACGAGTTCCTCGCGCGCCAGAAGGCGCTCGCGGGGACGGACGGCAAGGTCGACTCGATCGCTCCGAAGTCCGGCGCCATCGCGTAGCCGCGCCGCCCCGCGCTACTCCGCCGCCGGACGCGAGTCCGGAAACGAGACGTCGTCGAAGTGCAGGCGCGTGCGGTGCCCCGTGCCGATCGTCTCGACCTCGAGGTCCTTGAAGACCCAGCGGCCCTCGACCTTCTGCGTGGCGCGGATCCAGAGCCGCCGGCGCTCGCGCCCCATCCCGTCCAGCTGCACCGCCTGCATCACGACCTTCTGCGCGCGATCGATCCAGAGGCGCGCCTTCGCGCAGTCCGGCGTCGGATCGGGAGGCGTCACCTCCAGCAGGTCGCATGTCCGTCCCTTCAGACGGTCGGTCCCCGCGAGCCGCGGATCGCGCCACCAGACGAAGTCGATGCCGACATCGAACCACGAGAGGTCCGTCCCGAGGACGGAGTCGGACGGGCGCGGAGCCGGTCCGCCGTCCGGACGCGAGAGGACGAGCCCGCGCGCAGGATCGCGGACGGCGGCGACGGAGAGCTGGTTCGAGCCGGCGGCGTCCGTCAGGTCGTAGCGCAGGCGCGGCGGGTCGTCGCCGAGCCGCGCGTCCACGGCGAAGTCGAACTCGCGCAGCGTCACGCCGTAGGCCTTGCGCATGTTGAGGTGCCCCGAGAGCAGAACGCGCTCCGCCGGCATGCGCGCAACGCAGGCGGCGAGAAGCTCCTCGCCGGACGTCGGCGCGCCGGTCTCTCCGCCGGAATCGTCGAGAGGCGAGACGGCGCCGGGGCGCACGTCGAGCAGCGGCGCCGCCGGCGCGGGTTCCGCGGAGGGCGGCGGGACGGCATCCTGCGCAAGGGCGGGAACCGCGAGAAGAACGAGAAGATACGTGTGTGTTCTCATGTGGCGGAGTTCTTTGGTGCCATGCTCCGGAAGCGTCGCTCGAGACGCCCTTCCCAGAGCTTGGCGTATTTGAGGAAGGTCGAGAACGCGGCGGAGCGGGCGATGACGAGCCCCGCGACGCCGTCGAGGAAGCCGAGCTTGACGAAGTAGCACCGGAAGAACCGGAACGGCGGGTGCATCAGCATGCCCCAGAGCAGAGCCGCAGCCGATGGCTCGCGACGGCCCTCGCTGCGCGCGCTGATCGACGAGAACCGGTTCATCGTGCTGACCTGGTCGGCGATGTCGTCGTAGGTGTAGTGGAAGAGGGGCGCACGCAAATGGCGCACCTCGCCCCGCACCTCGATCCGCTCGTGAGGCTCGATGCCGCAGCAGCGCCCGTGCGCCTTGCGGAAGAGGCGAAGCTTCGTGTCCGGATACCAGTCGCCGTGGCGGATCCACCGGCGCATGTACCAGACCTGGCGGGGGAAGTCGAAGCCGTCGACGCCGTCCGGGACGCCGCGGCGCAACGTCGCGAGAATCTCGTCGCGAAGAGCCGGCGAAACCGCCTCGTCCGCGTCGACGAAGAGGACCCAGTCGCCGCGCGCGAGGTTGCGCGCGATCGCCTTCTGCCCGATGTAGCCCATCCATCGGTGCTGGAAGACGCGGTTGGTGAACGTCCGGGCGAGTTCCACCGTGCGGTCCGTGCTGAGGGAGTCGACGACGACGATCTCGTCCGCGAACGCCACGCTCTCCAGGCAGCGGCCGATGTTGTCCTCCTCGTTGCCGGTGATGACGCAGACGGAGAGGAAGGGCTGTTTCGCGGATGCGGCGGTTTCGTTTGGCGCGGACATGGAGCGTTGTATCGCGGCTGCGCGCCGCGATTGGCGCATAGGATACACGGCAGACCTCGGTTTGTCCACCACGCCGTGCACGAAGAAATGCGATGCTCATTTAGCAGTTTCCATGCCAAGGCGTTTCTGGTAGAATGGGCGCCCGCATGAATCCCTCGCACTGCGGCGCCGTCGCCGCCTCCCTTTCCCTGCGCCCCGGCCAGGTCTCCGCCGTCGCCTCCCTCCTCGAGGGCGGCGCCACCGTCCCCTTCATCGCCCGCTACCGCAAGGAGGCCACCGGCGAGCTCGACGAGGTCGCGATCGCCGCGGTGCGCGACGCCCTCGACCGCCTCCGCGCGCTCGACGACCGCCGCGCCGCCGTCCTCGCCTCGCTCGAGGAGCGCGGCCTCCTTACCGACGAGCTCCGCGCGAAGGTCGAGGCCTGCGAGTCGCTCGCCCGCCTCGAGGACGTCTACCTGCCCTACCGCCCCAAGCGCCGCACCCGCGCCCAGGTCGCCCGCGAGCGCGGCCTCGCCCCGCTCGCCGCCGACCTGCTCGCCCAGGAATCGCCCCTCTCCCCCGAGGAGCTCGCCGCGCCCTACGTCGACGAGGCGAAGGAGGTCCCCGACGCCGAGGCCGCGCTCGCCGGCGCGCGCGACATCGTCGCGGAGCAGGTCGCCGAGGACGCCGACCTGCGCGCCGAGCTGCGCGCGCTCTTCGACGAGGCCGGCTCCGCGACCTCCGCCGTCGTCCCCGGCAAGGAGGAGGAGGGCGCGAAGTTCCGCGACTACTTCGACGCCTCCGAGCCCCTGCGCTCCATCCCCTCGCACCGCCTCCTCGCGCTGCTGCGCGGCGAGAAGGAGGGATTCCTCTCGCTCTCGCTCCGTCCGCCGAAGGAGGACGCGCAGGCGCTCGTCCGCGACCGCTACGTCGCGGGCGAGGGCCCGCTCTCCGACCAGGTCGCGCAGGCGTGCGACTCGGCCTACGCGCGCCTCCTCGCCCCCGCGATGGAGGTCGAGGCGCGACTCCGCGCGTTCACGCGGGCGAGCGACGAGGCCATCGCCGTCTTCGCCTCCAACCTGCGGGAGCTGCTGATGGCCGCGCCGCTCGGGCGCAAGGCCGTCGTCGCGATCGACCCCGGCATCCGCACCGGCTGCAAGGTCGTCGCGCTCGACGCGCAGGGCAAGCTGCTCGAGGACTGCGTCGTCCAGCTCGCGCGCTCGGGCGCCGAGCGGCGCGACGCCGCCGACGTCCTGCTCGATCTCGTCCGCCGCCACGGCGCGCTCGCCGTCGCCGTCGGCAACGGCACCTACGGCCGCGAGACCGAGGCGTTCGTCCGCTCGATCGGCCTCCCGCCCGAGGTCGCCGTCGTCTCCGTGAGCGAGAGCGGCGCGTCGATCTACTCCGCCTCCGACGTCGCCCGCGCCGAGTTCCCCGACAAGGACGTCACCGTCCGCGGCGCCGTCTCGATCGGCCGCCGCCTGATGGACCCGCTCGCCGAGCTCGTGAAGCTCGACCCCAAGACGATCGGCGTCGGCCAGTACCAGCACGACGTCGACCAGACGCGCCTGCGCCAGGCGCTCGACGACACCGTCCTCTCCTGCGTGAACGCCGTCGGCGTCGAGGTGAACACCGCCTCCCCGCAGCTCCTCGCCCGCGTCTCGGGCCTCGGGCCGTCGCTCGCCGAGAACATCGTCCGCTACCGCGACGAGCACGGCCCGTTCGCGACGCGCGAGGCGCTCAGGGAGGTCCCGCGCATGGGCCCCAAGGCGTTCGAGCAGAGCGCGGGCTTCCTCCGCATCGCGGGCGGCGAGAACCCGCTCGACGCCTCCGCCGTCCACCCGGAGCGCTACGCCGTCGTGGAGCGCATGGCGGCCGACCTCGGCCGCACCGTCCCGCAGCTCCTCGCCGAGCCCGCCCTCGCGAAGAGGCTCGACCTCTCGCGCTACGCGGAGGGAGACCTCGGCCTCCCGACGCTGCGCGACATCGTCGCGGAGCTCGCCAAGCCCGGGCGCGACCCGCGCAAGACCTTCGAGGCGTTCTCCTTCGCCGAGGGCGTGCACGAGATCGGCGACCTCGCGCCGGGAATGAAGCTCCCGGGCGTCGTCACCAACGTCACCGCCTTCGGCGCGTTCGTCGACGTCGGCGTGCACCAGGACGGCCTCGTGCACGTCTCGCAGCTCGCGGACCGGTTCGTGAAGGACCCGAACGAGATCGTCAAGGTCGGCGACCGCGTGAAGGTCACGGTCGTCTCCGTCGACCTCGCCCGCAACCGCATCGGCCTCTCGATGCGCTCCAACCCCGACCTCTCCGCCGGCCGCTCCGGCGTACCCCGCCACGGCGGACGCGACCGCGGCGCCGCACCCCGCCACGACGCCGCACCCCGCCACGACCGCGGCGCCTTCGGCTCCCTCTCCGACTTCCTTTCCTCGTTGCCGTCATGACCCTTCCCAAGAAGCGCACTCCGCAGGCCGAGGCGCGACGCGTCGCGATTCCTTTCGCAGCCGCGCTCACGCTCGTCATCGCGGTCGGACTCCTCTCGGGCGTCCTCGTCGACCGGAACGCAGTCGGCGGAGAGACCTTCGCTTTCGTCATCCTCGCCGTCTGCCTCGCGCTCGTCCTCGCGGGCGTCATTTGGTCCGTCGTCGCGGCGCTTGGATCCGGTCGCCGCGCCTGGCGCCAATCGCGCGACCGCTCCGAGGCCGCGCGCGGCCGCCTCGCCGGCCGCAGCGCGCGCCACCGCGCCGGCGGCAGGGACACGCTCGCCCCCGCCGATCCCGCCCTCTCCCGCTACCGCCACATGAAGTGGTACCACGGCGGTCCCCTCGACGAAGACCGCTAGCCCGCCTTTCACTCTTCACTCTTCCCCCTTCACTCTTCACTCTTCACTCGTCCCCCTTCACTCTCCGCCCTTCACTCGTCACTCGTCACTCGTCACTCGTCATGCCCCTCTCCCTCCAGCCACAGCAGCGCCAGACGCAGACCATGGCCCTCACGCCGCAGATGCAGCAGGCGCTGGGGCTGCTGCAGGCTCCGCTCGTCGAGCTGCGGCAGAAGATCCGGGAGGAGGTCTCCGTCAATCCCGTCCTCGAGCTCGAGGACCCCTCCGAGCGCTCCATCGACGCCGAGCGCGAGGACTACTCGGCCGCCGCCTCCGAGGAGCGCGACTTCGACGAGGATTCCGATGCCGTGACCGGTCCGGCCACCGGCGAGGGCGCTCCCGGCGACCAGGAAGGTCCTGCCGGGGATGCTCCAGACTCCCCCGGTTCCGCCGATCAGGAGAGTCCTGACGGCGAGGCTCCGTCCTCGCCGGAGGAGACCGAGGGCCTCGCCGCCCTCGGCGCCGACGCGGACTACCTCTACTCCGACGGCGGCAACAACGAATACGACCCGGACGCCGAGGAGCGCCGGCAGTTCCTCTTCGACTCCATCCCCGCGCGCGAGTCCCTCCAGGAGCACCTGATGCTCCAGCTCGCGCAGGCGGGCCTCCCGGAGGCCGAGACGCAGCTCTGCGAGCAGATCGTCGGCTCGCTCGACACCTCGGGCTACCTGCGCACGCCCCTCGAGGAGATCGCGCAGGGCTCCTTCGCGACGATGCCCCAGGCCGAGCGCGCCCTCGCGGTCGTGCAGGGCTTCTCGCCGACCGGCGTCGGCGCGCGCGACCTGCGCGAATGCCTCCTGCTGCAGATTCGCGCCGACCCCTCGCCCGCCACGCGCCCGGCCGAGCGCATCCTCGCCTCGCAGGAGGCCTTCGAGGCCCTCGCCGCGCGCCGCTTCGCCCGCGCCGCCTCCCTGGCGCGCGTCACCGAGGACGAGGCGGAGGAGGCGCTCCGCGCCATCGCGCGGCTCGACCCGCGCCCGGGCCGGCAGTTCGCCTCCGAGCCCGCGGCCTACGTCCGGCCCGAGGTCGAATACGTCGAGGCGGACGGCCGCTGGATCGCGCGCCTGCTCGACGACGACCTCCCGCGCGTCCGCGTCTCGGACGCCTGGCGCGCGCGCGCCGCGCGCCTCGCGGAGGCGCCGAAGGGCGAGACGGCGGCCGCCTCGAAGGAGCGGCGCGGCACGCGGAAATGGATCGAGGAGCGGCTGCGCGCCGGCGACCAGCTGCTGCGCGGCATCGAGCTGCGGCAGTCCACGCTCCTCGCCGTCGCGCAGGCGATCGCCGACGCCCAGCCCGGATTCTTCGAGCGCGGCCGCGCGGGCCTGCGCCCGCTCACGATGGCGCAGGTCGCGGAGCGGGTCGGCATCCACGAGACGACCGTCTCGCGCACCGTCGGCGGCAAGTACGCGCGCACGCCCTTCGGCCTCGCCGAGCTGCGCTCGTTCTTCGTGGGCGGGCTCGCGACCGCCGACGGCGAGGCGGCCTCGACCGACGCCGTGAAGGCGCGCCTCAAGGCGATGGTCGACGCCGAGGACCCCGCCGCGCCGCTCTCCGACCAGAAGATCGCGGACCTCTTCGCCGAATCCGGCGTGAAGCTCGCCCGCCGGACCGTCGCCAAGTACCGCGACGAGCTCCGCATCCCCGTCGCCTCCGCCCGCAGGGTCTGACCGGTTCCTTTCCTTCTCCCACTTTTTCCTTGCGCGCGAGCGTCTTCTCTGCTAGGATAGGTCGCAACGAAGGAGCAAAAGATGGCCAAGACCCTCAGACTCAAGAAGCCGGAGCCCACCCTTTCCGCGAAGCCCGCCGAACCCGGCGCCGAGCCGCCCAAGGAAGGCGAGGCCGCGCCCGCCGCCGAAGGCGAGCAGCAGGGCATCTACATCGCCGGCCGCCATCGCAACCCGATGGAGGGCGCCGCCGCCAAGCCCGCCAAGAAGCAGGGTAGCTGGGCGTGGGCCCTTCCCTTCGGGATCGCCGCGTTCGTCCTCTTCGCGCTTCTGATCGCCGTCGAGTGGGCGGACTGGCTCTCGCTTCGCCACGTCTAGCGCGCAGGACTCCCCTCCCCCGCCATGCCCGCGCCGTTCCTCGGTCGCCTCTCGGTCGTGCTCTGGGCCGTCGCGGCGAGCCTCTTCGCGTGGTACGTTTCCGGCATCGCCCGGCAGATCACCTACGTGACTCTGGCCGACGGCCGCCGGCAGGAGCGCCGGCTTCCGCTCGCATTCCGTCTGCTGCTTCCGCTCGCGCCGAATATCGCCCCGCTCTTCGACGGGCCCTCCGCCTCCCGCCTCCGCGAACGCGCCGACGCGATGCTCGCCTCCGGCGGCTACGACGGCCTTCTCTCCGCGCGCGAGTTCCTTTCGCTCAAGATTCTCCTGCCCGTCTGCCTCGGCCCCTTCTGGTGCCTTCTCTCCAGCGTTGGATTCCGATCCTCGCCGCGTCTTGCCTCCCTCGCCCTTCCCGTTTCGCTGCTTGGTCTCGTCCTGCTCTACTCCTGGCCGATGATCTGGCTGCGCCGCGCCGTCCGCCGCCGGCAGACCGCCATCCTCCGCTCGCTGCCCTTCGTGCTCGATCTCCTCACCCTCTCGGTCGAGGCCGGACTCGACTTCATGTCCGCCCTGCGGCGCTGCACCGAGCGGACTTCCGTCGACCCGCTTTCGGAGGAGCTCCTGCGCGTCGTCCACGAAACGCAGGTCGGATCGTCGCGGCGAGACGCCCTTCGCGCGATGTCGGCGCGCGTCGGGCTCTCCGACCTGCGCTCGGTCGTATCCGCGCTCGTGCAGGCCGACGAGCTCGGCGTCTCGCTCGGCTCGATCCTCCGCATCCAGTCCGCCCAGGTCCGCGCCCGCCGCTTCGAGCGCGCCGAGCGCCTCGCCAACGAGGCCCCCGTGAAGCTCCTCGCCCCGCTCATGCTCTTCATCTTCCCGGCCGTGTTCCTCATCCTCCTCGGCCCGGTGTTCCACCAGATGATGCATCGGCTCTAGCGCGATGGCGCCTCTCTTCGACTCGCACTGCCACTTTGCCCCGGGCGACGACATCGCCGGCGCGCTCGCCCGGGCCCGCGAGGCGGGCCTCTCCGGCCTTCTGGCCGTCGGAGGCGACGCCACGGCCGACGCGGGCGCGCGAACCGCCGCCGCCATCGCCCCCGGCTTCGCCCTGCCTGCCTTCGGCATCGAGCGGACCGAGGCCGATTCGATCCCCGACCCGGCCGCGCTCGACTCGCGCCTCGCCGCGCTCGAGGAGGCGCTCGTCTCCGGCGGCGCCGCCGCCGTGGGCGAGATCGGACTCGACTACTCGCATGGCGAGGACGAAGCCTCGCGCGCCCGCCAGCGCGCACTCTTCGCCGCACAGCTGCGCCTCGCCGGGAAGCTCGGCCTCCCCTGCTCGATCCACAGTCGGGACGCCGAGGAGGACACCCTCGCAATCCTCCGCGGGAACCTGTCCGAGGATCTTGTCGCCGCCGGGCGCGCCGGATCGCTCCACTGCTTCGTCGGCTCCGCCGAATTCGCGAGCGAGCTCGCGCCGCTCGGCCTTTCGTTCGGACTCTCCGGCATCGTCACCTTCCGTAGCGCCGACACCCTCCGCGCCGTCGTCCCCCTGCTCCCCCGCGATCGGATCCTCGTCGAGACCGACTCCCCCTACCTTGCGCCCGTTCCGCTCCGCGGCCGCCCCTGCGAGCCGGCCTTCGCCGTCCACACCGCGCGCTTCGTCGCCAGCCTCCTCGAACTCCCCGACGACGAAGCCTTCGCCCTCTTCGACGCGAACGCCCGTCGCCTCTTCGCGCCGGGCTCATCCCCGTCCATTCCGCTCGACTGAATAGAGTCTCCCAAGCTGGAGTTCACGAACCCGTATTGATTCCATGCGGCCGTCCAGATGTTGTCGGTCAGATGGTTCGGCACGAAGCCATAGATTTCCCAGATGGCCCGGGAAGCTCCCTCCGCGAAAGAACGATGACAAACCGCTGTTTCAGGATCGGGCAAGCTTCCGGCGCGCGGCGCGGAGGCGGCGGGGAAGGGAGAGGAGAAGCGCGAGCGCGAGGAGGACGAAGCCCGCGCAGCAGAGGGGGAGGCCGCCGCGTTCGATGACGTGCCCGGCGACGGTCGCGACGCGGTCGAGCCCGGGCGGGAGGCCGGCTAGGGCGCGTCCGCCCAGGGTTAGGGCGGAGAACGCGATCATCAGCGCCGTGTCGGCGAGGAGGAGGCGCTCGGCGGTGATGGCGACCCACGCGACGAGCCGGGGCGCGGGGGCGTCCCACGGCGCCGCGTCGCCGGGGCGGAGGCGGCCCTTGCCCGTCTCCTGGCAGAGGACATGCGCGAGCGTCTCGGACGCGACCGGGCGGCACGCGACCGCCGCGAGCGGCGCGAGGCCGAGCAGGAGCGCGACGGGCCAGTACGGCGCGGAGGAAAAGAGGAATCCGAACGCGCAGTCGTAGTTGCCCGCGAGGAAGACCGCGAACGCGCCGAGGACCGTCGGCGCGAGCAGCAGGTCGAACGCGCGGAGGAGGTAGCGGTTGTGGACGGGGAGGCCCGCGCGGCGCGTCGCGCGCGCGGCGGCGGCGCGCAGTCCGGCGCCGAGCAGAAGGAAGGCGACGGGCGCGAAGAAGAGCGCGAAGAAGAGCGGAAGGAAGCGTCGCTCGTTCGGAATCTGCCGCGCGGCGAACGGCCA
>CACWKU010000051.1 GCA_902761575.1 uncultured bacterium
TATGCCGGACTCGACCGCAAAGAGTCCGAGACGCTCGAGCGCCTGCTCGGGAAAACCCTCTCCGGAACGTCCGCGCAGCGGACTTCGAACCTGGAACGGAGGCGGAGCCGCCTTTGAACCCTGGAATCTTCGAACACAAACAACCCACAACAGAAACCCACATCATGAAAACGATCCAGACCATCTGCGACATTCCCAACGCCACCGCCATCGATCTCGGGCCGCTGTCCGAGCTGAAGGACTACGAACTCGAACTCGGCCCCGGCGTCAAGATCCCCGGCAAGGTCTTCGGCGGCGCTCCCGTGAAGGCCGGCGGCGCGGACTTCTCCTTCCAGGTCTTCGCGCCCGGCACCGAAGGCGGCTTCTACCACGTCCACAAGGACCACGAGGAGCTCTACTTCTTCCTCGCGGGCGAAGGGCAGTACCAGGTCGACGGCACGAACATCCCGGTGAAGGAAGGCAGCGTCGTCCGCGTCGCCCCCGCCGGCAAGCGCGCCGTCCGCAACACGGGCGACAAGCCCCTCGTGATGCTCTGCGTCCAGTACAAGGCCGCCGCCCCCGGCGCCGTCAACCCGTCCGACGGCACCATCCTGAACGAACCCGTGAAGTGGTAGGAGCCGCGCGATGAAGACCTTCCTGCTTGCATCCGCCCTTGCCGCCTTCGCGGCGTCCTTTGCGGCCGCCGAAGAGCCCGCGCCCGCTTTCCGCGCCTTCGACGAGGACGGCAAGATCGTGTCCGACGTCGCCGCCACCGGCATCGCCGGCATCCTCCAGGGCATCGCCCCCGCTCCTGCCGACCAATGAACGACCCCGCCGCCAAGCTCGGTTCCCTCCGCGCCTCGCTGCGCGACCTCGGCGCCGCGCTCGGCGCGCCGGGGGAGGGACCGCCCAGGACCGTGAAGAACCTCACGAACGACGGCTTGCGGGCAGGGTGACGGAAACGGCGGTGCCCGCGCCGGGCGCCGACCGGATGCCGACCCGGCCGTTGTAGAGGGTCGCGATCGCCTTGACGAGGGCGAGCCCCAGCCCGTTGCCCGGCACGTTCCGGCTGCGGTCGGAGCGGTAGAAACGGTCGAAGACGTGCGGAAGGTCCTTCTCCTCAATTCCGGGGCCGGAGTCGGAGACGATCAGGGTGGCCGTCCGGCCGTCCGACGCCACGGAGACGGCCACGCGCCCGCCGCGCGGGGTGAACTTCAGGGCGTTGTCGAGGAGGTTGGCGAAAAGTCGCTGCAGGTGGTCGCGCTGCACCGCCACCGGGATCTCGCGATCGGGCCGGGCCAGCGAAAGCGAGAGGCCGCGGTCCTCCGCCAGCGTCGAGAACAGCTCGACGGACTCCGCGGCGACCTGTCCGGCGTCGATCGGTTCGCGGTGAGCGGTGCGGCTGCCCGCCTCCGTCCGCGCGATTTCGAGCATGGCATTGATCATCGACAGCATCGAGGCGCACTCCTCGGCGACGTCCTCGGCGAGCCCGGCGCTGTCGCCGGAGGAGAACGCCAGCTCCGCCCGGCCGCGCAGGCGGGTGATCGGGGTGCGCAGGTCGTGCGCGATGTTGTCCGAGATGGTCCGGAGGTCGGTCACGACGGTCTCCGTCTCCGCGACCATCGCGTTGAACCCCTCGACGAGGGCGTCGATCTCGCGGCCGCTGCCGACGCGGGGGACGCGGACGGTGTAGTCCCCCGCGCGCACCTTGTCCGCGCCGGCCAGCAGGGCGTTGATGCCGCGCACGAAGACGCCCGAAAGGAGCCAGCCGAGGGCGCTGCCGAGGCAGAGCGTCAGCGCGAGGCAGACGACGCCCGTGACGAGGATGAGCCGCATGGAGCGGGCGTCGTAGAGGTGGGCGAAGACGAAGATCCGTCCGTCGAAGGCGCTTTCTCGGCCGACGCGCCAGTGTCCGCGGCCGACCGTCGCCGTCCCGCGCGCCCCCGGCGCAAGCGCGAGGCCGGCGGCGGCGAGGCGCACCGCCGTCTCCCGCGAAACGGGCGTGGAGGCGAGGATCTCGCGGCCGTCGGGCGAGAGGAGGAGGTTGATGGAGTCCCGCTCCCCGACCTCGTGCTTTTCATCGGAGAACTGGAACGCCATGTGGCCGACGCGATCCGGGGGCGACAGGCGGACCGCCTCGACGCGGTAGTCCGGAGCGGCCAGGTCGAAGACGAACGCCTCGCCGGCGCGCTCGCCGGCGATCCAGTAGCGCGACGGCCCGTCGGAGAAGCAGCAGACCGGGCGGACGTCCGGATGGGCGCGGACGATGGCGGCGCGGATCGCGGGGGGGACGTCGTCCCATCCGATCGCACGCTCCGGCCCGGTGTACTCGGCCCCGGTGAGGTATTCCGCGGAAAACTCCGCGAACTGGAAGTCGAGGTTCGCCTCGGCCTGGCGGATCTGCCGCGCTGCGTAGATGCCGTAGAGGGTCGCGAACCCCACGAGCAGCAGCAGCGCGAACAGGGCGAGGTAGGCGCCCGCGATGCGCGAGCGGAGCGTGGCGAAGGGGCGGCTCCTAGTCGAGGACATAGCCGAACCCCCGGACGGTCCTGATCAGCTTCCTGCCGAAGGGCTTGTCCACCTTTTCGCGAAGCCGGCACATCCGCGACTCGACGATGTTCGTGCCGGTGTCGAAGTCGTACTCCCAGACGTGCTGCATGATCGTGGTCCGGGAGACGACGCGGCCGCGGTTGCGCATGAGGTATTCGAGCAGCTGGTATTCGAGCGGCTGGAGGTCGATGCGGACGCCGGCTCGGAAGACCTTGCGGGACCGCGTGTCGAGCTCGAGGTCATCGACCCGGAGCGAGGTCTCCTCGGCGACGGACGAGGCGCGGCGCAGGAGGGCGCGCACGCGGGCCAGGAGCTCCGCCACGGAGAAGGGCTTGGCGAGGTAGTCGTCGCCGCCCGCCTCCAGGCCGTCGATCTTGTTCTCGACGGAGCCGAGCGCGCTCAGGACGATGACGGGGAAGGACTTTCCCAGCCGCCGGATCTCCCGGATGAGAGAGAGACCGTCCCGCTTCGGAAGCAGGATGTCGACGACGGCGACGTCGAAGTCCCCGACGCGGACGCGGTCCAGCGCCTCCTCGCCGTCGCGCGCGACGATCGTGGCGAAGCCGTCCTGGCGGAAGGCCCGTTCGACAAAATCGGCGGTCTTGGCGTCGTCCTCGACGATCAGGATGTTCACGCGGGCCATTCTAGGCGCGCCGTCCGCCGCTGTCAACGGATCCGGCCGAAGATTGCCAAAATGTAATGTTGCGGCAAAACGGCGGCAATCCCCGCGTGGCAGACTGCGCCCGCAACCCGACGAAACAAGGAAAACGCCATGCAACAGCCTGCCCCGCCGTCCCGCCTCCCGCCCGTCTCGGTGGTCCTGCCCGTCTACAACGAGCAGGACTGCCTCGACGCCGTCCTGCCGGAGCTCGTCGCCGCCTGCGCGGTGTTCGAGGACTACGAGATCCTCGCCGTGAACGACGGTTCGACCGATCGCTCCGGGGAAATCCTGCGCGGCTACGCCCGCCGCGGCGGCCCCATCCGCGTGGTCGACCTCAATCCGAACTCCGGGCAGAGCGCCGCCCTCTGGGCCGGCTTCCAGGAGGCGCGCTTCCCGATCGTGGCGACGCTCGACGCCGACGGCCAGAACGACCCGCGCGACATTGCCGCCTGCCTCCGCCAGATGCTCGACGAGGGGGCGGACGTCTGCGCCGGCATCCGCGCGGACCGGCAGGACGCCTGGTCCAAGCGCGCGGGGAGCCACCTCGCGAACTTCGTCCGCCGCCTCGTTCTCGGCGACGGCGTCCTCGACACCGGCTGCCCCCTCAAGACCTACCGCACCGCCTATCTCCGGCGCCTCCAGTACTGGAACGGCATGCACCGCTTCCTGCCCGCCCTCTGCCAGGCGCTCGGCGCCAGGGTGGTGCAGCGGCCCGTGGCGCACCGCCGCCGCCTGGCGGGCGCGAGCAAGTACACGAACCTCGGGCGCCTCAAGGTCACGCTCCGCGACCTGGCCGGCGTCGCGTGGCTCAAGTCCCGGACGCGCCGCTTCCGGTTCGACGAGGGGGCCGCCCATGCCTAGCGCGCGCCGGTTCCTGCTTCCCGCAATCGCGAGCCTCCTCTTCGTCCTCGCCTACTGGGGGCCCCAGTACGCGCGGCGCGGCCACTGGGAGCCCGACGAGGCCCGCTTCGTCTACGTCGCGCGCGAGATGGCCGCGACGCACTCCTTCCTCGTCCCGCGCCGCAACGGCGAGATCTACGCCCACAAGCCGCCTCTCATGATGTGGCTCGTCCAGGCGGGGGAGTCGATCTTCGGCGAGCCGTTCGGCTCGCGCCTTCCGACGATCGTCGGCGCGTTCCTGTCCGTGCTCGCGTTCTTCTCCATCGCCGCGCGGCTGGCCGGGCGGCGCGTGGCGGTCTACGCCGTGCTGGTCGCCTGCACCTCGGTCCGGTTCTGGTCCTCCCTGGGATTCGGCCAGATCGACGCGCTTCTCACGGGGCTCGTCCTGTCGGCGGCCGCCCTCTTCCTTTCCCGCGACGGCAAGGTGGCGACGGCGAAGATCCTTCCGGCCTTCCTCTGCGCGGGCCTGGCGATGCTGGCGAAGGGACCGGTCGGGCTCGTCCTCCCCGTCCTGGTCGTCGCCTCCATCCGCATCCCGGACCGCGGCGGCCCCTTCCCCGCGCTCTCGCCCGCCCAATGGTGCCTCGGATTCTCCGCCGCCCTCCTCGTGCCCGGGCTGTGGCTGGCCGCCGCGGCGCTGGCCGGCGCCCCAGCCTCCTACTTCCGCGAAATCCTCCTTTCCCAGAACCTCTCGCGGGCCGCGGGCGCCTACGGCCACGTCCGGCCCTTCTGGTACCTTGCCGCGAATTTCCCGATCGGCTTCCTGCCGTGGACGCTCGTCCTTCCCGCGGCCGTCCCGATCCTCCGAAGGCGCAACCCAACGCTGCTCCGCCAGGGCGCGCTCTGGGTCGCCTTCGTCGTCCTGTTCTTCTCCGTCCCGGTGTCCAAGCGCGACGTCTACATCCTCGCCGCCTACCCCGGAGCCGCCCTGATTGTCGCCGCAGCCGCGGACGCCCTCTGGGAGAAGGCGTGGTACCGAAACGCCGTCCAGGCCTTCCTCATCGCCCTTCCCGTCCTCCTGGCCACCGCCGCCTTTGCTCTTCGGCTCGTCGCCCTGGAACTGCATCCGCTGCCGTCCTTCTCGATAATCGCCGCCGTCGCCAACGGACTGTCCGTCGCCTGCGTGGCGGGCGCCGTCCTGACGGGACTTTGCGTCGGACTGCCCGCCACGGACCTGGCGAAGCGGCATGGGGCCATGATCCCCGCGCTCGCCCTCGCCGCCGCCTTCCTGTGCCTGGGCGCCCTCGCGATGCCGGCCCTCAATCCCGTCAAGGAGCCGTTCGATCTCGTTCCCGTCGTGGAGCGAACCGTCCCCGCCGGCGGGCGGCTCCTCCTCTTCGACATCGACGGCGAGTCCCTCGCCCTCCACGCGAACCGCCGCGGCATGCGTCTCGATGACGACGAGTCGATGCGCGCCGCCATGGCCGCCGAGGGCTCCGGCCTCGCGGTGTTCCCGGCGAAGGCGGCCACCAACCTCGTCGAGCGCTATTCGCCGCTCGTCCGGGAAACGGGCCGCGTATCGATGGGCAGAAAGGCCTACGTCTGGGCGCATTTCGCCAACGAGCCCCGTCCGCGGCCGCCGGACGGCGCGAGGGATGCACCATGAGCCTGCTCCTCGCCATCCCCGCCGCCCTGGCGGCCACGACGGTCCTTTGCGCGGTCGGAGCGCCCCGCCTGTGGCTCTGCGGAATCGCGGCGCTCGTCCTGCCACCCGTCGCCGCCTTTGCGGTTTCCCTCCTTGGGGCGCTTGCCGGCAACCACGCGCTGTTCGCCGCGTGCCGCACGCGGACCGCCCAGCGTGTCGTCGAACGAGTCGCCCGCGGCCGCCTCTCCCGGCTCGGCCGTCCGCCGCGCCTGCACGCCGGCATTTCCGGGGTCGTTCTCCTGCGGCAGGCGCCGGGCCCCGGCGCCGTCACGACGATTCTCCTCTCGCGCGCCGGCGTCTCGACGCGCGACTTCCTGATCGGGTCGCTGGTCGGCTTCCTGCCCTCGACCCTCCTGACGGTCCTGCTGGCGGGGACGGCCGCCACTGTCCTTCCCAAGGGCGTCCTCGCCTGGACGTCCGCCGCCGTGGCGCTGGTTGCCGCAATCGTCTGGCTGGTCCAGAGGAGAGGCGAAACGCGCTTCCGTTCCGGGGCTCAGTTGTGGTAGACTCCGCGGCCATGGACATCGAGGAAGCCAGGGAGTTCTTCTCCCACGACCGGTTCGCGACCGAGAACGGGATCACGCTCGAGGAGCGCGACGAGCGCCACGCCGTCGCGAGCCTCGCGCTCGCGGAGCGCCACCGCAACGCGCACGGCGGCGTGATGGGCGGCGCGATCTTCACGCTCGCCGACTTCGCCTTCGCGGCGCTCACGAACGGCCCCGGCCGCTCGACCGTCGCCCAGCAGGTCTCGGTCAGCTTCCTCGCCGCGCCCAAGGGCTCGCGGCTCGTCGCCACCGCCCGCTGGCGCAAGGACGGCCGCAGCTCCTGCGTCGTCAATGTCGATGTCGCCGACGACACCGGCCGCGACATCGCGCAGTTCGTCGGGACGGGCTTCAAGCTCCCCGCCCCATGAACGCCCCCGCCGCCGAGCTCCCGGGCCTGCTTGGAGGCGACGTCGGACGCTCCGGCGGCCACCCTACAAGGAGATGCGAAACAAGTCGGGCCAGTAAAGACTACCGAAACAATTGTGAATAACGAACTCACTCCACCGCACATCCCGTTCGGCGTTGCATCCCTCAGTCGAAAACGAGTTAAAAATCATTTGTAAATGCGGTAAAATTTTCTGCTTGCAATTCGCACCGCGCTTTGCTAGACTCCGCGCCGTTTTCACAACCAAAACGGTAGTGATTAGTCCAGCACCCACCGCGGAAAGGAGGTTCGCCAAGAAATGAAACCCGATCGATGTCCGACCCGAATGCGGACGCCAACCCACCTCTTCGGTTGAACCGACAACCAACTTCAACCATCAACCTCTTCGTTCGGTTCGACCACCCACCAACAAACACCGGCAGGCCCGCGAACCACTCAACCTGCGAACCTGCCAACCTCCCGAAAGGAATCGAACCATGAACAAGACCACATCCTCCCTCCTTCTCTCCTCCGCGCTCCTCGCCTCTTCCGCCGTCGCGGGCGTTCCGCTCAACGGCCTGCAGGGCGACGGCGGCATCGCCTTCAACCCCGTGGCGTTCCTCGCCGGCACCTACGCGGACGGCACGAACCAGGTCGTCTCCGCGCCGCAGGTCGGCGCGTGGTACACGCGGCTCGACGGGGCCGACATCGACTGGGCGGCGCTCTCCGCGTCGTTCTCGGTGGCGAAGCGACTCGAGCTCTCCTACGGCTACGGCTGGACGGACGCCAACAAGTACGGCGACGACTCGGTCTCGACGCACAACCTCGGCGCCAAGCTCGCGCTGCTCCAGGGCGGCGAGTTCGACCTGCCCTGGCTCCCGGCCGTCGCCGTGGGCGCGATCTACAAGCGCACGGACGCCGCCACGGCGGACGCGCTCGGCCTCGACAAGGACGGCGCGGACTTCTACGCGGTCGCGACCAAGCTCGTCACCTCGACCCCGGTCCCGGTCCTGCTTTCGGCGGGCGTCCAGTATTCGGACGAGGTGGTGAACGGCGTCGTCGGCCACGGCGACTACGGCTTCGGCTGGTTCGCGAACGTGGACCTGATCCCGGTCCCGTGGCTCGCCGTCGGCGCCGAATACAAGAGCGGCATCGACGCGGACGACGTCCACAACCACGACTACTACGACCTGCACGCGGCCTGGTTCGCCACCGAGTCGCTCACGCTCGTCGCGGCCTACGTGGACACGGGCAGCAAGTCCGGCTCGCGCCTCGGCGTGGGCGACGGCTTCGTCCTCTCCGCGCAGTACCAGTTCTAGCCGCCGCCCGCCGCGCCGGCCGCCGCCGCGGCCGGCGCGGCGCCTCCACCGACCACCGAAAAGAAAAACCATGCCCCTTTCCCTCGCCCAAGCCGAGCGCCTGCTCGCGACAACAACGCACGACCCGCATCTGCTGCTGCACGCCCGCAATGTGCGCGGATGCATGGAGGCCTTTGCGCGCCACTTCGGCCAGCCGCCGGAGGAGGTCGAGCACTGGGGCGCCGTCGGCTACCTCCACGACTACGACTACGAGCTCTTCCCCGAAGAGCATCTCAAGCACACCGAGGCAGAACTCCTCGCCGAGGGCGTCGACGCGGCGGACGTCCGCGCCATCATGAGCCACGGCTGGTCCATTTGCAACGACATCAGGCCCGAGACTGACCTCGAGAAGAGCCTCTTCACCGCCGACGAGCTCTCCGGCATCGTCTGGGCCACCTCGCTCATGCGCCCGACGGGCCTTTCCGACCTCGAACCGCGCAGCGTCCTGAAGAAGTTCAAGGACAGGAAGTTCGCCGCCAAGTGCTCGCGCGAAGTCATCCTCCGCGGCTTGGAACTCCTCGGGATGGACCTCGCCGATGTCGTCGCCGTCTGCATCGACGGCATGCGCGCCATTGCGTAGTCAGACCATGCAGACGATCGTTTACCAGATCAAAGACGCGGTCTACGTGAACCTGACGAACCGGTGCCCATGCGCGTGCACCTTCTGCCTGCGCACGAAGGCGCCGGGCGTATACGGCTCGCCGTCGCTCTGGCTCGAGCGCGAGCCGTCGGCCGGCGAGGTGCAGGAAGCGCTCGGCGCGCAGGACTGGACGCGGTCCCGCGAGGTCGTCTTCTGCGGCTACGGAGAGCCGACCGAGCGGCTGGACGTCCTGCTCGAGGTCGCCGGAAGCCTCAAGGCCCGCGACCCCTCCCTCCGCGTCCGCGTGAACACCAACGGCCTTTCCGATCTCGTGAACGGCCGTCCAACCGCCGCGCTTTTCGTCGGCAAAGTCGATTGCATTTCGATCAGCCTCAACACCGACAATTCGGACGAATACCTCGCGCTCTGCCGCCCGAAATTCGGCCCCGCCGCATTTCCCGCGTTGCTGCGCTTCGCGCGCGAAGCGGCGCAGGCAGTTCCCGAAGTCGTCCTTACCGTGGTGGGCGAACCCGTCACGGACCTCGCCAAGCAGACGCGCTGCCGTGCCCTTGCGGAAAGCCTCGGCGCCACGCTCCGCGTCCGCCCGTTTGAAAACGGAACTCGTCTTTTCCCCGTTCCATGAAAATCATCGACGCACATTCCCACATCGGCGCGTTCGGCTCCTGGGCGCGGTTCGATTTCGACCTGCCGCGCCTCAAGGAACAGATGGCCGCGTTCGACATCGAAAAGACCTTCCTCACGGGGGCCAACGCCCACGACAACGACGCCGTCCTGCGGGCCTTCGAGGCGGCGCCGGACCTCGTCGTTCCGATCGCGTGGATCACGCCGACCGACCGCGGCGCGCTCGACGACATCCGCCGCTATGTCGCCGCCGGGTTCCGCGGGATTAAGCTGCACCCGCTCTTCGACGCCTATCCGGCGGACGACACTCTCGTCGATCCCGTGATCGACCTTGCGGAAGAGCTGGGCGTCCCGGTCTTCGTCCACAGCGGCCACCCGCCGTATTCCCTGCCGTGGCAGATCGGCTGGCTCGCCGAGCGCCATCCGCGCGTCCCGATCGTCCTGCTGCACATGGGCCATGCGCACGGCGTCTATGTCGATGCCGCGCTCAAGACCGCGCGGCGCTATCCGAACGTCTATCTGGAGACCTCCGGCACCTCCATGAGCGTCAAGATTCGCGAAGCCTACGAGACCGTCGGCACGGACCGCGTCCTCTTCGGGATCGACTCGCCCTTCCACGAGCCGAGCGTGGAAATCGAAAAGACGCGCGCGACCTTCCTGCCGCCCGAAGCCCTGCGGCGCATCTACCACGACAACGCCGCCGCACTGCTCGGCTGAACCGTTTCCGCCCCCCCGCCCCGCCATGCTGCACCTCGACTCGCCCGCCGTCCGCGACGCGCTCTGGTCCGCCCGGTTCGGACTGGAGCGCGAGGCGCTGCGCGTCACGCGCGACGGACGGATGTCGCTCACGCCCCATCCGTTCCCGCAGGACGACCCGCGCATCGTGCGCGACTTCTGCGAGAACCAGACGGAGATCAACACGGGCGTCTCGGAGAGCGCCGCGGCGGCCGTCGCGGAACTGGAGCGGATCGACGCGCGGCTGCGCGCGGCGCTCGCGGCCCTCCCGGAGCCGGAGACGCTCTGGCTCGGCTCGAACCCGCCGCCGCTCGGCCGCGAGGAGGACATCCCGGCCGCGCGATTCACCGGCCCGCGCGCGGGCAAGACCGCCTACCGCGAATACGCCGCCGCGCGCTACGGCCGCCGGAAGATGTGCTTCTGCGGCGTCCACGTGAACCTCTCCTTCGGCCCCGACCTGCTCGCCGCCGATTTCGCCGCCGCGGGCGGCGCCGGCGATCCGCGCCGCCACGCCGACGCGCTCTACTGCGAACTCGCCGCCAAGGCCGCCGACCGAATCTGGCTCCTCGTCGCGCTGATGGCCGCCAGCCCCTTGGCCGACCCTTCGCTCTTCGGGCTCGGCGGCCCGGCCGGCGGCGCGCCGCTCTTCTGCGGGTTCGCGTCGCTGCGATGCTCCGAGCTGGGCTTCTGGAACGACTTCGTCCCGGTCTTCGACTACTCGGACGCCCCGTCCTACGCGCGGAGCGTCGCGCGCTACGTCGAGGCCGGACTCATCGCCGCGCCGACCGAGCTGTACTACCCGGTGCGCGTGAAGCCGCGCGGGCCGAACCGCCTCGACTCGCTCGCCGTCGGGGGCGTGGACCGCATCGAACTGCGGACGTTCGACATCGTGCCGTTCGCCCCGGCGGGCGTGGACGCGCGCGACGTCGCGTTCGCGCACGCCTGGCTGCTGCGCCTCGCCGCCCTTCCGCGCGCGGCGCACCCGGCGCGCGAGCAGATCGCCGCCGTCCGCAACGCGAAGGCCGCCGCGCGCTACGACCTGGGGACCGCGACGATCCTCGCGCCCGACGGCTCCGCGGCGCCCGTGCGCGACGCGGCGCTGCGCGCACTGGACGATCTGGACGCCTTCTGCGCCCCCCTCGGCGCCCCGCCCGCCGTCCGCGAGGCGCTCGCGTTCCAGCGCGAAAAACTCGAACGCCCCGGCGCGCGCTACGCGGAGCGCGTCCTCGCCGGGGACGGAGGCGCCGCCCGTGTGTGAGCTCTTCGGTTTCTCGGCGCCACGCCCCGTGCGCGCCAACGCCTGGCTGCGCGAGTTCTACTCGCACAGCACCGAGCATCCCGACGGCTGGGGGCTCGCGACCTTCCACGACGGCATCCCCTCCCTCGAGAAGGAGCCGGTCCAGGCCTCGCGCAGCCCCTACCTGATGGCGCGTCTCACCGAGCCGGTGGAGGCCCGCGCCCTGATCGCCCACGTCCGCAGGGCAACCGTCGGCGCCACCGACCGCGTGAACTGCCACCCGTTCGTCGGGCGCGACAGCCGCGGCCGCGTCTGGACGCTCGCCCACAACGGCACGATCTTCCGCGGCGACGCCCTCGGCCCCTTCTTCGCCGCGCAGGAGGGGCGCACCGACTCGGAGCGCGTCCTGCTGCTCCTGCTCGACCGCGTCGGCGCGCGCCAGGACGCCCTCGGCCGCGCCCTCTCGGCCGACGAGCGCTTCGCCGAATTCGCCGCGCTCTGCCGCGATCTCTCCGGCGGCAACAAGCTCGACCTGCTCGTCTTCGACGGCGAACAGCTCCTCGCCCACGCCAACGCCGAAGGAACGCTCCACCTCCGCGAGGCGGACGGCGTCGCCGCGCTCTCCACGCGCCCGCTTGGCTCGGGCGACGGCTGGGCGCCCCTCCCGCTCTGCGCCCCCGTCGCCTTCCGCGACGGCGTCCGCGCCTTCTCCGCGCCCTCCCACGGCCGACTCTACGTCCCGTCGCCCGACGACTTCCGACTCTTCTTCACCGACTACGCCGCGCTCTAGCCGAGTGACGCCGCGACCGCTTTCTGCTAGACTCCTCCGCCATGAAACTCACCCTCGCCCGCGCCAAGGAACTGCTCGCCGCCACGACGGGCGACCCGCACCTCGTCGTCCACGCCACGAACGTCCGCGGCTGCATGGAGGCGTTTGCGCGCCACTTCGGCCAGCCGCCGGAGGAGGTCGAGCACTGGGGAGCCGTCGGCTATCTCCATGACTACGACTACGAACGCTTCCCCGAGGAGCACCTCGAGCACACCGAGGCCGAACTGCTCGCCGAGGGCGTGGACGCGGCCGACGTCCGTGCGATCCTCAGCCACGGCTGGGGCATCTGCAACGACGTGACGACTGAGACCGACCTCGAAAGGAGCCTCTTCTGCGCCGACGAGCTTTCCGGGCTCGTCTGGGCGGCGGCGCTGATGCGCCCGACCGGCATCTCCGACCTCGAGCCGAAGAGCGTCGTGAAGAAGTTCAAGGACAAGAAGTTCGCCGCCGGCTGCAACCGCGACGTCATCCGCAAGGGCGCGGAACTGGTCGGGCTCGACCTTCCCGCCGCCATCGCCGTCTGCATCGACGGAATGAAACCCTACGCGGCCGAAACCGGCCTGCTGCCGAAAGCATCGTTGCCATGAAAGAAGTCGTCTCCACCCCCGCCGCACCCGCCGCGCTCGGACCGTATTCGCAAGCCATTGACGCCGGGGCGTTCGTGTTCGTTTCAGGACAGGTTCCCGTCAATCCGTCGACGGGCGAAATCCCCGTCGGGGCGGCCGCCCAGGCCGAGCAGGCCTTCTCCAACGTCCGGGCCATTCTGGAAGCCGCCGGACTCGGCATGGACGCCATTGTGAAAACGACCGTGTTCCTGTCCGACCTGGCGGACTTCCCGACCATCAACGACGTGTACGCCAAGTTCTTCTCCAAACCGTTCCCCGCGCGCTCCTGCGTCCAGGCCGCCGCCATCCCGAAAGGCGCCCGGCTCGAAGTCGAGGCCATCGCCGCGAACAACCGGCCGTGAACCGCCACGCCTCGGCCAAGCGCCGAAGCCGCTTCATCGCTGCGGCGGGGCGTTGGAGTCTTTCTTCAGCCGCTCCAGGAAGTCCTTCGCCCACTGGTCGCCGCCTTCGGCCGCGCGGAGGAGCCACTTGCGCGCCGTTTCGGGGTCCTTCTCCACGCCGTATTCGCCCGTTCCGTAGAACTCCGCGAGCCAGCCCTGCGCCCGGGCGTCGCCCTTTTCGGCGCGGGCGGTCGCGTCCGCAAGGTCGTTGAATCCGTTCGACCACAGCGTGATCCGTCCCCTCGTTTCCGGCGGGAGCGCGAAGAGCTTCGCCGCGTCGGGCGGGGCGTCCGCCGACCAGCCGAGCCCGGCGAGCAGCGCGTCGACTTCGCCCGCGGGGATCGCGGGGTCGAGCGTCGCGCGCCAGGCGTCCGCGGCGGCGCGGAAGGCGGCGGCGGTTTCGCCGGAGGGATCGACGAGCGCCCGCCCCTGCGCGGCGAGCAGGCGCTGGAAGGGCGTCGCGCCGGGCGACGCCGCGCGCGCCTCGAGCGCGTCGAGGACGGCGCGCGCTTTGTCGTCCCAGCCCCACCGCTTCTCCCCGACGGCGGTCGCCCACCGCAGCGCGAAGTCGTCCGCGCCGTCGCGCTCCGTCAGGTCGTAGAACACGCCCCACGCGCCTGCGTTCGGCGTGCGGAGGAGCGAGCCGCCCGCGAGCCCTTCCGCGACGAGCGCCAGCGCCCCGCGGACGCGCGGCCCCGCCGGCGCGTCGCGGTCCGGTCCGGCGGCGTGCGGCGCGAACAGTTCCGCGCGCACCCGCTCCGCGAGACTCCCCGGCCGCGCGGCGGCGAGCGCGCGGACCGCGTCCTCCGTCGAGCCCTCCGGCCGCGGCGGCACGGCGTCCGGCGTCTCGTGCTCGGCGAAGAGGTCGATCCGCGCCTCCGCGTAGTCCCTCGGCGACATCCATTCGATCCGTTCGAGCGCCCTGTTCGGGTCCCGGCCCTCGTAGCCGTTTTCGACGGCCTTGAGAAACCAGTAGGCCGATTCGCGGAAATCCCGTTCCAAACCCCGCCAGCCGGTATAAAAGGCTTTACCCAGCCCGGCTTGTTTTTCGGCGTCGTCGCCGGCCAGCATCCGGAAGAAGCGCCGGGCCTCTGCGGGATTCTTCTCGACGCCGCAAAGCCCTTTGTAGTATATGTGCGCGAGATAGGATTGAGCGTTGACGTTTCCGTGTTCCGCGGCCTGGCGGAGCAGACGGAATCCCTCGTCGGGATCGAAGACGTTTCGGGCGCCCGCGACAAGGGCGCCGCCGACCTTGAACTGTTCGTCCGGAGTCAGCGTGTCGCGCTCCCGCAGTTCCCTCAGTTCGCGGTCCCCGTTCAGCAGATCGCGGACGCTTTGGCCGAAGACGGGATCGTCGGGCGAAACCGCGCGTGCCCTTTCCCGCCACGACCGCGCCGTTTCGAGGTTTCTCGTCCCGCCCGCACCGGTCGTGTAGAACTGCGCGAGGTTCTCCATCGCGGCGGGGTTGCCCGCCTCGGCGGACTTGAGATACCAGGCAAGGGCTTCCTTTTCGTCCGGCTCGACGCCGATGCCGAACCGGTAGCAGCGCCCGACGCTGTTCTGGGCGAACGCCCGCGCCTGTCCGTGGTCGCTTTCGGCGGCCTTGCGATACCACCGCAGCGCTTCGGCGCCGTTCTTTTCCACGCCCGTACCGTATTCGTAGAAAGTCCCCAGCGCATACCAGGCGAGGGGAAATCCGTGGTCGGCGGACTTCTGCATCCACTCGAAGGCGGCGACGAGGTTCGTCTCCACGCCGCGGCCGTAGAGAAAAGCGGTGCCCAAGTTGAATTCGCCGCGGGCGTATCCCTGTTCGGCGGATTTGCGATACCACTCGGAGGCGAGCGCTTCGTTCCGCTCGACGCCGCAGCCGTCTTCGTAGCGGATACCGACTTCGTTCTGCGCCTCGGCGTCGCCGGCTTCGGCGCGGGCGAGGAGGGAGTCGAAGGATTCCGCGCGGGGCGGGAAGAGCGCGCAGCCGCCGGCGAGGAGCGCGGCGAGCGCGAGGAGGGGGAGGAGTCTTTTCATTCGTTTTCCTTTCCGCGGGGCGCGGCGGCCGCGGCGTGCGGCCGGACGCTCCCACGGAAAGGAAAGATGTCAGAACGCGCAAGGGAAAACAACCCCTCCGGGACGAATTCACGGAACCTTCACGGAAGATTCACGCGGACGGGAAACCCACGCTCGCGCGGCGCGGGAGTCAGTAGAGGAGGCCGAACGCCCAGAGGGGGATGCGGTTGCCGCGGCCGACCTCGACGTCGTCGACGGCGAGGTAGCTGTTCGGGGCGCCGGCGATCTGTCCGAAGGTCTTGCCGGCGCCGCCGACCTCGACCAGGACGCGGCCGTCGACGAGGAAGTCTCCGCGCGAGGGGCAGGTCGCGTCGTGCCCCGCGGCGCGGAGCTGGTTCAGGAAGAACGTCTCGCGCATCGTCCCGACGTCCGGCCTCGGGACGAGCGCCGCCATCAGGTTCGGGTTGTCGCAGTAGATCTTGTCCGGCGTGGCGAGGTTCTTGAGTGAGTCGCGTCCGGGGCGCGAGAGGAGCGAGAGCAGCCCGGCGCGCTCGAGGGCGTAGAGCATCTTGAGCCCCTGCTTGCGGTCCGTCCCGAGCTCGCGGTAGAGCTTCTCCATGTTCGGAGTCTGCGGGACCGACGCGGCCAGAACGTTCAGCATCCGCCGCGCCTTGCGGACGGTCGCGACCTCGACTTCCTCGATTTCCGGGTAGTCGACTTCGAGGACCTGGTTGACGACCTGGACGACGTGCGGGAGATACTGCCGCGGCTCCTCCTTGTAGAACGGGTAGAACCCGTGCAGGCGGTAGTCCGCGAAATGCTTCAGGACGGGAATCTTCGAGCGCAGGGAGCGGGCGATCTTCGCGTGGTCGGCGAGAAGACGCGCGAGCGGCACGGGCTGGATGTCCGCCAGCCCCTCGAACGCGAGGTATTCGCGGAAGGAGAGGCCGGGCAGGAAGAAGGACGTCTGGCGGCGGGAGAGGTCGCCGCCCTTCTTTTCGAGCTTCAGCAGCGAGGAGCCGGAATAGACGACGGAGAGGCGCTTCAGGTCGTCGTTGAGGCTCTTGACGAGGTTCTGCCAGTTCTCCATCTTGTGGACCTCGTCGAGGAAGAGGTGCGTGCCGCCCCGGCCGAGGTGGTATTCGGCCAGGCCATAGACCTCGCGCGCGTCCACCCAGACGTTGTCGAGGGAGACGTAGAGCGCGCGCTCCGTCCCGAGCGCCTCCTTGATCCGCTGGAGCAGCATCGTCGTCTTGCCGACGCCGCGCGGACCCTTCACGCAGAGCAGCCGGGCGTCCCAGTCGATCTCGCCGTAGAGCCGGCGCTTGAACGCGAGCGGCGTCTCCTCGACGCGTTCCTCGGAGATGTCGTAGATCTTGTCCCGGACGGTATCTTCCATGTCGGCCTCTCAGGGTTTCAAAACCCGGTTTTTGCTCATTGTTCCGGGTTTCAAGACCCGACATTCTCCCGAAAGGCGCGGAAATTGTCAAGGGGAAAAACAGGCCGCTCCGCTGCGGGCGGCGCAGGCGCGGCGCGCGCGTCAGGCGGTGGCGGTGCGACGAGGGTCGCCGAGGGAGGCGATCGCGCGGTGGGAGGAGCCGGGGCGGAGCGGGGGCGCGAAGTAGGCGCCGGGGACGTTCGTGGCGGGATCGGCGGAGGGACGGACGGCGGGCCGCGGGGCGAGGGACGGGGCGGCGTTGGTGGAGGCGAGGGCGCGCAGGACGGCCGCCGTGGCGGGGTCGACGGCGGGGTGGCGGGGGACGGCC
>CACWKU010000052.1 GCA_902761575.1 uncultured bacterium
CTTCGTCTGTAGTATCTGTGATAACCCCCGTGTACGTAGCACCGTCGATTTTTACAGTGATCTGGTTCTTATCCTGTATCTCGTAGGTTCCCTTGTACGCCCCGGTTATTTTGCCATCATTAAAAGTAGTTTTCTCTGCCTCACTGATATTCGAACCGATTTCAATCCCATGATCTACCATGTAGACTGTTCCATCGATATCAGAGTTCTTATACTCCTTCGTCGAATCGTCGCTGTACTGAAAAGCCTGCGGCACCAGCCATCCCTCAGATGTCATATAGAGCCTGTGGATCCTGTCTTGATGGTCTTCGGAACCGTTATCAAATCTCTGATGATAGATCAGACACCAATTTCCGCCCTTGTCTTTAAAGACTGACTGTCCGCCCGGCGCCATATACGCTGTCTCAAGGCTCGGGAAAGTGTAGTTCCCCATCAGCTTTACACCGTAGTTAAAGAAATCATCCTGATCTTCCCTGCCTGTGAACAGGGTCTCCCAGTCATCCTCGCCGCGGATCCCGACGCCAAGCGCACGATCGACGTTCGGGACGCGCCGAAGACGTGCCGCGCGTCGGTGCCGTCCGTGCGCGCGTGCCTCTCGGCGCTGCTCGCGGTCCTGCCCGGCCCGGAGGGCTGGGACGCGATCCGCGCCGGCCTCCGCGAGCGCGCGGAGCGCCTCGCGGCGGAGATGGCCGCGGGGGCCGCGGCCGCTACCGAAGGGGAAAAGGAGCCGGTAGCGCCCGCCGTCCCGGCGGACAAGACCGACGGCAAGGACGAAAAGAAGGACGGGAAGAAGGATCCCGACGGGCGTCCGGTGCTGCTCGCGGCGCTGCGGGTCGCGGCGGACTTCCTCGGCGGGGGCGGGCGCGGCGCGCCGGAGTCGCTCGCCGCGCTCGCGGCGCTGCCGGCGCCGGAGTCGCTGCCGACGAACAGGCAGGAGAAGGCGGTCGCGGCGCTGCGCCGCGCGATGGAGAATCCCGGCGTCCCGGCGAAGGCGCCGTTCTCCGCGGAGCGCCTGCTGCGCCAGATCGACCGCCTGCGCCGCACGGGCCGCTCCTTCGACTTCCCGGACGCCCTCGCCACGGTTCCGGACGAGGTCTTCGCGCCCGTCGCGGCGCGGCTCTTCGCGCCGACCGCGGACGGGGAGAAGAAGTCCTGGGCGGGCTCGGCCCGGTGGTGGAAGGCCTCGGACGCGGTGAAGGAGCGGCTGCTCGCGGCGGCCGCGGTGGATCCCGCCGCGGGCGGCGCCTTCGGGTGGGAGATCGCGAAGGGCTCCAAGCCGTCGCCCGCGGTCCGCGCGCTCTTCGCGGCGCTCGTCGCGGCGGAGGATCCGCTCGGCGCGATCCGCCGGCGGATGGACGAAGCCAGGGCGGACCGCGCGGCGTTCGACGGGACGGAGGACGGCGAGGAGTTCGACGAGTCCGACCCCTGGGACGACGACGACGACGACGAGCTTCCCTTCGGCTGGGACGACCGCCACGAAACGATCGGCAAATATGCTTCCACGCTCGTCCGGCTGCTCGTGGACGACCTCGACGCGAACCGCCTCGCCGACGCCGAGGCGCTCGCCGCGCCGCTCTCGACGAACGACTGGCGCGCGGTGCTGAAGCTCTGCGACAACCGGCTCCGCGTGACGCACCCGACGGAGGCCTGGCGCGCGTTCTGCGAGGCGCGGCTGCCGTCGGGCGAGGCGCTGCTCAAGTCGCCGTTCCTCTCCGTCTACGCGGACGCGTGCCTCCCGGACAAGGCCGAACGGTTCGAAAACACGTGCGTCCGCCTCCTCGGCGACGCCGCCTCCGGCGAGAAGGCGAAGAAGAAGCGGGACGCCTACCGCCGCTCCTTCGCCCGCTCGACCGGCGACCTCGACGCGCTCGAGGCCGACTTCCTCGAACGGACCGACCCGTCCTCGAAGGACGCCGTGGCCGATGCGGACTACATCCGCGACTGGTGCCGCGCGCTCGAGGCGCTCGGCGAGACGAACCGCCTCTCGCGCGCCCTCGACCGCGTCGTCGCGCTCCACGCCCGCTCCTGGAAGGAGGCCGGCGGGCGCCGCAGCGCGCCGGTCTGGGCCGTCCCGATCCTCGCGCGCGCCGGCCGCTTCGCCGACGCGGAGGCCGTCGCGCGCGACGCCCTCGCGTCCGGCGAGAGATCGTCGTTTTGGATGCTCGACGACCACATCGGCGCGCCCGGCGACGAGCTGCTGGGCCTCTACGTCCTCTCCGGACACCCGACGGAGGCGCTCGACTTCGCCGCCGGCTGGCCGCGCTGGTCGCGGTCGCAGCTGGTCCGCGAAGAACTCGACGAGGGCCGCGGCTCCCGCGCCGCGTCGCTCGCCCGGGCGCTCGCGGACGCCGGCGGCGAAACGAACGCCGCCGTCGCCGCCGCGATCGCCCGCGCCGCCGTCGAGAACGACTTCTCCGGCCGCTGCTCCCATCCCCAGGACTGGCCCTTCGAAGTCCTCCTCGACACGATGCCGGGCGCCGAGCTGCGCGCCTTCCTCGACGGCCTCTCGCGCATCGACCCCTACGAGGAGCGCCCGTGGCAGTGGAAGGCCGAGTCGCTGCGCCGCGAGGGCGACCTCGCGGGCGCCGAGGCGGCCGCGCGCCGCGCCCTCGAGATCGACCCCACCGACGGCGAGTCGCCCGCCGGCGACCGCGTCCGCTCCTACTCGATCCTCGCCTCCGTCCTGGAGGACAGGGGCGGCGAGGCGGACCTCTCCGAGGCCGCGACGCTGCGGCGCGTCGTCGCCGCCGTGCGCGCCGCGGAGAAGGGCGACGAGCTCACGGACCTCGGCTACCTCGCCGGTGCGATCGCGCGCTACGACGAAGCCGCGGCGCTCTTCTCCGACGCCTACTGCGTGCAGTGGCGCCTCGCCGAGCGCCTGCGCAAGGCGGGCCGCGCGGACGAGGCCGCGGCGCACTACGAGGAAACCTTCCGGCACATGCCGGCGCAGTTCGGGCAGGTGGCGTCGCTCTGCTTCGGGTGCGAGGGCGTCTTCTCCAGCGACGAAAGCTCCGGCGCCGCCGAGCGCATCCTGCCCGCGCTCGCCGCCGCGCCCGGCGCGGGCGCGAGCGTCCACTACCTGCTCGGGATGCTGCGCGAGCACCAGAAGAAATACGACGAGGCGTGGGCGGCCTGGTCCCGCGCGCTCGAGATCGACCCCGGCCACTTCGACGCGCTCACGCAGCTGCTCGACCTGCGCAGCCGCGTCGAGCGCCCCGCCGCCGAAAGGGCCGCGCTGCAGGTCCGGGCGCGGCGCCTCGACCCCTTCCTCCGCAACCACGGCGAAGAGCCCGCGCAGATCGTCGACTGGCCCGGCCTCTGGCGCGCGTGGGACGAAGGCTCCGCCGGCGCGCCCGCGCCGTGGAAGGCGCCGGAGGAACCGCTCTTCCGGTTCGAGGCGGCGGCGCGCGTCGACGACGCCGCCAAGGCCGCGCGGCGCGCGGCCGAGGACGAAATCGCGCGCGAAGCCGGCGCGGAGGCGCGCGAGGACGGGGAGGAGGACGAACGGGGCGCGTCCGGCCGCGATTCCGGCGGCGCGGGGGTCCTGCCCGCGCGGATGCTCGCCTCGGGAAGCGGGCGCTACTGGGCGAGCCGGCTCGTCGACCTCGCCGCCGCCCTCGCCCCGGCCAAGGCGTACGACGACGGCCCCTGGTCGTCCTCCTGGTCGTCCTCCTTCGGCCTCCTCGGGGGCGACTACTCACCCACCCACTACAGCTTCGCCGACTACGACGGCGGCTTCGGCGGCTTCGGCGACGACGACGAGGACTACTTCTGGGACGAGTAGCGCGCAGAGCGCGCGGCGGCGTGGCGGGGTGCGGCACCCCGCCACGCCGCCCGAGCGCCAGCGAATCGCCGCCCGTGGAGCGGCGATTCGCGGAAAATGAAAAATTTTTCGCGGAGGGGTTGCTTTTCGCGGGGGATTTTGCTAGCATCAGCGCCCGTTTTGCGACCATTCCAGGAAAATCAGGCCGTTTTGCGACCATTCCAGGAAAATCAGGCCAGCTAACCCATGCCTACCATCAACCAGCTCGTGCGCAAAGGCCGTCAGACGCTCGCCAAGAAGAGCAAGTCCCCGGCCCTGAAGAACTGCCCCCAGCGCCGCGGCGTCTGCCTTCTCGTGAAGACCCAGACCCCGAAGAAGCCGAACTCCGCGCTGCGCAAGGTCTGCCGCGTCCGTCTCACGACCGGCTACGAAGTGACCGCCTACATCGGCGGCGAGGGCCACAACCTGCAGGAGCACAGCGTGGTGCTCGTCCGCGGCGGCCGCGTGGCCGACCTTCCGGGCGTGCGCTACCACGTGGTGCGCGGCGCGCTGGACTGCCTCGGCGTGAACGGCCGCAAGCAGGGCCGCTCGAAGTACGGCATGAAGCACGGCAAGTAGGATAGGAGTCCGCAACCATGTCACGCAGGAAGAACGGCGCGTCGATGAAGCACGCGCACGAGATCGACCCCAAGTACGGCAGCGAGCTGGTCTCGCACATGATCAACCACTTCATGCGCAAGGGCAAGAAGACGACGGCCCGGCGCATCGTCTACGGCGCGCTCGCGGAGCTGGAGGGCAAGGTCGAGGGCAAGGAGATCCTCGAGGTGCTCGACGCCTCCGTGAACAACATGAAGCCGCGCGTCGAGGTGAAGTCCCGCCGCGTGGGCGGCGCCTCCTACCAGGTGCCGGTCGAGATCAAGCCCGCGCGCCAGCTCGCGCTCGCGCTGCGCTGGCTCGTGACCTACGCCTCCGGGCGCCGCGGCATGGGCATGCCCAAGGCGGTGGCGGCGGAGCTGCTGGACGCCTACAACAACACGGGCAACGTGATCAAGAAGCGCGACGACACGCACAAGATGGCGCAGGCCAACCGCGCGTTCGCGCACTACGCGTTCTAGGAACGCATCTCCCTTTTCGGCCGCTCCCGGAATCCTCCGGGGGAGGCGGCCGCGGATCCCCTGCGGGGCGCGGCAAGACGGTTCTTTGACAACGGCAGACGATACGAAACCTTTCTCTCCCGAGAAATCGATGGGCACTGACGCCACCAGCACCAAGCGCACCGCGGGCGCGGCCGGAAACGGTCGCACGCACGCGCTCGCGGACGTGCGGAACATCGGCATCATCGCCCACATCGACGCGGGGAAGACGACGGTTTCCGAACGCATCCTGTACTACGCCGGCGCGATCCACAAGATCGGCGAGGTCCACGAGGGCAACGCCACGATGGACTGGATGGTGCAGGAGCGCGAACGGGGCATCACCATCACGTCCGCCGCCATCACGTGCGAGTGGATGGGGAAGCAGGTGAACCTCATCGACACGCCCGGACACGTCGACTTCACGGTCGAGGTGGAGCGGGCGCTGCGCGTCCTGGACGGCGCGGTCGGCGTGTTCTGCGCCGTCGCGGGGGTCCAGCCGCAGTCGGAGACCGTCTGGAGGCAGGCGGACCGCTACCAGGTCCCGCGCATCGCGTTCGTCAACAAGATGGACAGGATGGGCGCGGACTTCGGCCGGGTCGTCGGGGAGCTGAAGAGCAAGCTGAAGGCGAACGCGATTCCCCTGCAGCTGCCGATCGGCGCCTCCGAGACGTTCCGGGGCGCGGTGGACCTGATCGGCATGAAGGCCGTCACCTACCGGGACGAGGACCTGGGCTCCGAGCCGCAGGTCTCCGAGATCCCGGCGGAGCTCGCGGACGAGGCGAAGGCCGCGCGCGAGGCGATGGTCGAGGCGATCGCGGAGGCCGACGAGGCGTTCGCGGACCTCTATCTTTCCGGCGAGGAACTGAAGGCGGACGACATCCACGCGGCGCTGCGGCGCTGCGTCGTCGGCCGCAAGGCGGTGCCCGTCCTCTGCGGGACGGCGCTGCGGGACAAGGGCGTGCAGCCCCTGCTCGACGCGGTGGTCCGGTATTTGCCGTCGCCGCTCGACGTTCCCGCGGTGGAAGGCACCGAGATCCGGACGGGCAAGACCGTCCAGAGGCCGGCGGACGACACCGCTCCGCTTGCGGGCCTCATTTTCAAGGTGGCCGCTGACCCCTATCTCGGCCGCCTGCTTTACGTGAGGGTCTACTCCGGCGTTCTGCGCAAGGGCATGAACGTCTGGAATCCGAGGACCCGGACGAGGGACCGCGTGATGCGGCTCATTCGGATGCATTCGAACGAGCAGCTCGACACGGACGCGATTTACGCGGGGGAGATCGGCGTGCTGGGGGGCATCGGGAAGTTCACGACGGGCGACACCGTCTGCGCCGAGCAGGCGCAGATCGCGCTCGACCGCATCGAGTTCCCGGAGCCCGTGATGTTCATGGCGATCGAACCGAAGTCGCGCGCGGACAAGGACAAGCTCGGGGAGGCCCTCCAGATGCTCTCCGACGAGGATCCGACGTGCCGCGTGCGCACGGACGAAGAGACCGGGCAGACGATCGTGAGCGGGATGGGCGAGCTCCACCTCGACATCCTCCGCGACCGGCTCGTCCGGGAGTTCAAGGTGCCGGCGAACACCGGCAAACCGATGGTTTCGTATTGTGAAACGGTCACCGGCGAAGCGGACGGACGCCACACGTTCGACCGCGAAATCGGTGGCAAGCGCCAGGCGGCCACGGTGGAGCTCCACGTTTCGCCGATGGAGCGCGGGAAGGGCAACCTCGTCGAGGTGAAGCCCCCCCGCAACACCATCCCGCCGGAATTCTGCGCCCCGATCGAGCAAGGGGTGCAGGACGCGATCCTGACGGGCGTCGTGGCCCGTTTCCCGATGCAGGACGTCCACGTCCGCATCACCGGAGGGGGGATCCTCGATCCCGACTCCGCGACGGAAACGGCGTTCCGCACCGCCGCGATCCTGGCGTTTCGCGAGGCCGCCGAGGCCGCCGCGCCGGAATTGCTCGAGCCGATCATGTCGGTCGAACTCGTGACGCCGCCGGAATGCACCGGCGACCTCATGGGCGACCTGAACGGACGCCGGGGGCAGGTCCGCGAGATGACGATGCGTGGCGACATGCAGGTCATTTCCGCGAACGTGCCGCTGGCCGAGATGTTCGGGTACGCGACCGCGATCCGATCCCTCTCCCGGGGCAGGGCGTCCTACTCCATGGAGCCGGAAGAGTTCGCGGTGGTTCCCCGCGCCGTCAAGGAATCCATACTGAACAGGTAACCCACACAATGCAGAGTCAACGCATCAGAATCCGCATGCAGGCCTACGACCACCGGGTCCTCGACCAGGCCGTCGCCGAGATCGTCGGCACGGCCCGGACCACCGGCTCGGACGTCGTCGGGCCCATCCCGCTGCCCACGCGCGTCGAGCGGTTCACCGTGAACCGCAGCCCCCACGTGGACAAGAAGTCGATGGACCAGTTCGAAATGCGCACGCACAAGCGCATGCTGGACATCGTCGGCCCCACCGCCAAGACGGTCGAGGAGCTCAAGAAGCTCAACCTCCCCGCGGGCGTGGACATCACCATCAAGGTCTAAGGAGCATCCCATGCAAGGCTTGATCGGAAAGAAGATCGGGATGACCCAGATCTGGGGCGAGGGCGACGTCCGCGTCCCCGTCACGGTCATCGAGGCCGGGCCGTGCCCGGTCGTCCAGGTGAAGACCAAGGAGAGCGACGGCTACGAGGCGGTCCAGCTCGGCTGGGGCCCGCAGAAGGCCTCCCGCCTCACGAAGGCCGAGGTCGGCCACGCGAAGAAGGCGGGGCTCGACCCGCTGCGCCGCCTCCGCGAGTTCAAGGCCGATGCCGGGGACGACCCCGCGCCCGGCAAGGTGTTCACGGTCTCGGTGTTCGAGGGCGTCGGCTACGTCGACGTCGTCGCCACGAGCGTGGGCAAGGGCTTCATGGGCGTCATGCGCCGCCACGGCTTCGCCGGCGGCCCGATGACGCACGGCGGCCACGTCAAGCGCCGCCCCGGCTCCATCGGCATGCGCCAGACCCCCGGCGCGACCGAGAAGGGCCACCCCATGGGCGGCGACACCGGCAACCGCCGGACGACCGTCCAGAACCTCAAGGTCGAGAAGATCGTCCCCGAGAAGAACCTAATCCTCGTTCGCGGATCGGTCCCGGGCGCGAACGGCTCGATGCTGGTGATCCGCAAAGCGATCAAGAAGGCGGTGAAGGCGTAATGGCTACCATCAAGATGTTCGGCCTCGACGGCAGCGAGAAGGGCGCCGTCGACGTCGCGGACGAGACGCTCGTCCTCGACCGCGGCGCGCAGGCGGTGCACGACGCCGTCGTCGCCCGCCAGGCGTTCTACCGGGCCGGGACGGCCTCGACCCTGAGCAAGGGCGAGGTGAACGGCTCCAACCGCAAGCCCTGGAAGCAGAAGGGCACCGGCCGCGCCCGCGCCGGCCTCAAGCAGTCGCCCGTGTGGCGCGGAGGCGGCGTCGCCTTCGGCCCTCACCCGCGCGACTGGTCCGTGAAGCTCAACAAGAAGGTCGGGAAGCTGGCCTTCCGCCGCGTCGTCTCCGACCGCATCGCGGACGGCACGCTCGTCCTGGCGGAGGAGCTGACGCTCCCCGCCGCGAAGACGAAGGAGCTCGCGAAGGTCCTCAAGGCGTTCGGCACCGACAACGCGCTGCTCGTGGTGAAGGCCGCGGACGACGCGCTCACGCTCGCCGCGCGCAACCTGCCGGGCGTCGAGGTGGCCACCGCCGCCGGCGTCGGCGTCTACCAGATGATGGCGCACGCGAAGGTCCTCGTCGCCCGCGCGGCGTGGGAGGATCTCTCGAAGCGCCTCGAAGGCAAGCAGAAGAAGGAGACCGTGGCATGAAGCACGAGAACGCCGTCCTCAAGGCGGTGATGCAGACCGAGAAGGGCGCCGCCCTCCAGGAGAAGCAGAACCGCTACATGGTCCGCGTGGACCGCGCCGCGACCAAGCCCGAGATCAAGAAGGCCGTCGAGGACTTCTTCAACGTCACCGTGACCGCCGTCAACGTCCAGAACTACGGCGGCAAGAAGCGCACGCTCCGCAACCGCCGCGTCGTCCAGGCGCCGGACTGGAAGCGCGCCATCGTCACGCTCAAGGCGGGCGACAAGATCGACCTGCTCTAGGAGAAGAGAAATGGCCATCCGTTCCTACAAGCCCTACACGCCGAGCCGCCGCACCGCGACGGGCTCCACCTTCGCCGAGGTGACGAAGGACAGGCCCGAGCGCTCGCTCACGGCCCCGCGCAAGCAGAAGGCCGGGCGCGACAGCGCCGGCCACATCTCGATCCGCCACCGCGGCGGCGGCGCCAAGCGCCGCTACCGCCTCATCGACTACCGCCGCGAGCGCCTCGACGCCGTCGCGGAGGTGATCGCGGTGGAATACGATCCCAACCGCTCCGCGTTCATCGCCCTGCTCCAGTACGAGGACGGCGAGAAGCGCTACATCCTCTGCCCCGAGGGGCTGAAGCCCGGCGCCAAGGTCGTCGCCTCCGAGACGGCCGAGCCCGCCGTCGGCAACTGCCTCCCGCTGGGCAGGATCCCGCTCGGCACCGCCGTGCACAACCTCGAGCTCGTGCCCGGGCGCGGCGCCAAGGTCGTCCGCACCGCCGGCTCCTCCGCCACGGTGATGAGCCGCGACGGCGACTGGGTCACCCTCCGGATGCCGTCCGGCGAGGAGCGCAAGTTCCTCGCGCGCTGCCGCGCCACCGTCGGCGTCGTCGGCAACGGCGAGATCGAGGGCCTCAAGCTCGGCAAGGCCGGGCGCAAGCGCTGGCTGGGCATCCGCCCGACCGTGCGCGGCGTCGCGATGAACCCCGTCGACCACCCGATGGGCGGCGGCGAAGGGCGCACCTCCGGCGGCGGCCCGGCCGTCTCGCCGTGGGGCAAGCTCGCCAAGGGCGGCAAGACCCGCAAGCCCCGCAAGGCCTCCGACCGCGTCATCCTCAAGCGCAGAAAGTAGAGTAGAAAGCCATGCCACGTTCGCTCAAAAAGGGACCCTACGTCGAGGAGAAGCTCCTCAAGAAGGTCGAGGCGATGAACCAGTCGTCGCGCAAGCAGCCGATCAAGACCTGGTCGCGCCGCTCGATGATCACGCCCGAGTTCGTCGGGCTGACCTTCTCCATCCACAACGGGAAGACGTTCCTTCCCATCTTCATCACCGAGAACATGGTCGGCCACCGCCTCGGCGAGTTCGCCCCGACGCGCACGTTCAAGAAGCACGGCGCGACGACGGACAAGGCGACCAAGTAACGGAGCAAGGAAATGGAAGTCAAAGCCATCCACCGCAACGCGCGCATCTCGGCCTCCAAGGGCCGGGACCTGGCGCGCGCCGTGCAGGGCAAGAGGCTCGGCGACGCCCTCCGCATCGTCGACTTCAGCCCGCGCAAGGCCGCGAAGATCCTCGGCGCCGCGCTCCGCAGCGCGGCCGCCAACGCGAGCCACAACTTCGGCCTGGACGCCGACGCGCTCTCCGTCCGCAAGGCGGTCTTCGACGAAGGCCCCAGCATGCGCCGCTACTGGCCCCGCGCCCGCGGCAGCGCCAGCCCGATCGAAAAACAGACGAGCCACGTCACCGTGGTTCTCACCGACGAAAAGTAAACACCATGGGACAGAAAGTCAATCCAATCGGCTTCCGCGTCGGCGTCGACCACGACTGGCGCTCGCGCTGGTTCGCGGACAAGCGCTCCTTCGGCGACTTCCTCGCCGAGGACTGCGTCCTTCGCGACGCCGTCGCCAAGGCCCTCAAGGAGGGCGCCGTCTCCGAGGTGCGGATCGAGCGCTACGCCAACCGCGTGCGCCTCAACATCCACACCGCGCGCCCCGGCATCGTGATGGGCAAGGGCGGCGAGGAGATCGACCGCCTCCGGAAGAAGCTCTCGAAGCTCACCGGCAAGGAGGTCTTCGTCGAGGTCGTCGAGGTCCGTGACGCGGACGCCAACGCGCAGCTCGTCGCCGAGTCCATCGCCGACCAGATCGTCCGCCGCACCACCGTGAAGCGCGCGATGAAGCGCGCCCAGCGCACCGCGATGGAGATGGGCGTGGACGGCATCAAGATGCTCGCCAGCGGCCGCATCAACGGCGCGGAGCTCAGCCGCGTCGAGTGGATGAAGGAGGGCCGCGTGCCGCTCCACACCCTGCGCGCCAAGATCGAATACGGGTTCGCCGAGGCGGACACCACGGCCGGCAAGATCGGCGTGAAGGTGTGGATCTGCAAGGGCGAGCACTACCAGCCCCGGCTGAACAACAGAAGGAGGGACCGCAATGCCTCTCATGCCTAAGCGGGTCAAGCACCGCAAAGTCCAGCGCGGATCGCGCGCCGGCCTCGCCCAGACCAACACCGAGCTCTCGCAGGGCGACTACGGCCTCAAGACGCTCGAGCGCGGGTGGATCACCGCGATCCAGATCGAGGCGTGCCGCGTCTGCATCAACCGCCACCTCAAGCGCCGCGGCAAGCTCTGGATCCGCATCTTCCCGGACAAGCCCGTCTCGAAGAAGCCGATCGGCGTCCGCATGGGCAAGGGCAAGGGCGACCCCGAGTTCTGGGTCTCCGTCGTCGCGCCCGGCACGATGCTCTTCGAGCTGGCGGGCGTGCCCGACAGCCTGGCGCGCGAGTCCTTCCGCCTCGCCGCCAACAAGCTCGGCGTCCGCACGCGGATGGTTTCCCGCAACGCGCAGGTCTAGCGCACGAGGAGAACGAACGCAATGAAGATCAAGCAGGTCCGCGAGACCCCGACCGAGGAGCTCCTCTCCCAGGTCAAGGCCGCCAAGGGGAAGATCCTCGGGGCGAAGATCAAGAAGACGGCGGCCGACGTCGCCAAGAACCCCCTCGAGGTCCGCACGCTGCGCCGCGACGTGGCGCGCATGCTCACCGTCGTCCGCGAGCGCGAGCTCCAGCAGGAGAAGAAGTAATGAGCGAAGAAACGAAAGCCGCCGCGCCCGAGCGCGGCCACCGCAAGACGCGCCGCGGCACCGTCGTGAAGCGCAGCGGCGACAAGACCGTCTCCGTCCTGGTCGAGCGCCGCTACGCCCACCCGATCTACGGCAAGCAGATCACCGTCGGCAAGAAGTATCCGACGCACGACGAGAGGAACGAGTGCGGCGTCGGCGACGTCGTCCTCATCGAGGAGACGCGCCCGCTCAGCGCCCGCAAGCGCTGGCGCGTCGCGAAGATCGTCGTCTCCGCCAAGGCCCGCGAGGCCGCGGCCGAGGCGAAGGCCGAGGCGATCGAAGCCAAGGAAGAAGGGAAGTAGAGATGATCCAGGAAGGTACTGATCTCGCCGTCGCCGACAACACCGGGGCGCGCCGCGTGCGCTGCTTCCGCGTGCTCGGGCAGCGTAAGAAGTACGCCCACTTGGGCGACTGCATCCGCGTCTCCGTCAAGGAGGCCCAGCCCGGCGGCGCCGTGAAGAAGGGGCAGGTCTGCCTCGCCATCATCGTGCGCACCGGCTACCCGATCCGCCGCGCGGACGGCTCCTACATCAAGTTCGACAACAGCGCCTGCGTGATCGTCGACGCCAAGAAGTCGCCCATCGGCACCCGCATCTTCGGGCCGGTCGCCCGCGAGCTGCGCGAGAAGGGCGACAACGCCAAGATCATCTCGCTCGCACCGGAGGTCCTCTAATGAGCACCGCACGCATCAAGACCGGCGACATCGTCGTCGTCATCACCGGCCGCGGAGGCGACTCCGAGAAGGCGTTCAAGGGCAAGACCGGCAAGGTCCTGGCCGTCAACGCCAAGCGGGGCGTCGCCATCGTCGAGGGCCTCAACCTGCGCAAGAAGGGCATCCGCAAGAACGACAAGGCCCCCAACGGCCAGGTCGTCGAGATCCCCGCCCCGATCGCGCTCAGCAACCTCCAGCCCTGGGACGCCAAGGCCAAGAAGGGCGTCCGCGTCTCCTACGTCCGCGAGGACGGGCGCTCCGTCCGCGTCGCCAAGGGCACCGGCAACCGACTGTAAAGGAACCGCCATGGCAAACCTCAAGGAAAAATACGAGCAGACGGTCGTCCCGGAGCTGGAGAAGGCGTTCGGGCTCAAGAACCCGATGCAGGTTCCGCGCCTCCAGAAGATCGTCGTCAACATGGCCTTCGGCATCGTCGACAAGGACACGCAGAAGTCCGTCGTGGACGATCTGGAGAAGATCACCGGCCAGAAGCCCGCGCTCTGCCCGGCCAAGAAGAGCGTCGCGAACTTCAAGCTTCGCGAAGGGATGGTCATCGGCGCCAAGGTGACGCTCCGCCGCCAGCGGATGTGGGACTTCCTGGACCGCCTGATCAACGTCGCGCTGCCCCGCATCCGCGACTTCCACGGCGTCCCGGCGCGCGGCTTCGACGGCCGCGGCAACTACTCCCTCGGCGTCAAGGAGCAGACGATCTTCCCGGAGATCGACCTCTCCCGCCACGGCGCGCCCGAGCAGGGCATGGACATCACCGTCGTCACCACGGCCAAGGACAACAAGGTCGCCCGCGCGCTCCTCGAGGGGCTCGGGATGCCCTTCGTCGGCCGCTAACGTCATCGGAACACAGCACCATGGCAAAGAAATCCCTCATCGCCAAGGCCGGCCGCGCGAAAGCGGCCGCCGCCGCCGCCGTCAAGAAGGAGAAGGAGGGCGGAGCCCCCGCGACCTTCACCTCGCGCGCCTACAACCGCTGCTCCCGCTGCGGCCGCCCGCGCGGCTACATCCGCAAGTTCAAGCTCTGCCGCCTCTGCTTCCGCGAGCTCGCGCTCCAGGGCAGGATCCCCGGCGTCACCAAGGCGTCCTGGTAGCAAAGGAGAACCACAATGAGTTGGTCTGATCCCATCGCGGACATGCTCACCCGCATCCGCAACGGCCAGGCGGCCGGGCACGAGATCGTCGAGATGCCCGCCTCCAACCTCAAGGCCGCCATCGCCAAGGTCCTCAAGGACGAGGGCTACGTCGAGGACTTCGAGGTCGAGGGGGACGTCAAGAAGGTCCTCCGCGTCGCCCTGAAGTACAACGCCGAGGGCAAGCCCGTCATCCGCGGCCTGCGCCGCGAGTCGGCGCCGGGCCTCCGCCGCTTCTGCGGCTGGAAGCAGATCCCGCGCGTCCTCGGCGGCCTCGGCGTCGCCGTCATCTCCACCTCGGGCGGCGTCATGTCCGGCCTCGAGGCCCGCCGGCGCAAGCTCGGCGGCGAAATCGTCTGCACCGTCTGGTAGGGGAGGAAGTTCCAATGTCCAGAATCGGAAAAGAGCCCGTCAAGGTCCCCGCCGGCGCCACCGTCGCCGTCCAGGGCGGCGTCGTCGCCGTCAAGGGCCCCAAGGGAGAGCTCAAGTACACGCTGCCGCCCGGCATCGAGTGCAAGGTCGAGGACGGCGCCGCGCGCTTCACGCGCGGCTCCGACGACCGCCGCACGCGCGCCTTCCACGGCCTCGCCCGCGCGCTCGTCGCCAACATGGTCGAGGGCGTCGTGAAGGGCTACGCCAAGGCGCTCGACATCGAGGGCGTCGGCTTCAAGTTCGACAAGAAGGGCAAGGACACGCTCGCCCTCTCCATCGGCTACGCCGAGCCCAAGCTCTACAAGATCCCTGCCGGCGTGGACGTCGCGGTCGGCAACGCCGGCCTGCACGTCGACGTGACCGGGATCGACAAGGAGCTCGTCGGCCGCGTCGCCGCCGACATCCGCGCGTTCAAGCCCGCCGAGCCCTACAAGGGCAAGGGCATCCGCTACACCGGCGAGAAGATCCGCCGCAAGGAAGGCAAGACCGTCGCCTAACGGAAGCGGAAGGAAGGAAAGCCAATGCAGCTCAAGAATCTCAAGCAGTACCGCGAGCGGCGCCACCGCCGCCTCCGGCAGAAGATCTCCGGCACGGCCGCGCGCCCGCGGATGGCCGTGTTCGTCTCGAACGCCAACCTCTACGTCCAGTTCGTGGACGACGAGGCCGGCAAGACGCTCGCGAGCGCCTCGTCCCTGCCCCTCAAGGCCAAGCTCAACGTCGAGACGGCCGCGAAGGTCGGCAAGGCCGCGGGCGAGGCCGCCAAGGCCGCGGGCATCTCGCTGGTGGTCGTCGACCGCGGCGGCTTCAAGTACCACGGCCGCGTCAAGGCCGCGGTCGAGGCCGCGCTCGAGGCCGGGCTCAAGCTCAACGACAAGGAGAACGCGTAACATGGCACGCGAAGAAACCCGCAAACCGCGCGAAGAGAGCGAATTCGACGAGAAGGTCGTCTTCGTCAACCGCAGCTCCAAGACCACCAAGGGCGGCCGGCGCATGAGCTTCAGCGCCGTCGTCGTCGTGGGCGACAAGAAGGGCCGCGTCGGCCTCGGCTACGGCAAGGCCAACGAGAACGCCGACGCCATCCGCAAGGGCGGCGAGGCCGCCCGGCGCCACCTCGTGCGCGTCGTCACCAAGGGCACGACCATCCCGCACGCCGTCACCGGCCAGTGCGACGGCGGCCGCGTCCTGCTGATGCCCGCCTCCGAAGGTACCGGCATGATCGTGGGCGGCGGCATGCGCGCCGTCCTCGAGATGGCCGGCATCCGCAACGTCCTCGGCAAGAGCCAGGGCTCCAAGAACCGCCTCAACGTCGTGAAGGCGACGTTCGACGCGCTCTCGCAGCTCCGCCCCGCCGCGGCCATCCGCGCCGAGCGCGGCCTCGCGCCGCTCCCGGAGGACAAGCCCGCGGAGCAGCCCGCGCCCGAGGCCCCGGCCGCCGAGGCCGCCGCCGAGGCGCCCGCCGCGGAAGCCCCCGCCGAACCCCCGGCCGAAGCGTAAGGAGAAGAACCGATGAAACTCCACGAACTCACCACCACCCCCGGCTCGAAGACGCGCACCAAGCGGCTCGGCCGCGGCGAGGCGTCCGGCAAGGGCAAGACCTCCGGCAAGGGCACCAAGGGCCAGATGTCCCGCAAGGGCCACAAGCGGAAGATCGGCTTCGAGGGCGGCCAGATGATCCTCGTCCGCCGCCTCCCGAAGCGCGGCTTCGGCAACCCGGCCCGCGTGGCCTACACGCCGGTCAACTTCGACATCCTCAACCAGTTCCCGGAGGGCGCCACCGTCGGCGCCGCCGAACTGCTCGCCACCCGCGCCCTGAACCGCTTCGAGAACGGCGGCTTCAAGGTTCTCGCGAAGGGCGAGCTCAAGGTCAAGGGGCTCCAGGTCAAGGCCAACGCGGCGTCCGCCGCGGCCAAGGCCAAGATCGAGGAGCTCGGCGGCTCGGTCGAAATCGTCAAGTAGGGATTGGACCGCGGCGCGCCCCCCCGCGCCGCGAGTCCGCGCGGGCGGCACCCCCTCCTCCATCCCGCCGCCCGCAAGGGGTCGCTTCGGCGACCCCGAGGGGCGCAAGCCCCGGACGCGACCGGCCCGCCCCGGCCGCGTCTTTTTTTCGCAGGCCCGGCCCGACTCGCCGTGGCGGGGTGCGCACCCCGCCACGGCGCCCGGATCCCCGTGCGGGCCGCGTCGCCTAGCGCGCTTTCCCTTTTTCTGTAGCCACGGAACGACACAGAACTTCACGGAACTTCCGTGTTGTTCCGTGTTGTTCTGTGGCTACGGATTTTCGAGAAGCGCTCTAGGCTTTCGAACTTCAGGCGAGGCGTTCGCCGGGCTTCAGGACGACGGGCCTCCCGCCCGCGACGAGCCAGAGCGGAATCGCGGTCGGGTTCTCGAGGATGCGGCCGTCGAGCGAGCCGCGCAGCGCGCGGAAGGCGAGGACGTAGCGGCAGATTTCGACGTTCGTCGCGGCCCAGACGTCGTCTCGGCCGCCGAAGAGCGCGCAGAGCGCGTCCATCTTCGCCCAGTCCTCCTCCGTGCGGAACTCGTAGGAGTGGCCCCACACGTAGAAGAGCGAGGGCTCGGCGGCGGCGGCGTCCGCAGCGTCGAGGAACCGGCGAGCGAGGTCCGCGGCGTCGGACCGGCTGTGGTGCATCGTCGGATTCCAGTCGAGGAAGTCCGCGGGCACGGCGAAGTCGTCGCGCGACGCGACCACGCGGGCGTGGACGATCCCGAGCGCGCGCAGGGCGGAGTCGGCCGCCGGGCCCTTGGAGTGGCCGCCGCAGGGATACGCGGAGCCCTCGACCGGATGGCCGGCGAGCGCTTCGAGCGCGAGGCGGTCGCGCGCGATGTCGGCGGCGGCGACCGCCGGGAGCGTGACGTTCCACGACTCGTGGCGGAGTCCGTGCACCGCCACCTCGTGCCCCGCGTAGAGCGAGGCGACCTCGCGGGCGCGGACGTTCCACGCGTCGTCGCCCGCGTCGTCGGCGGAGAGCTTGCCGGAGTTGAGGTTGAACGTCCCGCGCAGGCCGTGGCGGTTCAGCAGCTCCACGAGCCGGCGGTCGTTGCGGACCCCGTCGTCGTAGGAGAACGTGACCGCCTTGCGGCGGAAGCCGGGCCAGCACAGGCGCGGGCCGACGCCCGCGCCGGAGTGACGAGCGACGGGTGACGAGTGACGAGAGACCCCCTCAGGCTCGCTGCGCTCGCCAGCTTCCCCGGCGGGGGAGCCGCCTTCGGCGGTTTCCGTGCTGTCCGTGCGTTCCGTGGTTGAAACCAGGATCCGGACGACCGGATCGGGGTGGGGCGGGGCGGAGGACGATCCCGCCGTGCCGAGGGTTCTAAGGTCGAGCGCCTGGCCGGGCGCGAGCGTGAACGAGACCGCGCCCTCGCCGCCGCCGTGGTCGGGGCCCCACGAGGCGTGGACGGCCGTGGCGGAGAGGTTGCGGACGACCGTGCCGTCCAGCGTGGAGACGACGGACGCGCAGGCGACGGCGTAGTCGGCCAGCTCGATGTTCGTGCAGTACCAGACGCCCTCGCGGCCGCCGAGCGCGGAGCAGAGCGCCTCGAGGTCGTCCCAGCGGCCCTCGAACTCGTAGCCGTGTCCCCAGAGAGCGAGCGCGTTGAGCGTGCCGCCCCAGCCGTCCTTCGCGAGCGCGCCCTCGACGAGCGGCAGCGCGCGGCGCTCGTGCGAGACCTGCGTCCAGCGCAGGAGGTCGGGGACGGGCCAGCGCGCGTCGTTCGACGAACCCGCGGTGCGCGCGTATGCGACGCCCGCCTCGCGCATCGCGTCGACGGCGGCGTCGCCGTGCGCGCCGTAGGGAGAGGCGAAGCCGCGGACGGGCCGTCCGAGCAGGTCCTCGAGCGCGGCGCGGCCGTCGCGGATCTCGGCGAGGCGGCGGTAGGGGTCGAGCCGGTCGAGATTGAGGTGCATCCAGCCGTGGGAGGCGATCTCGTGGCCGGCGTAGAGCGTGGCGACCTCGTCGCGCGAGACGACGCCGTCGCGCCCGAAGCGGCCGGGGACGAGGTTGAACGTGGCCTTGAGCCCGTGGCGGTTGAAGGCCTCGACGAGGCGGCGGTCGTGGACCGTGCCGTCGTCGAACGAGAGCGTGACGGCGCGGCGCGCGCCGCCGGGGAAGGTGAAGTAGAGCCGGTTGTCGGTATTCATGTCGCGGATTCTACGCCCGTCCGCCCCGCCCCGGCAAGCCCCGTCGGAGTGTCGAGCCGGCCTTGCGGTCCGCGCCCGGCGCTAGTCGCCCTTCATCGCCCCGAGGAAGGCCTGGACGAACTCCGGCTCGTAGAACCGGAGTCCGGCGCGGTCGAACTCGGCCATCGTCCCGTCGCCGTCCTCGCCGGAGTCCCAGTAGACGACCGCCATGCCGTTGCGGCGCGCCAGGTCCGCGAAGAAGCGGATCCATTCGAGCCGCACCGAGAGCGGGATCTTCTTGCGGAACGCGCCGGCCTCGCCGATCACGATCGGGATCCCGTTCGTCGCGGTGTAGTGGTCGTGGAGCGCCCGGAAACAGTCCTCGAGGTCCGTCTTCATCGCGTCCGTGAACGCCGTCTTCGGGTTGGACGAGTCCGTGCCGAGCGCGTAGTCGTGGATCGTCGCGAGGAGCTTGTCGCGGGCGGTGTCGCGCGGCATGCGGAAGAGTCCGGGCGACTGCGCCTCGCCGGTCCGCCGGGACTGTTCGTCCGTCATGCCGTCGTCCGCGCGGAGGGTGTCGCGCCCGGTGCAGAGCGCGGGGACCATGACGAAGCGCTTCGCGTTGTTGCCGCCGCTCGCGCGGATCGTGTCGAGGCACAGCTGGTTGTAGTCGTTGAGGATCGCGTAGTCGGCGAGGCATTCGGGGCACGAGCGGTTGTCGCACCACGTCCTCCAGTGGCCGAGCTCGTTGTTGAAGTAGTAGCAGGCGAGGCCCGGCTGCCACGCGTGGCCGTGCGTCTCGTCGGTGTTGCGCGGCTCGTTCATCGTCTCGAAGACGAGGTGCTCGTCGTAGCCGTCGTTGAACGCGGCGCAGATCTGCTCCCAGACCGCCTTGAGGAAGCGGCGCGACTCGGCGATGTCGTTCGGATCGTCCCGGACGATGTAGCCGTCGCCGCGCGCGAGGGGGCGGCGCATGTTCTCCCGGACGGAATGGTGCTCGTTGAGGATCACGTAGTAGCCCGCGCCGATCGCCCAGTCCACGATCTGCTTCACGCGCCGCATCCAGTCCGGGTCGATCGTGTAGTCCGCGTCGACGACGTGGTTGTACCAGGTGACGGGGATGCGGAGGGTCGAGTAGCCGTGCTCCGCGGGCCACCGGATCAGCTCCTCGGTGCAGTAGGGCGAGCCCCAGATCACCTCCGTGTCGAGCCCCAGCGTGAGGTCCGGGTCCCACGACGGGGCGTTGCACTCGAGCGAGCCGCCGAGGTTCCACCCGGCCTTCATCGCGCGGACGAGGTTCGTCGCCGGGACGGAGTCGTCGAACGGGACGGCGGGCCCTTCGTCGAGGACCGGCACGATGGGCCGGCTCTGCGTGAAGTAGATCCGGTCCAGCGTGACGACCGTGTCGCTCGGGACGTAGTGCCAGGCGTTCGAGACGGCCTGGAACTGGATCATCCGGACGGACCCCCGGTAGCGCGGGTCGAGCCGGAGGTAGCAGCGGTCCCGATAGGTCTCGCAACGCAGGGTGGACTGGATGGCGCCGCTGCCGCCCGCCGGGTCGTTGTAGTAGAGACGGACGTTGAACGTATCCGTGGCGTCGCGCTTCTCGATGACGAGCCACTCGTAGTCCGTCGCGTCGAGGGGCGTGTTCCACTGGTAGTTCCCGAACCAGACCTGCGACGACTTGTTCGGCTTGGGGAGGGTGAGCACTCCCGTCGAGGCGTCGAAGGAGCCTTCCTTCTCCTCGATCCTGGAGAGCGGAACCTCCAGGTCGTCGCGGACGGGGGCGCGCGGCAGGGCGGCGCCCTTCGCGAACGGCTCGTAGGAGCTTTCGATCCGGAAGAAGCGCCGCGTGGCGCCGTCCTCCGGCATGCGCGCGAGTCCGTTGGAGCAGACGTCGTAGTCGAGCGTCGAGGTCGCGCGGCTCGCCGCGACGGCCCGCCAGTCGGCCGCGGCGAGGTCGTCGCAGGCGAAGCAGGTGTGGTACGCCGCCTTGCGGTCCACGTGGTGAACGATCTCGACCTGCCCGTCCGCGACGGAGATCGCGCGGGCGGGGCACGGGCGCGGCACCTCGGCCCGCGCCGCGGCGCCGGCGGCGAGGGCGGCCG
>CACWKU010000053.1 GCA_902761575.1 uncultured bacterium
TATTGGGTTTCGTGCGTGTTTTCGGGGGAAAAAGAATGGTGGCAAGGGTGGGAGTCGGACCCACGACACAGGGATTTTCAGTCCCCTGCTCTACCACTGAGCTACCTCGCCACGTCGGGACGCCGGACGCGGGCTGCCCCCGCTTGGCGTGCGTGCGGGGGCGGACAATACCAGAACGCCCCGCTCCGCGTCAAGTGTTTTTCGCGCGTACCGTGATTTCGGAGCCCGGTCGCGGGGCAGAGCCCAGGGGCTCTTGCTCGGCTCGTTCGTCTTCCTTCTTGGGATTTCACTTGCGTAGCGGCTCAACAGCCCCGGTTGCGGGCGTTCTCGACGCCGCGATGTCAAAAGGGGGGAATGTCCAGTCCTCACGCCCGCGGAAACGCCTGGCGGTAGACGGCCCGGATGCGCTCGATCGAGACGTGCGTGTAGATCTGCGTCGTGGAGAGCGACGCGTGGCCGAGCAGCTCCTGCACGGCGCGCAGGTCCGCTCCGGCGTCTAGCAGGTGCGTCGCGAACGAATGGCGCAGCGCATGCGGCGAGAAGCGGTCGGCGGGGAGGCCCGCCGAGACCATCGCCGCGTCGAAGACGCGCTCGATCAGGCGCGTCGTCGCGCGCCCGGCGCGGCGGTTGAGGAACACGGGAGCCGTGCGCGCGGCGGCGGCCTTCCCGAAGAGCGCGACGGAGCGCTCGCGCAGGCCGCGCAGCGCCTCGGCGGCGACGCGGCCGAGCGGCGCGAGGCGCTCCTTGCGGCCCTTGCCGAAGAGCCTCGCCGTGCCGGCGCGCAGGTCGAGCGCGCCCTGCGAGAGCCCCGCGGCCTCGGCGATGCGCGCGCCCGTTCCGTAGAGGAACTCCAGCAGCGCCCAGTCGCGCCACGCGAGGTAGGCGCGCTCGATCGAGGCGTCGGCCGGCGTCCGCTCCGCCTCGGCTCGGCGCGCGGCCTCGCGGGCCGACTCGAGGAGCGTCTCGACCTCGGCGACGGAAAGCACGTCGGGGAGTTCGCGGCGCTTCTTCGGTCCGCGCAGCATCGCGAGCGGGGAGTCGGCGAGCTCGCCCTCGCGGACGAGGAACGCATAGAACGAGCGCAGGGCGGAGAGCTTTCTCCGGACGGTCGTCGGGGCCGCGTCGGACTGCGCGAGCCCGACGAGGAACGCGCGGGCGTCGTCGCGGACGACCCCCTTCCACGGATACGGCGGCTTGGATTCGGAGCCCCAGGTGAACTCGGCGAACTGCCCGAGGTCGCGGGCGTACCCGAGGAGGGTGTTGCGCGAGTCGTTGCGCTCCGAACCGGCGTCGGCGAGGAAGCGCGCGACGAGCGGGTCGCCCTCGGCGCGGGGCCGTAGCGGCGCGCCCGAGGCGCCCTCGATCTTCTGCGGCGTGGTCGTCGTGCGTGGCATGCCGCGCATCCTACCACGCCCGCCCGGCGCCGGGCAAGCGCGCGTTTTCCGGTTCACAAACGGGCGCGTTTGTGAGAGAATGCGCGCCCTTTCCGGAAACCAAGCACGGAGGATCCGATCATGAACGACAGGAACGCGGCGCTTTTCGCCGGCCAGGGCGCCCAGGCCGTGGGCATGGGCAGGGACCTGGCCGAGTCCCGCCCCGAGTGCAAGGCCCTCTTCGACCGCGCCGACTCCATCCTCGGCTGGTCGCTCTCCGAGGCCGTCTTCGAGGGGCCGATCGAGCGCCTCACGCGCACCGACGTCTGCCAGCCCGCGATCTTCGTCGCGAGCGCGGCGGCGTGGACCGCCTTCCGCGCGCTCGCGCCCGCCGTCCCCTTCGCCGCGATGGCCGGACTGAGCCTCGGCGAGTGGACCGCCCTCTGGGCCGCCGGGGCGGTGTCGTTCGACGACGCCGTCCGCATCCTCGCCGCGCGCGGCCGCCTCATGCAGGAGGCGTGCGACGCGGCGCCCTCCGGCATGGTCTCGATTCTCAAGCTCGATCCCGCCGCGTGCGAGGCGATCGCCGCGGAGACCGGCTGCGCCGTCACCAACTACAACGCCGCGCTCCAGACCGTCCTCGGCGGCACGCCCGACCAGGTCGCCGCCGCCGCCGCCGCCGCGTCGGCGAAGGGCGGCCGCGCGGTCGTGCTCAAGACCGCCGGCGCCTACCACAGCCCCTTCATGGCCCAGGCCGCGGAGAGGCTCGCGCCCGTCCTCGCCGGCGTCGAGTTCCGGGCGCCGTCGGTCCCCGTCCTCTCCAACTTCGCCGGAAGGCCGCACGGCTCGCCCGACGACATCCGCGCCGCAATGCTCGCGCAGATCGCGCATCCCGTGCGCTGGACCGACGACGTCGCCGCGATGACCGCGCTCGGCGCCGGGACGTTCGTCGAGTTCGGCCCGGGCGCCGTCCTCACGGGCATGCTCAAGCGCGCCCTGCCCGAGGCGCGGCTCCTCAACGCGAACTCCGCCGAGTCGACCGCCGCGGCGGCCGCCGCGCTGGCGGGCTAGGCCGCCTACCAGGGGAGCGAGAGGTCGACCAGCTCGCAGGCGAGGCCGAACTCCGCGGCGAGCGCCTCGCCGAGCGCGCGCACGCCGAAGCGTTCCGTCGCGTAGTGCCCGCCGGCCGCCAGGTCGAACGATTCGCAGACCGCCGCGTTGGCGTGCTGGAGGCCGAACTCGCCCGTGAGGAACGCGTCGAGCCCCGCGGCGACGGCCTGCGCCATCTCGTCCGCGCCGCCGCCGGAGACGATCCCGACCGTCCGCACGGTCTTCCGGCCGGCGTCGACCGCGTCGAACCGCCCGCCCGGGCAGATCGCGCGGAAGCGCGCCTTAACCTCGGTCCACGGGAGCGCGCGCGCGAACGCGCCGCGCACGCCGATCGTGAGGCCGCGGTACGTCCCGAACGGACGCACGCCGCGCAGCCCGAGAGCCTTCGCGATCTGCGCGTTGTTGCCGAGCGTCGGGTGGGCGTCGAGCGGCAGGTGCGCCGCGTAGAGCGCCGCGTCCGCGCGGACGAGCGGGGCGACGAGGCGGTAGGCCGGCCCCGCGATGCGGGCGAGGGAGTTTCCCCAGCTGATGCCGTGGTGGACGAGCAGCAGCTGCGCGCCGCGCCGCAGCGCCTCCGCGTAGAAGGCGGGGGTGGCGTCCACCCCGCAGGCGATCTTCGCGACGCCGCGCGACGCGCCCTCCACCTGGAGGCCGTTGTTCGAGTAGTCGTCCGTGAACGCGGGCAGGTCGAGGGTGCGGTCGAGCCAGGCGACCAGATCGGCGAGCGGAACGGCGCGGCGGCCGCGGGGAGGCGTGCGTTTCATGCCGGGCATCCTACCACGCCCGCCCGTCGCCGGGCAAGCGCGTCCGCGGACGGAAAGCGCGCGATTCAAATATTTTTATCGATTTTTTGAAAATTTGCGATTTTTCGGTTCACAAACGGTTCCGGTTGTGCGATAATCCGCGCCCTACCCGCGCAAATCGCGCAGGCCGTCCCCCCTTTTCCGACCATCGGCCCATCCCGACCATCTCGACCATCCCGACCATGAAGACCGCCCTCGTCACCGGATCCGCCCGCGGCATCGGCCGCGCCATCTGCGAAGAGCTCGCCCGCAGCGGCGTCGCGCAGAACATCGTCGTCTGCGACGTGCAGAAGGAGTGGTGCGAGGAGACCGTCGCCGCCCTCCGCGCCATCGAGGGCGTCCAGGCCGACTCGCTCGCGCTCGACGTGTCCAAGGAGGCGAGCGTCGTCGCCGGCGTCGCCGAGGCCGCGAAGCTCTTCGGCTCGCTCGACATCGTCGTGAACAACGCCGGCGTCACGCGCGACGACCTGCTCGTCCGCATGACGGAGGAGAAGTGGGACACGGTCCTGGACATCAACCTCAAGGGCGCGTTCCTCGTCACCCGCGAGGCGGCCAAGCTGATGATGCGCGCGCGCTCGGGCGCGATCGTCAACATCGCGTCCGTCGTCGGCCTCATGGGCAACGCCGGCCAGGCCAACTACAGCGCCTCCAAGGGCGGCCTCATCGCCCTCACGAAGACGACCGCGCGCGAGCTCGGCGGCCGCGGCGTGCGCGTGAACGCCGTCGCCCCCGGCTTCATCAACAGCAAGATGACCGAGGTCCTGCCGGACAACGTGAAGCAGCAGATGCTCTCGATCATTCCCCTGAAGAAGTTCGGCGAGGTCTCGGACATCGCGAAGGCCGTCGCCTTCCTCTCCTCCGACAGCGCCTCCTACATCACCGGCCAGGTGATCTCCGTCAACGGCGGCATGCTGATGCCGTAGTCAATGCTGAATGCTGAATGACCATCGGACCATTCGACCATCGGACCATTTGACCAAAACAACAACCAACCCCAAACCCAACACAAAGGAAAACAAGCCATGACCCTCGAAGAGAAAGTCAAGCAGATCGTCGTCGACAGCCTCCACGCCGAAGCGTCGCAGGTCACCCCCGCCGCCTCGTTCGTCAACGACCTCGGCGCCGACTCGCTCGACCAGGCCGAGCTGATGATGAACATCGAGGACGCCTTCAAGCAGTACGTCGGCGACAACATCCCCGAGGAGGACGCCGCCAAGTTCGAGACGGTCGGCTCCGTCATCGAGTTCCTCAAGTCCAAGGGCGTTCCCGAGAACGTCGACTAGTTCCCCGCCTCCGCCGCGCGGCGCCCCGTCGCGTCCGCGCGGCGACCGGCGTTCGGCGCGGCGCCAGCCGCGCCGCGGTCCGGCGCCTCGCCCGGCGCCGGCCGATTTCCTCCCAAACCCCTCCCATCGCGGGGACGCGGGCCGCCCGGGTCCCGCCCGGGCGGCCCGCGATCCCGTCGTTCCAACCATGCGCAGAGTCGTCATCACCGGCATGGGCGTCCTTTCGCCCATCGGCAACAGCCTCGACACCTTCTGGAACAACGCCGTCGCCGGCGTGAACGGCATCGCCACGATCGCGAAGTTCCCGATCCCGGAGGGCTTCCCCGTCACGATCGCCGGCGAGCTCAAGGACTTCGACCCGGCGCGCTACATGGACGTGAAGACCGCGCGCCGCTCGGCGGACTTCACGCTCTACGCCGTCGCCGCCGCGAAGATGGCGGTCGACGACTCCGGCATCGACTTCAAGGCCGAGCCCGACCCCTACCGCTGCGGCTGCACCGTCGGCTCCGGCGTCGGCGGCATCGAGATCACCGAGAAGGAGGTGCTCCGCATGGAGCGCGGCAGGACCGCCAAGGTCTCGCCCTTCTCCATCCCCGAGATGATCGCCAACATGGCCGCCGGCACGATCGCGATCGAGCACGGCCTGCGCGGCCCCAACTACGGCGTCGTCTCCGCCTGCGCGACGGGCCTGCACAGCATCGGCGCCGCGCTGCGCCTCATCCAGCACGGCGAGGCGGACGTCATGCTCGCCGGCGGCGCCGAGGGCCCGATCTGCCCGATCGCCGTCGCCTCCTTCGCGGCGCTGCACGCGCTCTCCACGCGCAACGACGACCCGGCGCACGCCTGCCGCCCGTTCGACAGGGACCGCAACGGCTTCATCATGTCCGAGGGCGGCGCGGTGCTCGTCCTCGAGGAGTACGAGCGCGCGAAGAGGCGCGGCGCCCGCATCTACTGCGAGGTCGCCGGCTTCGGCCAGACGTGCGACGCCTACCACATGACCGCCCCGATGCCCGACGGCGAGGCCGGCGCGCGCGCGATGAAGAGTGCGATGGCCGAGGCGGGCGTCGACGGCGCCGCCGTGGACTACATCAACGCCCACGGCACCTCGACGCCGATGAACGACAAGGTCGAGACGCTCGTCATCAAGAAGGCGCTCGGCGAGGAGGCCGCCCGCAAGGTCGCGATCTCCTCCACCAAGTCGATGACCGGGCACCTCCTCGGCGGCACGGGCGCGCTCGAGACCGTCGCCTGCGCCAAGGCGATCGAGACGGGCGTCATCCCGCCGACGATCAACTACACGACGCCCGACCCCGACTGCGACCTGGACTACACGCCCAACACGGCGCGCGAGCGCCGCGTCGACGTCGCCCTCAACAACTCCCTCGGCTTCGGCGGCCACAACGCCGTCGTCGCGCTGCGGCGCGTCTAGCGCTCCGCGCAAAGCGCCGGACGGGTCTCGGGGCGGCTTTGCCGCTCCGAGACCCGTCCAAACTTCCCGCTTGTCCCCCCGGCCCGGTTCTGGTATCCTATGCCCCGTCGCGCCGTGACGGGGCAAACATCCCTGCCACGGCACCCGCCGGAAGCACGAGGCGAAAGCCGGATGCCGAACGCGGGGACAAACCAGAATTTGCAATTCTGCACACGTCGTCACCCTGAATCCCTGGAAAGATTCTGTCGACGACACGATGCAGGAGTGTGCGCGCAGGCGCGCCTCCTTTCGTGTTTCGACAAGGGCCTTTTCCAGGGAGCCCAGGGTGAGACACCGAAGGCAGGCGCTTTCGCCCCGAACCCACCTTCGGCTCTCCACCCCGGGGCGAGGATGTCCGCCATGCTCCGCTCGCGCCTCCCCGCAGTCTCCAGCCTCCTCGTCCTCGTCGGCCTCGCCTCGCCCGCGCCGGCCGGGCTGACGGACCTCGACAATCCAGAACCGACAATGACCTCGTTTTCCGCCGTGCGGCGGAATCCGCCGGTTGTCAAATGGGACGTGGACGTGTCCTTCACGGGACCAGCCGACGGACATCGTTACCGGATCGAACTGATCGCCTTCGATGAAGCGGGCGGAACGAATCTCGCGGTCCGGACGGCGTGGCACGAAGCGACTCCCGCAGTGGTCTCCAATCCGGTGGATGTGCCGTCTCCAGGGACGCATCGTCTCGTGTGGGATGCGGAAGCCGATCTTCCCGAAGGAGTCGACGCGGACCGAGTGACGGTCTCCGCTAAGCTCCTTGACCCCGTCTGGTCGTTCGAGAGCATTCCAGAAATCGATCCGGATGACGAATGGGCTCCCGAGACCGTCTACCATGACGTCCAGACCATCGTTGCTTACGGCGAAATCGAGAGCCACGAACCGATCGTCCGCTGTCTCACAGACGAATGGAACCTCGAATCGAAGCTTGGCGCAAATGTCGTGTTTTCGGGCTCCTCGATCGGACTGCGCGGAACGAATGCAACGGGAGCCATGAGGTTCAATGGAATCTCTCTTTGGGCGTTCAGCGACTCGACAAATGCTTTCCGAATGATCCACCTTAACTATGAAACAGGCTCAATCGCGTACGACACCCCGTATGCTCTGCAATATCCGGGGGCGGATGTTCGATTCTTTCAGATGCGAGATGATCACGGAAGACAGTACGCCATTCTCTCTCTCGAAGCGGAATCTGATCTCTTTTTGAAATCCGCGGGAGGCGACGCCCAGAAAAATACTCTTGGCAACCGCTATCAAGATGCCGAACACGGTTCGGCCGTGTGCGGTTATTTTCCGAACGGAGTTCCGTTGTCCGATTCGATTGAAACTACCATATCCGACCGCGACAAAGGAATCCATGGAGCCGTTTTCTTTTGCGGCGTCGGCGGGAGCGACAGGAAAGAAACTATCGTTGAGGTTGGTCCCTCGGCAAACTTAAGGGAAAGCAGCGTCTACTCCTGCATGGGCAATCCCGTTGGACGCTATGTCATTCCGTTGTTGGACGGAAACACGTTTTTCACGATTGCTTGCGAGGATGGATTGGAATTCGTCCCGCAGCATTTCCGCTGGGCCTTGGGACGGTTTGATGGACATGGCGATTGGTCGTTCTTGAATCTGCGCACGCAAAAAGGGTGGTGCATTGACATCGCCCGCAGCAAGGCCGTCGCGATGCCGGACGGCAAACGGGTCTTTTTCGGCGGTGTCGGTCGCAGTTCCAACGGACGACTTCGGATGTGGAACAGTGTTGAGGATGCCTCCCTGTGGGGCAATTATCCAACCGGACATCCTTTCGAGGGCTGGGCGCGACGCGACGTGACGTGCCTGCTTCCGAACGGCAAGTTCTGCGGCGTGGACGAGGAACTGGGGCTTGTGGTGGTGAACCCGCTCACGGGCGAGACCTATGTGGCGAGCGACGACCCGGTGTTCAAGAAGGGCAAGATGGGCTGCCAGCTCCTGCCGAACGGAAAGGTCTGGATCATCCCCTACGACTGCGAGGGGCGCGAGTGTCAAGCCGGCACGAACCTCTGCGGCAAGCTCTACGAGGTGGACTTCGGCTTCACGCGCTCGTTCTCACTCTCATCCCTCTGTTCGCCGTATCTCAAGGTCGCCGAAGGCGATCCGGAACCGAGCGGCATCAAGGTCGGACTCGATCCGAATGGCGGCGAACTGCCCGGCATCTACGCGCAATACTACAAGGGCGAGAACCCGGTCTACGGCGAACTGCCCGAGCCGACGCGACCGAACCATACCTTCTTCGGGTGGTCGACCAATGGAACGGAGGAAGCCGTCGTGTCGGGCGCCGATTCCGTTCCGGCGAGCGGAATCCGTCTACAGGCGGTCTGGAAGCAGATCTGGTACGTCGACGCGACGACGGGCGACGACGAAAACGCAGGGACCGGTCCCGACATCCCGTTCAAGACCATCCAGAAGGCGGTCGAAACATGCGCCGACGGCGACACGATCCTCGTCGGACCGGGCATCTACAAGGAGACGGCGAGCTCAACCGGCGGCGTCTACAACACCAACGGATGCGTCGCCACATTGCGCAGCACGGACGGACCATTCGCCACGATCATTGACGGCGACAGACAGCGCCGTGTCGTCAAGGGAACGGCAACGGAGACGCAGAACGATTGGACGAACCATGCGCTCACGCTCGAAGGATTCACCCTGCGGAACGGAAACAGGGACGGAACGGCTGGCGTTGCATACGCTAATCTTGTGAATTGCATCATTTCGAACAATGTCTCCGCGCGAACGGCGTGTGCGGCGGCGGCCTGTCGCCTGGAGAACTGCCTCATCGTGGGGAACGTCGCAAGCAACGTGAACGCCGAGGGGGTCGGACTGGTGCTCGAGGGGGCGGCGGCCATCAACTGCACGATCGTCGCCAATACGGGCGATCCCGCGGGTAAGACGGCCGGGGTGAGGCGGGGCTCCCTTGTCAACTGTCTCGTCTACGGGAACGACTTTGGGGATGTGTTGCTGTCCGGAAGCGGGGCCACTGCTGAATATACGGCCGCGGACTCGGCGCTGGATGGAGAGGGCAACGTGCTGCTCACGGAGAATCCCTTCTTCGACGCGGCGGGCGGGGACTATCGGGTTCGGGCGATTGCACCGTGCGTCGACACGGGCGACAGCGCGCGGGCGGCAGGGACGACGGATCTCGCCGGCAATCCGCGCGTCGCGCACGCGGCGGTGGACATGGGCTGCTACGAATACGGCGTGCCAGCGACGCCGAACATCGATCCGCCGGACGGAACGCAGTTCGCGAACAAGGTCTCGCAGGCGGTGATGCTTACGTGCACCGATCCGGACGCGAAGATCTACCATACGGTGGATGGTTCCGACCCGGCGACGAACAGCGCGTCTTCCGTGAAGTTCTCGATTCTCGAGACGACGACGGTGAAGGCGATCGCCGTGGTGCGCGGCGACTGGGCGAGCGAGGTCGCGACCGCGACGATCGTCCGCGTCTACGTCGCGCAGGCGCCGGACGGCCTTTCGGCGGAGCAGGAGGGCGCGGGGATCGCGCTCGCGTGGGACGGCATCGAGACGGCCGACTCCTACCTTGTCTACCGGGGCGCGTCGCCGGACCTTGCGGCGGCGACGCTACTCGGGACGACGGAGGGCACCTCGTGGACCGATTCGACGGTCGAGGCGGGGAAGACCTACTACTACTTTGTCGTCTCCAGGAACATCGCGGGAGACTCGGATGCGGGCGTGCCGGCGCTCGGCTCGACGCTTACGCTCGCTACGGCGGTCAACATGCCGCAGCTCGCCTTCGAAACCGGGACGGACTGCCCCTGGGTCGCGGAGCTCTCGGCGGACGCGGCGGACGCCACGCACGACGCCCGGAGCGGCACGCCCGCGGACAACGGCGAAAGTTGGATCGAGACGACGGTCGAGGGGCCGGGGCAGATCGACTTCCAGTGGCGCGTCTCGTGCGAGCTCGACGACAGCGGCGCGCGCGACTGGGACCATCTCGTGTTCCTCGTGGACAACGAGGAAAGGGCGCGTCTCGACGGGCGGACGAAGTGGGAGCGCCTGTCGTTCGCGATCGCGGGGGAGGGGACGCACACGCTGCGCTGGACCTACGTGAAGGACTCCGGCATGGCCGACGGCGAGGACCGCGGCTGGCTCGACTGCGTGCAGTGGATCCCGGAGGCGACGAAGGGCGAATGGGAGGCGTGGGTCGACTTCCACGGCATCGGGTCGCCGAGCGGCTACGAGGCGCTGAAGCCGCTTCCCTCGGGCAAGGGCGACACGCTCTACGAGGAGTTCGTGGCGGGCCTCAACCCGCTCGACGCGCTCTCGAGCCTCCTCGCGGACATTCTCGTGCCCGGCGACGAGCCGGAGATCTCCTGGCATCCGGATCTCGGCGCCAGGCGCGTCTACACCGTCGAGGGCAAGCCCTTCCTCACGAACGAGGTCTGGACCGCGCCGAACGCCGACAGCCGCTTCTTCCGCGTCCGGGTCTCCCTGCCGGAATAGGCGTGCCTTCCGCGCCGCCGTGGCGGGGTGCCCGCCCCGCCACGGCGGCCCGCGTTGGCAATCGGGGGGATTTGCGCTAGAATGCGCGCCCCATGAACGACACGACGAGCGCCAGACCCCGACACGGCCCGGACTCCGGGGAGACGGAGAGGGAGGAGGAGCTCTCCCTCCTCGCGCGGGCCGCCGAGTGGCTGCACCTCGGCGCGTTCTGCTGCGCCGGCGCGGCGGTGCTCGTCTCGCCGCTGCTCTTCGGATCGTGGGAGATGTGGTGGTTCTGGCCGATGGCGCTCTTGGTCTTCCTCGCGTGCCTGCTCTGCGGCGCCGGCGCGCTCGTGGAGTCGGCGCTGCTGCCGCGCGGCGCGCCGCGCGCGCCGCACCGCCACATGCCGCTGCGCGCGCTGGCGGCGCTCGCGCTCTGCGTCCCGTTCCTGCTCTACGCGTCCGCGCGCGCCCTCTTCCCGTCGGGGCCCGGCAGCCCGCTCGTCGCGATGGAGTGCGAGCGCAGCCTGCTGCTCTTCTTCACGCCCGTCGCGCTCGCGCTCGTGATGCTGCTCTCCTCGCGTCCCGCGTGGCGGCACCGGCTGCTGTGGTGCGCGCTCGGCGTCGCGGCGGCCGTCTCCGCGATCGGCCTCTGGAGCCACTTCGCCACGGGCGACACGCAGGTGCTCTGGAGCCAGGGCATGGACTTCTCCTACAACGGCCGCCTCTCCGGCACGTTCTTCTGCCCGAACCACCTCTCGGCCTATGAGAACCTCTTCATCTGCCTCCTCCTCGCCGCGGCGCTGACGCCGCGCGTCGCGCGCTGGAAGGCCGCGCTCTTCGCGCTCGCCGCCGCGGCGCTGCTCGTCCCGAACTTCCTCTCGCTCTCGCGCGGAGGCCTCGCCTCGCTCGCGCTCGGCCTCGCGATCGCGGTTCCGGTCTTCGGGCTCCGCGGGCGCTCCGTCGCGCGGCGCCTGGTCTTCGGCGGCGCCGTGCTGGCGCTCGTCCTCGCGGCCGCGCTCGGCGCGCGCTACGCGTCGTCCGTGGAGCGCTTCGAGTCCGACGCGGTGCCGTCCGTGCGCTTCGTGAAGCCGCGACCGGCCGATCTCGAATACGCCGACGGACGCGCCGCCCGCGTCCGCGTGGCGGGGTTCGACAACGCGAAGTTCCACGTCTTCGAGGAAGGCGCCGAGAAGCGCGTCTCCGTCCCGGCCGACCAGGTTTCGCGCATCGTCTTCGCGCCGCGCGCGACCGGACTCGCCGAGGGCTGGAGGATGGGCGACTGCCTCCGCCTCGTTCGCCGCCGCGAGCTTTCCGACGGCTCCGTGCGCACCGGGAGCCGCGACTGCTACGGCGACGTCCTGCGCTACGAAGGCGGCGCGTGGACCGAGCGCGTCTACAACCCGCTCATGAACCGCGCCGCCGCGCATCCGCTCTGGAGGGCGTGGGTCGGCGCGGAGAACGGCGCCGCGTTCCGCGAGAAGCTCCACGACGCGTTCTGGTACTCCTTCGACCGCGGGCAGTACATCGGCTCCGCGCTGCGCGCGTGGCGCAGCAATCCCGTCTGGGGCATCGGACCGGGGCAGCACTCCAACCGGTGGGCGGAGTTCGAGGCGACGCCGGACGGCGTCCGGCCCGATCCGGACGGTCCCGCGAACGCCTTCAAGCGTCCTCGCCACGCCGACTACGCCAAGCACCTCTACGAGGTTCATAGCGACTGGACGCAGCTGCTGGAGGAGTACGGCCTCGTCGGCCTCGCGCTCTTTCTCCTGCCGCTCGGCGGCGTCCTGTGGATCCTCTACGACCGGCAGCGATCCGTCGCCGCGGGCGACGGCCCCGCGCTCGCGCGCTCCCTTCCCCTCGGCGCGCTGCTCTACTGCATCGTCCTGATCCTGCACTCCTTCGGCGACTTCAGCCTGCAGATGCCGTCCATCGTGTGGCTCCTCGCCTTCGTCCTCTCCTCCGCCGTCCTCGAGAACGGCCTCGACGAAACCTGATCCGGCCCGAAAGGCGGTTTTCGCTTGCGCCCGCGCGGGCGTTCGCGTAGAATCGGCTACATGCGAACGCGGGCGGCGGCACGAGGCCGCGCCCGCGGGAGCGCCTCCGCGCCGTGTCCCACCTCCCCGCCGTCGTCGCCCTGCTCAAGGCCGTCCTGCAGATCGTTCTGCTGGCGGTCCCTCTCTACTACCTGCTCAAGTTCCTGCGCCGCACGCGCGGCTTTCCGATCCTCGCGGGACTGCTCGCCGTGCTGCTCGCGCTCTACGGCGCCGCTCGCCTCGCCGACCTCGAGGTGCTGCGCTGGCTCCTCTCCCACGGCGCGCCCTGGCTCCCGCTGCTGCTCGTCGTCGTCTTCCAGCCCGAGCTGCGCCGCATCTTCGCCAACCTCGGCGGAACGCGCGCCCGCGCCACGCTCCGGAAGGAGACCGCGGCCGGGGTCGTCTCGCAGCTCGCGAAGGCGGTCGAGGCCCTGCAGGAGGAGAAGATCGGCGCCATCCTCGCCATCGAGCGCGAGGAGTCGCTCGCGCCGTTCACGACGGGAGGCCGCTGGATCGACGCCCCCGTCAACGCCGAGCTCCTGCTCACGGTCTTCTATCCCGGCACCGCCCTGCACGACGGCGGCGTCGTGATCCGCGGCGACCGCATCGCCTGGGCCGGCTGCATCTTCCCGCTCGCGATGGACGAGCGCCGGCGCGCGTTCGGCACGCGCCACCGCGCGGCGGTCGGCCTCTCCGACCGGACGGACGCGATCGTCGTCGTCGTCTCCGAGGAGACGGGCCGCGTCTCCGTCGCCTACCGCGGGGAGCTGCTGCGCGGCGTGAGCCACAACTCGCTCGTGCAGATTCTCGGAGCGGCGTTCGAGGCGGGCGCCGAGGGCGCGCCGCCGGAGCTTGCCGCCGCCGCGCCGGAAGGAGGCTCCGCGCCGGATCCCGCCGCCGCGCCGGATCGCGTCGCCCGTGCGATCGAAGCCGCGAAGGAGGACTTCTAGGATGGAAGAGAAACGACCGGAAGAACGCCCCGTGCCCTTCGGCGGACTGCTCTCCCTCGGCGGCCGGGCGGTCCATCCGTTCGAGCGGTTCGCGCGCCGCGCGCTCGGTCGCGACGGCGATCTCAAGGTCCTCGCCGTGCTCGCCGCGTTCGTCGTCTACGCCCTCGTCGAGCCGATCTCCGCCGGCATCGAGCGGACGGTCTCCGTTCCGGTCCGCGTCCTGCCGGAGGGCGGGACGACCGCCGTCGTCGGCGTGACGCCCTCGGCGGTCGCCGTCACGCTGCGCGGGAACGCGGAGGGCTTCACGGCGTTCGACGCCGACGCGCTCCGCGTCGAGCTCCGCCCCGAGCCGGCGGAGGGAGCGCTTTCGGACCAGCTTTCCGTCGGACCGAAGGACGTGACGAACGTCCTCGACAGACTCCGCGTCGTCGCCGTGTCGCCGGCCTCCGTCGCGGTCGAGTACGACTTCATGTCGAAGATGGTGACGACGAACTTCGTCGCGAGGCCGCGCCTGCTGGGCCGCCCCATCCAGGCCGTCGCGTCGGTCTCCCTCCCGACGAACCTCGCGGTCACGGTCTACGGATCGGTGAAGAAGCTCGGCGCCTTCTCCGCCAAGGGCATCCGCCTGCCGACGGACTCGATCGACGTCGAGGGCAAGACGGAGAGCTTCGACACGGTCGTCGCGATCCGCCCGCCGGAGGATTCCGGAATCACGAGCGTCGAGCCTTCCGAGGTGACGGCGCACGTCGAGATCCGCACCCGCGCCGCGATCGACGCGGACGACATCCACGTCTCCGCCCCGATTCTCCTCAAGTCCGACGACGCCGAGCCGAAGCCGTCCGACGCCAGACCCGCCGGACCGGACGCCTCCCTTCCCGCCGGCGAGCCGCCCTCCGGCTCGAACGCGGAAACAGCCGATGCGGAGTCCGGAGAAACCGCTCCGGATTCCACGGACCCGGAATCGGAAGACCCGGAATAGACGCTCCGGTCAACATCCGCGCCGGGCTGCCGGCGCCCGGCTTCCGCGGTTCGGCGCGACCAAGACCGCCTCGGTCCCGGGGTTCGAACGAACCGGGGGAGGGGGAGGCGCGTTGAAAGGGTAAACGACATGAACGACAACGAACGACATTCCGAGGCGCGGGCGACCGCGCCGGGCAGCACCCTTCCGCCCGCGGTCCGCGCGACCGCGCTCGGCAAGTCCTTCGGCTCCGGCGAGGCCCGGGCCGAGGTCCTCCGCGGCCTTTCCTTCGAGCTCGCCCCCGGCGCCTTCGAGGCCGTGATGGGCGCGAGCGGCTCGGGCAAGTCCACGCTGCTGCACCTGCTCGCCGGCCTGCTCGCGCCCGACACCGGTCGCGTCGAGATCGGCGGCGCGGACCTCACCGCGATGTCCGACGGCGCCGCGACGCGCTTCCGCCGCCGCCACGTCGGCGTCGTCTTCCAGAGCTTCAACCTCGTCGACACGCTCGACGTCGCGGAGAACGTCGCGCTGCCCGTCCGTCTCGGCCACGGCCGCCCGGACGAGGCCCGCCTCGCTGCCCTGCTCGCCCGCCTCGGCCTCTCCGGCAAGGAGCGGCGCCGCCCCGCGGAGCTCTCCGGCGGCGAGCGCCAGCGCGTCGCCATCGCCCGTGCGCTCTTCGCGGAGCCGGACGTCCTCCTCGCCGACGAGCCCACCGGCAACCTCGACCTCGCGGCCTCGCGCGGCATCTGCGCGCTGCTGCGCGAGCTGCACGCGGAGGAGAGGAGCGCGATCCTGCTCGTCACGCACGACCCCGTCGTCGCCGCCGCCGCGGACCGCGTCCACTTCCTCAAGGACGGCGAGATCGCGCTCTCCTTCGACACCGGCCACGACGCCGCAGAGATCTCGCGCCGCTACCTCGAGACGTGGGGTTCCGACGGCGGGGACGCCCGCTAGGGGAGGGCCGCGCGATGTCCGTCACGTCCACGCTGCTCCTGCGCGGCCTCGCGCGCGGCAAGGCGCGCTTCGCGTGCGCCGCGCTCGGCGTCGCCGCCGCCGCGGGCGCCGTCGTCTTCGTCTTCTCGCTCGCGGCGTCCAACGCCGCGCAGGCGCCCTCCCTCGCACGCAGGGCCGCCACGCCCTGGGCCGCATGGCGGTTCGAGGGCATGCCCGCAGGACCGCGGGGCGCGGGCGCCCCGCGCGCGCCTTCTAACCCGTCGAGGGACAGGTCCGGCGCCTCGGCGCCGGACCTGTCCCTCGACCTGGTTTCCCTCACTTTGGACTACCGCCCCGGCGGGCGCGTCCTGCAGGGCCCGCCGATGCGCGCGGTCGTCGCGGCGGCGCCGGCGGAGAACCCGTGGGGCTGTACGCGCCTCGCGGAGGGCCGCTGGCCGGACGACGCCGCGGCGGACGCGGAGGTCGTCTGCACACGCGGGACGCTCCAGCGCTTCGGCCGCGGCGAACCGCCGCCGCTCGGCGAGCGGCTCAAGTTCGTCGGCATGCAGGGCACGATGACCGCGACGCTCGTCGGCTACCTCGAGGACGCGAAGCTCCCTCCCGGCTGGCCTTCCGTCTTTGCGAACCGCGCCGCCTTCGCCGCCCTCTCCGCCGAGCACCACGGCACGCTCCGGCTCTGGAGGGAGGCGCCGGCGGACGCCGGCGCCGACCTCCTCGGTCCGTCGTCCGAAATGGTCGTGAACGCGTTCAAGGGCGACGAGAACCGCCGGATGGACTACGCGCGGCCGCTACTGCTCGTCGCGGCGGTGCTCACCGCGCTCTCGCTCCTCGTCAACTCGCTCCTGCTCGCGGTCGAGGCGAACCGCCGCACGCTCGCGCTGCTGCGCACGGTCGGCCTCTCGCGCGGAGGGGTGGCGCGGCTCGTCGCGGCGGAGTCCCTGCTCGCGGTCGCCGTCGGGTGGGCGCTCGGCTGCGCCGCTGCGCTCGCCGCGCTCGCGCTCTACGTCGGCGCCGACCCGGTCGCGTTCCCG
>CACWKU010000054.1 GCA_902761575.1 uncultured bacterium
TTCGTCGCAGCGCTTGCGGAACAGCCGGACGCGCTCGTAGGCGTACTTCACGATGAACTGCAGGCGGTGGAGCTGCAGCGCGCGCATCTGGTCGACCGGGAGATAGTCGAGCGCGGAGACGGGATGGACCGGCGTGGCGGAGTCCGTGGCGTAGGTGAAGGAGGTCATGGGTCCGATCTTTCGGGTTTGGGTTCGGGAGTTCGAAGGTTCGGGATTTCGTTCGAACATTCGAACCTGTGAACCTTTGAACTACTCGTATTCGACGGTGGCCGGTGGCTTCGGGGTGTAGTCGAAGAGGACGCGGTTGATGCCGGGCACCTCGGTCGTGATGCGCGAGGCGAGGCGGTCGTGACCTCCATCACGTCGACCGTGTTGATCGCGCGGATGATGCAGGGCCAGTCGAAGGAGCGTTTGCCGTTCTTGACGCCGGTGGACTTGAAGTCCGGGACGACGGTGAAGTACTGCCAGACCTTGCCCTCGAGGCCGGCCTTCGCGAACTCCTCGCGCAGGATGGCGTCGGACTCGCGCACCGCCTCGAGGCGGTCGCGCGTGATGGCGCCGGGGCAGCGCACGCCGAGGCCGGGGCCGGGGAACGGCTGGCGGTCGACCATCGAGGCGGGGAGGCCGAGCGCGCGGCCGACCTCGCGGACCTCGTCCTTGAAGAGGATCTTGACGGGCTCGACGAGCTCGAAGCGCGAGGCGATGTCCTCGGGGAGTCCGCCGGCGTTGTGGTGGGCCTTGATGCCGGCCTCGCTCTCGAGGATGTCGGGCCAGATCGTGCCCTGCGCGAGGAACGAGACGCCGTCGAGCTTGCGGGCCTCCTCGGCGAAGACGTCGATGAACTCCTCGCCGATGATGTGGCGCTTCCGCTCCGGGTCGGAGACGCCGGCGAGCTTGTCGAGGAAGCGGTCGACGGCGTCGACGTAGACGAGCTCCGCGCCCATCTCGTCGCGGAAGACCTTCACGACCTGCTCGGGCTCGCCCTTGCGCAGGAGGCCGTGGTTCACGTGGACGCAGACGAGCTGCCTGCCGACGGCCTTGACGAGGAGCGCCGCGACGACGGACGAGTCGACGCCGCCGGAGAGGGCGAGGAGGACCTTTTTGTCGCCGATCTGGGCGCGGAGCGCGGCGAGCTGCTCCTCGATGAAGGCGTTGGCGAGTTCGGGGGTGTTGATGCGGGGCATCGAGTCGGGGCGGCGGTCGTACATGGAATTTCTCCGTGGCGGGGTGAGGAAATGGGAACGCGGCGGGAGTCTACCAAAAGCCCCCCCGCGTTGCAACGAAATCCACGCTCGCGGGTGCACGCGAACTCCAGACCGCTAACCGTAGGAGTTTCGGAGGTCCATGAGCGCGAGCCGGCGGCGAAGGGCGGCGGCGGTGACGGGCGCGGAGGGACGGTAGCGGACGACTCGCGGGGCGCCGGGAAGGATCGTGACGAGGTTGTCCGAGAAGCGGCCGCGCGGGTCGGGCGGGTCGGCGAGCCACGCGAAGAACGCGGGCGCCTTCGCCGCGAGCTCGATGTCGAACGCGCCCTTCTCGTCCTTCGAGGGCGAGACCCTGCGGATGGCGAGGCCGGCGCGCGGTAGCTCGCAGCGCTTGCAGACGTCGAGGAAAACGGTCGCCTCGTGGCGGAAGAAGCGGCCGTCCGCGGCGCGGCCTTCGGTCTCGATCGAGAGGAAGTGCGCGGTCGGGTCGACGCCGGGGGGCGCCTTCCGGGGCGCGGCGCCCTTCCGGACCGTGTAGACGGCGGCGGGCGCGGGGTCCGCGAGCGGCGCCGTGAGCTCGGCGGGAAGCTTCAGGCGGCGCGCGGCGGCGCGCGGGAGCGATTCGCGGAACGTCCACGACTTCATCGCGGCGCCGTCGGCGATGCGGCGGAGCGTCATCTTCACGGTCGCCCGGACGGCGACGGGGAGGTCCCACACGAGGTGCGCCTCGAGCGGCGCGCGCGGGCCGGGGCGGAACGCGGTCGCGAGGAGCGGTGCGTAGAAGCGGCGCGCGGCGTGGTGCAGCGCCTTCCAGCGCCCGCCCCACTCGAGCGAGGCCCAGGAGGCGACGGGCCAGTCGTCGTCGAGCTGCCAGTAGACCGTCCCCATGCAGTGCGGGCGGAGCGAGCGCCAGTATTCGACGCCGGTGCGGATGGCCTCGGCCTGCTGGACCTGCGAGAGGTAGAGCGCCTCGTCGAACCCGCGCGGCATGCGGTAGTAGCGCCCGAACATCCCGAAGATGGCCGCGTTGCCGCGCCAGCACTTCTGGTGCCAGTCCATCGCGGGGGAGTAGAGGTTGAGGTCGCCGTCCTTCTCCGAGGCGAAGGAGCGGACGAGCTCGGGCGACGGGAGCGACTGGTACCCGAACTCGGAGCAGAAGCGCGGCTGGTGCCGGTAGTAGGCGTCGAAGCCCTGGCCGCCGTGCCACACGTCCCAGAAGTGCGTGTCGCCGGAGCCGAGGTTGCGGTTGTTGTGGCGGAAGTCGCCGGGCGCGGCGCAGGGCGAGCTGGGCCAGAAGAGGCGCGTCGGGTCGGCGGCGCGGACCGCGTCGGCGATCGCCCGGTTGAGGATGACCCAGTGCGCGGTCTCGGCCTCGCGCTGCTCCGGCGGCTTGTGCCCCCAGTCGATGGAGGAGAGGCATTCGTTGTCGCCGCACCAGAGCGCGATGCAGGCGTGGTCGCGCAGGCGGCGCACCTGGTAGGCGCACTCCTCGCGGACGTTCGCGAGGAAGTCCGGATGCGACGGGTGCGGCATGCAGGCGAACATCATGTCGTGCCAGAGCAGGAGGCCGAGACGGTCGCACTCGTCGTAGAAGAAGTCGCTCTCGAAGTGGCCGCCGCCCCACACGCGGACCATGTTCATGTTCGCCGCGACGACGCTGCGGAGCAGGTCGCCGGCGCGCTCCGCGGTCTCGTGGCGGGGTCTCGCGTCGCACGGGATCCAGTCCGCGCCCTTCGCGAAGACGGGGACGCCGTTCACGCGGAGCGCGAAGCGCGCGCCGGCCTTGTCCGGCGTGCGGTCGACCTCGATCCGGCGCAGCCCGATCCGGCGATCGATCCGCACCGCGCCGGCGGAAACGGAGAGCGGGTAGAGCGGCTGCTCGCCGTAGCCGTTCGGCCACCAGAGGCGCGGCCTGGCGATCGTGAACGACGCCTTCAGCTCGAACGGCCCGCCTGCGGCGGGGACGCGCCCGCGCAGCGTGCGCGTCTCGCCGTCGAAGACGACCGTCGCCTCGACGGGCGCGCCGGGGCGCGCGCCCGGGACCGGGACGAAGCGAGCCGTGACGTCGACGCGGCACGCGCCTGCGCGGTGCGTCTGCTTCGTCCAGGCGGAGTCGAGGAGCGCCGCATCGGCGGGGACGAGCTCCACCTTGCCGTAGAGCCCGGAGGCGGGGAGCGAGACGCCCCAGTCCCAGCCGCCCGAGCACTGGCACTTGCGGATGGAGTGGATCGCGGGGACCGAGCTGCCGTTCGTCTGGTTCGGATCGAGCTCCGGCGCGAGCGCGCGGTGCGCCGCAAGCGCCGCGCGGCGCGGCGACTTGATGCGAACCTCGACCTCGTTCTCGCCTGCCCGGAGAAGTTTCTTCGCCTCGAAGCGCCAGCGGCGGAACTGGTTGTTCGCCGAGCCCGCGCGGCGGCCGTTCACGAAGACTTCGGCGACCGTGTCGATCGAGTCGAACGACAGGTAGACGGCCTCGTGCGCCAGCAGCGCCGCGGGGACGTCGAACGTGCGCGAGAAGACCCAGTCCGTGTCGGCGACCCACTGGACCTTGCGCTCGTTGTCGCGCCAGTAGGGGTCGGGGATGCGCCCCGCGTCCTGGAGCGCGGAGTAGTTGTCCCCGGGGATGGGGCAGGGGACCGCCGCCCTTTCGTCCGCGGCCCGCAGCCGCCACGTTCCGGCAAGGGAAAGAGTCGTTCTCATCGTTTTGTCGTTGATTGCTTGATTTCGGAAATCCGCGATCGGGGGTCCGCTCGGCCGTAGCCGGCGCTGGCGTCAGGATCGTCCGGAGCCCTTCGCGAAGCTCGTCGCCACGCTATGGCGCGAGGGATCGGATCAGGTCGGTCTCCCGTGGGTCGTAGGGGAATCCGTTGAAACGGTAGAGGTCGTGCATCCAGAGGCGAAGGTCCTTCCGGTCTCCTCGCTTCGCGGCCTCGAAGTAGGCTCCGTGCGGCTCGTAGGTCTGGGAGAAGCCCTGGATCAGGCCCCAGTGGAACGAGCCGATCCTCATGGCGCGCAGAAACGGCAGGACGGTCTCGACCGTGTTGCCCTCGATGCGGTTGAGCCACTCGTTGCAGACGAGCGGTCGATCGGTCAGCGCCCGCAGGGCCTCGACCGTGCGCACGAATTCCGGGAAGGGGGAGTAGCAGTGGAACGTGACGATGTCGGAGAGGTCCACGGCCTCCTTCTCCTCCGGCGATAGCTCCGCCCGGCCGCCCCAGGTCCTCCAGCAGTCCGCCGTGAGCGGCTGGTCGACGTTGCGCGCGCGAAGGATCGCGAAGAAGCGCCTCATCGCGGGGAGGCTCAGGACGCCGCGGTTTCCGTTTCCGATCTCGTTCCAGACGTCCCAGACGAGGAGACGCGGATCGTGCGCGAGGCGTGAGGCGATCTCGTCGCACATCTCCTCGTAGAGCGGAGCCGTGGCGGGGTCGTCGAGCGGCTGCCAGCCGGGCTCGCGGAAGTCGCCTGAGTGAGGGCTCCACTTCGTGCCGGAATGGTATCCCCATTCGACGGGCTGCTCGCCGAGAGCGAAGCGGTAGCGGGATCTCGGGGCGCAGCAGTCGTTGCCGAGGCAGAGCATCACGCGGATGCCCCGTGCGGCCGCGAGGTCGAGGTATTCGTCAAGGTGCGCGAGGAAGGCGGTCCGCTCGTCGCGCCACACCTCGAACTGAACGAGGGCGCGGACCGCGTTGAATCCGGTGCCGCGGGCGAGATCGAACTCTCGCCCGATCTGCGCGAAGACTTCGGCGTGGCGGTACGACTGCCACATCGCGACGCGGTTCACGCAGTTGGAGGGATAGCCGTTGAATCCGAGAATCCACGGCTGCGCGTCGTACCAGGCGCGCGACTCGGCGGCGGTCCACTGTCCGGAGGTCGTCATGGGAGGTTCGGGTCAGGTCATTCTGCCGTGAGCTTCTCCTCGAGCCACTCGCGGCGAAGGCGGGCGACGTCGTGGTCGACGTTCAGCATCGCGCGGCCGGCGCGGTTCCAGATGTCGGCGACGTCCTCGTCGGTCATGCCGGGCTTGACGCGGTCGGCGTAGGGCCGGATCGAATCGACGAGCGGCTTCACCTTCGCGAGGTAGAACGCCTGGTCGCCCAGTTCCGGGTCGGACCAGATCTCCGCCGGTCCGTTGCGGTTGGCGGCGAGCGCGGCGTCGAAGACGGCCTTGGCCTTCGGCAGCAGCGCGCGTTCGATGGCGAGGCGCGCGGAGGCGTCGACGCCCGAGAACCTCATCTCGGCGAAGGAGGAGCGGTTGTGCACGGAGATCGAGCCGCCGAGGCTGCGCCCGCCGTGCGACCAGTTGAGGAACTCGACGTACCACGCCGGCGTCTCCGGCGGCATGGAGGCGAAGGCCGCGGCCCACGGGATCCGGAGAAGCGTCGCGACGCCGTCCTCGAGGTACAGGCTCTGGAAGCGGAGGGTCCCGCGCTCCTGCCGCGTCACGCGGTAGCCGGTGCCGTTGTCGTACTGCGTGGTGAAGCCGTCGTCGGGCTTCGCGTCCTCGCCCGTGCCGAAGAGGAAGCAGTGGTACGGGTCGTCGATGCCGGCGGAGACGTAGGCCTCGACGCCGGGCGCGCGGGCGAGGCCGGCGCGGATGTCGCCCATGTTGTCGAGATGCTGCCGCAGGAGGAACGAGACGCCGGACGGGTCGCAGAAGGCGAAGAGCTCGGACGGGCGGAAGGTTTCGCCGTTGTCGGTCGTCATCTCGCGTCCGGTCAGCGCGGCGTCGGTCTCGATGAGAAACTCGAGGTTGTCGCCGTAGCGATGCGTCAGGAGCGCCTTCGGCGCCTTCTTGTAGAAGTCGGACTCGACGATGCCGCGGACGTCGTGCGGCGCGTCGCCCCACCACGGGCAGGAGAACGACACGGGCTCGCGCGGCGGCACGACCTTCTCGCGCTCCTGCCAGATCCGGCGCGCGCCGGCCTCGTCGCCGCGCGAGAGGTAGTCGCGCGCCTGCTCGGCGAGGAGCTTCGCGAGCTCGACCTTGTCGTCCGCCTTGCCGATCTGGCGAAGCCACGCGCGGCAGGCGTCGATCGCGCGCCCGGGGCCGTCGGCCGCCCGGCGGAAGGCGAGGAACCTCTCCGCGCTGCGGAGCGTGTTGGGGTTGACGCGGTTGGCCTCGTCCTTCGCGCGCTCGACGACGCCCTTCGCGTAGGCCTCCCGGCGCGCGGCGAGGTCGCGGCCGGGGAACTGGCCGGCGTAGTCGAAGAGCCGCGTGGCGTCCGGCCGGACCTCGGCGGGAAGCGTGTCGACCCAGCCGAGCAGCCATTCGGCGAACGCGGGATCCTTGAAGGCGGGATCGGCCTCGCCGCGCCGGACCTGCCAGGCTGCGGCGTCGAACGCGGAGCGCGCGCAGCCGGTCTTCGGGTCGGCCGCGAGCGCCTCGGCGATCTTCGCCGGGACGCGCTCGCGGAAGAGGGCGGCCGACTTCTCCGCGCAGAACTTCGCGTAGTCGTTGACGGCGCGGCCCCAGGCGCCGGAGCCGGGCTTGCAGGCGGCGATGGCGGCGAGGCGCTCCTCCTCGGTCGGCTCGCGCTTCTCCGGCTCGGGGTCGAGCCCCATCGTGCGGCGCAGGTCGGCGCGCCGCGACTCGGCGTAGGCGCGGTCGTCGTCCGAGAGGCCCTCGAACGCGAACGGCCGCTCGACCTCCGCGAGGGCGCCGGCCTCGTCGCGCGTCGACTCGAGGCGGTACTGCGCCATCTGGCGGCAGATGTCGATGCGCTGGCGGTTGCGGAAGACGGCGTTCGTGAGCGAGGCGTCGAGGAGTTCGCGCGCGGCGTCGATGCGGTCGTGCCAGTAGTCGGCGAAGCCGCCCTTGAAATCCTGCTGCGCGAGGTCCTCGGCCTCCTTGCGGAGCGCCTTCCAGGCCTCCTCGCTCGCCTTGATCTCGGCGCGCTCTTTCTCCTGCGCCGCCTTCTCCTCCGGCGTGAGCGCGGAGGCGAGGCCGGCCGCGAGGACTGCGGCCAGGAACAGAACCTTCTTCATTTCGCGTCTCCTTTCTCCGCGGCCGGATCGTCGCCGAGCGCGGCACGCAGGGCGAGGATCTTCTCCACGATCTCGAGCCGGACGGCGTCGAGGTCCATCGTTTCGCCCGGGAGCGTCGCGAGGTACAGGCGCGCCTTGCGGCCGAGCAGGCGCACGTCGACGTCGCCGCTCGCCGCCGCGCGCTCCGCGAGGTCGAGCAGGTACGAGGCGTAGCGGATGTCGTCGCATGCCTCGCGGAAGCCGGCGTACTGGATCGTCTCCATCAGGCCCTGGCCGTTGGCGTAGGTCACCACCATCGGTCGGTAGAGGACGTTCGCGCGGTCGTTGAAGCAGCCGACGGCGAACTCGTAGTTGTAGGCCATCGTCATGCCGTTGAGCCAGCCGAGGAGGCCGTGCTGGCGGCGCGTGAACTGCGGGTTCTCGCTGCCGGTGTGCTGCATCGCGTAGAAGCCGATCGGATAGGTGCCGACCTCGCGCCAGGGGCGGGACTTGTCGTACGCCTCGTCGGGCGAGCCCGCCATCGGCTGGAAGCCGTAGGCGTAGCCGCCCTTGTAGAGCAGGGCCGCGTGGCCGGCGCAGCCCATGGCGATGCCGTTGCGCTCGTATTCGCGGAAGAGCTCGCGGTGCGTCGTCACGAACGCCGCGCCCTGCTCGTCGCCATGGCTGCAGAGGATCTTCGAGCCGGGGAGGACGCGCGCGTAGAACGCCGCGCACTTCTTCGCCGAGTCCTGCGCGCTGCGGAGGTGCTTGTAGCTCATCCGCCCGCCGAAGTTCAGGGCGAACCAGGGCACCATGCTGCTCCCGAAGACGACGTCGAGCGGGAAGCCGATCTCGCGCAGCATCGGGACGCACCATTCGTTGGACGGGCCGATCCACGGCGCGTGGAAGACCGAGTGGTCGTAGAGCGACTGCAGCCACGCGCGGAAGCACGCCTTCGCTCGCTCCTCGTCGCCGCCGCACTTCTTCGCGAGGCGATCGAGGCTCGGCATCGCGGCCATGCACGAATGCAGGTACGCCTTGTCGCGCTCCTGGTAGCCCTTCGGGAGCGGCAGCGAGAACGGCAGCACGCGCACCGCGAGCGGGATGCGCGCGAGCTCCGTGCCCTTGCGCCTGACGGAGACGGACCCCTTGTAGACGCCGGGCGCGCAGTCCTTCGGCGGATGGACCGTGAGGAAGAACTGCTTGAACGAGTCCTTCCAGAGCGTGACCGGGAGCAGCCGGTCCGCGTCGGCGAAGCCGGGATCGTACTGCCAGGGCTCCTCCTTCGGGTTCATCTCCTTCGGGGACGAGATCCAGACCCAGGTGTCCTTGCCGTCCCTGCGGACGCGGGCGTGGTTCGCGGGGCCGCCCTTCTCCTTCGTGACGCGGATCAGGTTCTCGTCGTGGAGCAGCAGCTCCGGCACGAGCTTGAGGCCGACGTCGTTGAAGTAGCTCGTCCAGCCGTTGCCGTTCTGGAACCAGACCTTCACGACGCGCAGGTCGCTGGGGAGTCCGAGGTCGACCGAGAGCTCGACGCCGTCGAGGTCGCGGAAGGCGAAGAGCTCGAACGAGCAGGACTCGAACTCGTCCTGCGCGACGACGCAGCGGACGGTGCCGCCGAGCGCGCCGTCGTCGGGCCAGGTGTCGTCGAGGCGCATGAGGTCGCTCATCGCCGGGACGGCGAAGAAGGCGACGTCGCCCGTCGCGCCGGCCCAGCGAAGGCGTTTCGCGTTCGCGGGCTTGAGGGCCTTGGCGCGTTCCTTCTGGGCGTTCCAGACGGTGTCCTCGACGCCGGCGAGCGCCGCGCCGGCGGAGAGCGCCGCGACCAGCGCGGCGCAGAGGCGGGGTGTCCGTTTCATGGCCCCTATTCTACCGCACTTCCGGCCGGCGTGCCAGTGGAGCTCCCGAACTACCGACGGGGCGGCTTGGCGCCGCCTGCGAACGCGTCGCGCGCGAAGGCGTCGAGCTGGCCGGTGGCGTCCAGCAGGTCGAGCGCCATGTAGCGGTCGCGCATGTAGATCGTGCGGCGGGCGTCGGCGAGCGTCGCCTCGCGCGTGGAGCCGATCTCCTCCGGCTCCGCCGGCGCGCCGACGACGCGCAGTCGGCGCTCCACCTCGGCCGCGGGCAGCAGCTGGGCGGCGAGGCGCTCGCGGATCTGCGGCCAGCGCGCCCTGAGCCCTTCGAGCCGCGCGCGCTGCGTCTCGCGGTCGACGAACTTCGCGCGCACGGACTTGACGCCGAGGTCGGCGAACTTCGTCCCCGCGAAGACCTGCGCGCCGATCCGCTCCTGCTCCTCGAGCGGCTTCCACCGGGCGAGGCAGGACTCGACGTCGAGCGCGCCGTAGTCGAACGCGAGGATGCGCTCGTAGACACGGCTCATGAAATGCGTGAAGACGCCGACCTGGATGCCGTGCGGGACGATCTCCCCGCGGTAGGTGTGGTCGCGCATCTCCAGGAGGTGGCTGAACATGTGCTCGGCGCCGGAGGCCGGGCGGGAGCTCTGCATGTCCTGCATCGCGAAGCCGCCGAGCATCAGCCCCTCGACGAGCCGCCCGAGCGCGCCGCTCTCCATCGCGGCGACGCCCTCGGGGTCGCCGACGGCGTCCGGCAGCCCGCCCTGGACGGTCTCCCAGCCCTCGGCGTGCCATTCGGCCGCGCCGAGCTCGTGGGCGAGGATCCAGTCGGCGCCGGCGACGACCTTGGCGAGCAGGTCGGCGAAGCCGCTCGCCGTCATCGGCGGCGGCGCGGTGCGCAGGACGCCGAGGTCGGCGAGGACGACGCGCGGGGCCGGGCAGGGGTAGGTGATCTTGGCGCCCTCGGGGCTGCGCAGCGCCGCGCCGAAGCTCGAGTAGCCATCCACGCTCGCCGCCGTGGCGACCGTGAGGTACGGCGCGCCCAGCTCGCCGGACGCGCGCTTCACGAGGTCGTTCACGACGCCGCTGCCGACCGCGACGGGGACCGGGCGGGGGTCGCCCGCGGCGGCGATCGCGTCGCGCACCTCGGCCGCGTAGCGGTAGTCGGCGTGGAACGTCGCGCCGCCCGGCTCCAGGACGTGCTCCGCGACCTCGATCCCCGCCTCCCGCAGGAGCGCGGCGACGCGCTCGCCGGCCGCGGCTCGCGTGCGCGGGTCGCAGACGACCGTCGCCCGGGCCGACCCAGGGAACCACTCGTGGAACAGGGGGACGACCCGCGGGAGGACGTCCTCCCCGATTACGCAGGCCTTGGTGTCTGTCGCGCGCTTCAGCGCGCGTTCGATCCTTTCTCTGGACATGGCTTCCGCTCCTTGTTCCGGTCGTTGGAAAGGCCGCAATCATATCCCCGGCGGGTTTCCGGGGTCAAGCGCAATCCCGGGCGCCGCCCGAGCCCGATTCATCCTGCGTCCGGCCCGGTGCCGGCCGTCCTCCTCCGCCACGCGGCGCAACTGATCGCCGGCGAGCGCCTCCTATCCGAAAGTCCAATGGACAGGCGGCTGCGGAACGAATAGAATCGCGACCCGTTTTCCGCACGCACGCAACGGAGGAAGCCAAAATGACCGACGCCATCCTTCTCATGCTCGCCACGGGCGTCCTCTGGGCGCTCGTCGGGGTCGTCTTCGGGTCCGCGCCCTCGGACCGCGACCGGATGTTCTCCTTCTTCGCGATCTACCAGACGCTCTTCGCCGCGTTCGTGTGGATCGCGCAGCCGCCGGCGGCCGCGCCGGCCGGCGAGGTGCTGCGCCTCGCCGCGCTGATGGTGCCGAGCGGGGCGATGGAGATCGCCGCCTTCCTGCTCCTCAAGATCGCGATGGGCCGTGGCAGCCAGGGGATCGCGTGGTGCTTCTCGCAGAGCGCGATGGGCGTCTCGTTCGTCTGCTCGGTCGCCTTCCTGGGGAACCCGTCGACGGTCCTTCAGTGGACGGGCCTCGTGCTCACGCTCGTCGCGCTGGTCCTCTTCGCGAAGGACAAGCCGTCGTCGGGCGCGGACTCCAACGACGCGTTCTACTGGCGGCTCGTCTTCGGCGCCTTCGCGCTGATCGGAGCCGGCCAGTTCCTGCGGCTGATCCCCGAATACGCCGGATTCCAGGAGAGCACGCTCACCTGGCGCCTGCCGCTGATGTCGCCGATCGGCGCGGTCTTCTGGGTGTCCGCCTGCGCCGTGAAGCGGATCTGGCGGCCGGGCTCCGTCTGGAGGGTCTCCATCGCCTGCGCGGCCGTCGTCGCGCTCGGGCAGGTCGGTTTCTTCGCCGCGACCAAGGCGGCGTTCCCGCTGCGGATCACGTCCCTCGTGATGCCCGTCGCGATCGGCACGTGCATCCTGCTCTTCGCGCTCTGGTGCCGCTTCGTCCGGCGCGAGCGGATGTCGTGGGCCGGCTGGACGGCCGTCGCGCTCGACCTTGCCGGCATCGCCCTGCTCTCCCTGGGCTAGAACCGCGGCGCTGGCCGCCGCGAGACTTCGGAAAACCGGTGACGAATCCCGGGCGTTCTGCTAGAATCCTCCCCGTTCCGGGCGCGGAGGAGTCCGCGCCCACCCCCGAAACCCTCTCCCCGATTCCGATGGTTCCCCGCCACGTCGCGATCATCATGGACGGCAACGGCCGCTGGGCCAAGGCCCGCGGGCTGCCGCGCCTCAAGGGCCACGAGGCCGGCGCCGAGTCCGTCCGGCGCGTCCTCCGCGCCGCGAAGAAGTTCGGCGTGCAGTACGTCACGCTCTACGCCTTCAGCGTCGAGAACTGGTCCCGCCCGCCGCTCGAGGTGCAGGGCCTGATGAAGCTGCTGCAGTTCTTCCTCAAGCGCAACGAGCACGAGCTGCACGACAACGAGACGCGCCTCCGCGTGATGGGCCGCCGCTCGGACCTGCCCCGCGCCGTCGACCGCGCCCTCGCCGACCTCGAGGCCGCCACCGCGAAGTATCCGGACCGCGAGCTGATCCTCTGCCTCTCCTACGGCGGCCGCACCGAAATCGCCAGCGCCGCGCGCTCCCTTGCCGAGGACGCCGCCGCGGGCCGCCTCGACCCCGCCTCGATCGACGAGGCCGCCGTCGCTTCGCGCCTCTACCTGCCGGACGTCCCCGACCCCGACCTCATCGTCCGCACGAGCGGCGAGGAGCGCCTCTCGAACTTCCTGCTGTGGCAGGCGGCCTACGCCGAGTTCCACTTCACGCCCGTCCTCTGGCCCGACTTCGGCGAGGAGGACTTCAAGGCCGCGCTCGACGCCTTCGCCGCGCGCCATCGCCGCTTCGGCGGCGTCTAGCGAGGCGACGGGCCCCCATGAAGACGAAGTCGATCCAGCAGCAGGACGAGCAGTTCCGGCAGGCGCTGCAGGCGGTTCCGGTGCGGAACGCGCACGTGAGGGCGACGCCCCTTCCGGAGGACCCGCAGCGGCTCGAGGTGGAGGTGGAGCTTCTCTACCGGACGCCCGTGCAGCGCTTCCTGCGGCGTCTCCTCAGGGCCTCGCCGACGAAGCGCTACAAGCTCGACCGCCTCGGCACGCGCGTCTACGGCATGATCGACGGGCGCAAGACCTACGGAGAGCTCGTCGACGAGTTCGCCGCGGCGGAGAAGCTCACCTTCTTCGAGTCGCGAGCCCTCCTCGGCCAGTTCCTGCAGCATCTCGCGCGCCGCGGCCTCGTCGTGGCCACGGTGCGGAAGTCCGCGCCGTAGCGGGCGCTACCGGGCGTCGGCGTCGGCCGCCGGCGCGGCGGCCTTGCGGACGAGGACCGTGTCGATGCGGCGGCCCTCCATCTTCACGACCTTCATCGAGAGGCCGTGTTCGGGGACGTCCACGTCCGCGCCCTGCGCCGGGACGGAGGCGAGCCGCTCCACGATCCAGCCGGCCAGGGTCGAGAACTCGCCCTCCTCCAGCTCCGTGCCGAGCGCCTCGTTCACGTCGTCGATGGAGCTCTCGCCCGGGACAAGCCATTTCCCTTCGCCCAGATCCCTGATCTCGACGACGTCGTCGGGGCCGTCGTACTCGTCGTAGAGGTCGCCCACGATCTGCTCGACGAGGTCCTCGATCGTGACGATGCCGGACGTCCCGCCGTAGTCGTCGACGATGATCGCGATGGACTGCTTGCGCTTCTGCATGCGCTTGAGCAGGACGTCCGCTTTGACGGTCTCCGGAACGAACATCGGTTTGCGCAGCAGCGCGGCGATGGCGAAGGACCTGGAGTCGACGGAGCGCAGCAGGAAGTCGCGCGCGTTGAGCACCCCCTCGATCGTGTCGATCGAGCCGCGGTAGATCGGGATGCGCGAGACGCCGGCGCGCCGGATCGTGTCGCGGATCTCCTCCCACGACGCCTCGGCGGGGAGCGCGACGACGTCCTTGCGGTGCACCATCACGTCGGCGGCCGTCAGGTCGTTGAGCTCGAAGACGTTCTCGATCATCTCCTTCTCGTCGGCCTCGACCGTGCCCTGCTGCTCGCCGGCCTCGACCTGCAGGAGGATCTGGTCCTCGGTGACGGCGGGGACGAGCCCGTCGCCGGGGCGCACGCCCAGCGGCCGCAGCACGAGGCGCGCGGAGGCGCTCACGAGCCACACCGCGGGGTGCACGATCCACGTCCAGGCGCGCAGCAGCGGCGCGAAGCGGTGCGCGAAGCGCTCGCCCGCGGCGATGGCGGCCTGCTTGGGCGCGATCTCGCCGAAGACGAGGACGGCGTAGGAGAGCGCGAAGGTGACGAGCGCCGCGGCGGTCGCCTCGGCGCCCGGGCCGGCGTCGGCCGCGACGAGCCGGCGCGCGAGCGGCGGCGCGAAGGTGATCGCCGCGAACGACGAGAGCAGGAGGTTCGCGAGCGTGTTGCCGATCGAGATGCCGGAGAGGAAACGCCCCGTGTCCGCGAGGAAGCCCGCGAGGATGCGGTCCGCGCGCGAGCCCTCCTCGGCCGCCTGCCTCACCTTGAGGCGGTCGAGCCGGATGACGGCGAACTCGCTCGCGGAGAAGAAGAAGCTCGCGAGCAGCGCGCACGCCATGACGAGGAAGCGCCAGAACAAGCTATCCATTGCGCACGAGCGTGGGCCGTTTGTATCCCTCGAGCCGCCGGAGGACGACGCCGGCCTCGGCGAGGACGGCCTTCGTCTGCTCGGTGACGGAATACTCCTCGTCGTAGACGACCTCGCGGATGCCCGCGTTGACGATCATCTTGGAGCACATGAGGCAGGGCGAGAGCGTGACGTAGATCGTCGCGCCCTTGGTGGAGATGCCGTGGTAGGCGGCCTGCGTGATGGAGTTCTCCTCGGCGTGCGAGCAGATGCACTCGCCGAGCCCGGTGCCGCTCGGGGCGCTGGAGGCGCAGCGCGGGCAGCCGCCCTCGTTGCAGTTGCGGACGCCGCGCGGCGTGCCGTTGTAGCCGGTGGAGATGATGCGGCGGTCCTTCACGATCACGGCGGCGACGTTGCGGCGCGAGCAGTTGCTGCGCGTCTTCACGACGTGCGCGATGTCCATGAAGTAGGTGTCCCAGTCGGGGCGGGGCGCGGCGGCGGCCGCCGCCGCGGCCGGCGCGTCGCCGTGGTCGTGGCAGGAGCAGTCGGACATGGCTAGGCGCGGCGGACGGAGAGGATGACGACGGGCGTCGCGGGGACGTTCTCGTACCACGAGACCGTCGTCGTCGGGACCTTGGCGATGGCGTCGAGCACGTCGAGCCCGCTCGTGAGCTTGCCGAACACGCAGTAGCCGAAGCCCTGCGCGGTGGGCGCCTTGAAGTCGAGGAACGCGTTGTCCGCGTGGTTCACGAAGAACTGGCTCGTGGCGGAGTCGACGACGTTCGTGCGCGCCATCGCGAGGGTGCCGCGCTCGTTGGGGAGGCGGTTGCGCGCCTCGTTCACGACCGGCTCGTGCGTCTTCTTCTGCTCCATGTCGGGCGTGAAGCCGCCGCCCTGGATCATGAACCCGGGGATGACGCGGTGGAAGACCGTTCCGTCGTAGAACTTCTCGTCGACGTAGCGGAGGAAGTTCGCGACGGTCTTGGGGGCCTTGTCCTCCCAGAGCTCGGCCTCCATGGTTCCCTTGGACGTTTCGATGACGACTTTCGTGCTCATTCGTTTCTCCGCGCCGCCCGTCCGCGCACCCTGCGCGGCCGCGTGCGGCGTGATGGCCGGGAATCATAGTGTTTTCGCGGTTCGGTGTCAATCCGGAGGTGCGCGCAACCTTGACACGGGACGGCCGTTTTGCTAGATTCCGCGCCGTCCTTTTCCCGAACCCCTTTCCACCGGAGAAAACACCCGTGAGCGTCATCGACGAGCTGCTGGACCTGCAGGAGCAGGATTCCGTCATCAAGAGCCTGGAGAAGCAGGTCCACGACATTCCCAAGCGCCGGAAGCTCGAGCAGGAGAAGCTCGACGACTACCGCCGCGAGCTGGAGCAGGCCCGCGAGACGCTCGAGAAGGCGCAGAAGGTCGAGGCCTCCTCCCGCATGGACGCCGAGGCCCAGGAGGCCCAGATCGCCAAGTACGAGAAGCAGCGCCAGGAGGTCAAGACCAACAACGAGTACGCCGCCCTCGGCCGCCAGATCGAGAGCTGCCGTCGCGTCAAGGCCGAATACGAGGAGCGCGCCGAGCGGGCGAGGGCCCACATCGCGGACGTGCAGGAGAGCATCGCGATGTTCGAGGCGCGCCTCGCCGAGGAGAGCGCGTCCGTCGAGGCCTACGCAGACGAGCTTCGCGCCCAGCTCGTGGAGGCGCAGGAGAAGCTGCTCGCCGCGCAGGAGGTGCGCGACGGCAAGGCCAAGGCGCTGCAGACGCCCGAGAAGCGCCGCTTCCTCGACTACTACGACCGCCTCCGCAAGAAGTATTTCCCCGTCGTGTTCCGCGTCCGCGAGGGCAACGGCTGCCCGGGCTGCCACATGGTGCTTCCCGCCTCCAAGATGCAGCAGGCCCAGCGCAACGCGAAGCTCGCCGACACGCCGGACAAGATGGACATCGTCGCCTGCGACTACTGCGGGCGCCTGATCTTCAAGTAGGAGGAACGCAACCTTTCGTGTCGAACCGGCGGGCGACGGATCGCCGCCCCGGGCGCGCGGGCGACCGCGCGGCGCAGGGACGGAGGAAAGTCCGGACTCCGCAGGGCAGGGCGTCCCGCCGGCGACGGCGGGAGCGGCGCGGGCAAACCGCGCCGACGGAAAGCGCCACAGAAACGAGACCGCCCCGGGGGCGACCCCGGGGCAAGGGTGAAACGGCGGTGCAAGAGACCACCGTGCGCCGCGGAGACGCGGCGCGCAAGGCAAGCCCCGCCCGGAGCAAGATCGAATAGGGAACGCGCCCCGCGGCCCGCGGGCGGTCCGGCCGAAAGGAAGGACGGCGTTCCGGGTCGATCGCGAAGAAGAATGATCCGAGCCGCCTTCGGGCGGACACAGAATCCGGCTTATGACCCCGCCAGTCCGACACCTCTTCCACGGCCTCGCCGCGATCCTCGCGGCGGCGGCCGCGCTTTGCCTCGCCTTCGCCGCGCGCGTCCTGCTCGGCGGATCCTTCGCCGGACCGGGCGAAGCCGGTTCCGCGCCCG